>JAYUFK010000383.1:0-2935 GCA_043739325.1 Methylocapsa sp. | reverse complement strand
CGAAGATACTCGCCAAAATCAAGCGCGCCCGCGCGGCGCTCGACAGGGAAGTGGCGGCATGAGTTATTGGGCGGCAATTGAGAGTCAGGACACTAGCGGTCAACCAAGATCGCGTCGCCGACAACAAGAGTTCCATTGGTTTTCGTCGGCTTTGCCTCTGGACTTTGCAGAGGCGCCAATCCAGCGCAAAGTCGCTTCCGTGCGTATCCGGCCAGCGGCGGAGCGACGACGCCACAGGGAGGTCATCGATGAGCAGCGGCAAAGCGCGGGCGGACCCCGTCCGGCCGCTCGATCTGAACCCGGAGCATGCCGGCCGCATGGCGCGCGCGCCTTACGGGATCGTCGACATCGGCTCGAACTCGGTACGCCTCGTCGTCTACGACCAGCTCGGTCGCGCGCCGTTGCCGCGCTTCAATGAGAAGTCGCTTTGCCGTCTTGGCGAAGGCCTGGCCCAGACAGGCAGAATCGCGCCCGACAACTTTCGCCGCGCGGTCGAGGCCGTCGGGCGCTTTCGCGCCATCGCCGACGCCATGGGCGTGGCGCGCGTCGATGTGACGGCGACCGAGGCGATGCGGCGCGCGACAAATGGCAAACAGCTCGCCGCCGCGATAACCGCCGAGTCCGGCTTGCCCGTCCGCATCCTCAGCGGCGCTGAAGAAGCGCGCTTCGCGGCGCTCGGCGTCATCTCCGGTTTCTTCCGGCCCGTCGGGCTGGTTGGCGACATGGGCGGCGGCAGCCTCGAAGTCGCCGAAGCGCTCGATGACCATGTCGGCGAAAAATGGGTGAGCCTGCCGCTCGGCGCCCTTCCGGTCGAAGCGATGCTGGCGGAAGGTCTCGACAAAGCCAAACGCCGCATCGACGCAATTCTGCAGGACAGCCTGCCCGCATCGATTTTCAAACCCACTTTCTACGCCGTCGGCGGCGGCTGGCGCGCGCTCGCCAAGGCGCACATGATCGCCGCAAAGGCGCCGGTGCAGGTCGTGCATGGCTATGCGCTGCCGACGATGACGGCGCGCGAATTTGCGAAAAGCATTTTGCGCGCGCCGCCGACCAAGGCGAATGCGCTGGCCGGCGTGACGGAGCGCCGCTCCCGCACCATGCCCGCGGCGGCGTTGATGCTCGACCGCGTGCTCAAACGCCTGGCGCCCGAGCGCGTCGTGTTCTCCGCGCTTGGCCTGCGCGAGGGATTTCTCTACGCGCAATTGACGCCACAAGAGCAGTACCTCGATCCGCTCGTCGAGGGCGCGCAGCTTTTCGGCGTGCCGCTTGCCCGTGTGCCAGATTTCGCGTCTGCGTTGTTGCCGTGGACCGCGATGCTGTTTCCCAGCGAGCCGCCGGCGGAAAAACGGCTTCGCGTCGCGGTCTGCGCGCTGTCCGACATCGCCTGGCGCGATCATCCCGACCTGCGCGCCGAAGAGAGTTTTCGTCGCCTGCTGCAATTTCCGTTCATCGGAGTCGAGCACGCCGAGCGCGTCTTTATCGCGGCCGCGATCCACGCGCGCTATGTCGGCAAGCCAGACGCGTCCTGGCTCTCCCCAGCGATCGATCTGCTCAGCCCCGAGGCCCGGCGGCGCGCCCAAATCCTGGGCCGCGCGATATTGCTTGGCTACCGTGTGTCGGGCGGCGCGCCAGGCGTACTCGCCGGTTCGCGCCTGATCGTCAAACCCGACGGGCTGCGCCTGGAAGTCGGCAAGCAGGGCCGCGCGCCCGACAGCGAAGTCGTCGCCGAGCGGCTGAAACTGCTCGCAGGCGCAATTGGCGTCCGCCGCACGGAAATCGTCGAGATCGAATAGCGAGGCGTCGACGAGACCTTCATACAGGTGTTGGAGCGTTTGGGCGTCGCTGCTAGGCTCATCCGCCGGCGGTTCCTCTTGAGAGCGCCGTTGTCGGAGCTTTCATGTCCACGCTTGACGAAGTGCTTTCCACAATCGACGCCAATCAAGGCGAAGCGCTGGCGCGTCTGTTTGAATTGCTCGCCATCCCCTCGGTCTCCGCGGCGCCAGAGCATTTCCCCGATTGCGATCGCGCCGCCGACTGGCTCGTGCGCGAATTGCAGGCGGTCGGCTTCGAAGCGACCAAGCACCTGACCGAAGGGCGCCCGATCGTGGTTGGGGCCGCCAAGGCGAAGACGCGGGATGCGCCGAGCGTGCTTTTCTACGGCCACTACGATGTGCAGCCGCCCGACCCGCTGGACCTGTGGAAAACGCCTCCCTTCGAGCCGCGCATCGTCAAGAGCGGCGATGACGAACAGATCGTCGCGCGCGGCGCCTCCGACGACAAGGGCCAGTTGATGACGTTCCTGGAGGCGTGCCGCGCGTTCAAGCAGAATGGCGGCCTGCCCTGCAACGTCAAGGTGGTGTTCGAAGGCGAGGAGGAAACCGGGTCGCAATCGCTCCCCGCGTTCATGGCCGATCATGGCAAGGAACTTAGCGCTGATCTGACCCTCGTATGCGACACCTCGATGTGGGACCGCGAAACGCCGGCGATCACGACGATGTTGCGCGGCATGGTCTACGAGGAAGTCGTGATCCGCGGCCCGAACCGCGATTTGCATTCCGGCATGTATGGCGGCGCGGCGATCAACCCGATCCGCGTGCTGAGCAAAATCCTCGCTGAACTGCACGACGACGACGGCGCGGTGACGCTGCCAGGTTTCTATGACGGCGTCGAGGAATTGCCGGAAGAAATCGCCGAGCAATGGCGCGATCTCGACTTTCGCGAGGACAAGTTCCTTGGCGAGGTCGGTCTGTCGATTCCCGCCGGTGAAAAGGGCCGTAGCGTTCTCGAAATGATCTGGTCGCGACCGACCTGCGACGTGAATGGCATCGCGGGCGGTTATGCCGGCGCCGGCGCCAAGACGGTGCTTCCCTCGCTCGCCAGCGCCAAGGTTTCGTTCCGGCTTGTCGGCAAGCAAAGCCCTGACCAGGTTTCGAAA
>JAYUFK010000382.1:0-48728 GCA_043739325.1 Methylocapsa sp. | reverse complement strand
GTCGTTGCGCGAGTTGCTCGCGACTCAGGCCGATATCGATGCGCAGCATTTTCGCGCCGTCCCAAAGCCGATCGAAATGCCGGTCGAGGAAGGCGACGCGACCGTCGATGAGGCGAAGCCCCTCCCAAACGCCGTCGCCAAGCACGAAACCGGAATCGAAGACGGAAACCTTGGCCTCGTCCCGCGGTGTGATCGCGCCGTTGACGCTGACAAGCACTGTGTCGTTGCGCGGGTCGCCGACGTATT
This sequence comes from Methylocapsa sp., assembly GCA_043739325.1. Classification (GTDB taxonomy): domain Bacteria; phylum Pseudomonadota; class Alphaproteobacteria; order Rhizobiales; family Beijerinckiaceae; genus Roseiarcus. The sequence goes on along the minus strand of JAYUFK010000382.1, from coordinate 48,482 downwards.
CCTGGCTCCCCGCCAACGTTTCTCGATTGTCTTGCATAAGTGGCGACCCCGGCGATTCCAATGAATGGCGGGAACAATGAGGGCCACCGCGCGTTCCCGCAAGGCCTCGGGCGCGGTCATTGAATTGACATGCTGCGCGGCATAACTTGGTGAATTGGAAGATTTACAGGAGAGCGAAATGGTCCGACTCAATCGATCCACCCTTGCCGCCGTTGCTGTGGGATTGGCCCTGGGCATCGCGCCGGCCTATGCCGACATGATCAAATACAAGGCCGACCTGACGGCCGCGAGCGAGGCGCCGCCCACCGATTCAAAGGGAACCGGCAGCATCGAGGCGAGCTTCGACACGGCGACGAAGACGCTCACCTGGTCGGGCAGCTACGCCGGCCTGACGGGACCCGAAGCAGGCGCGCATTTCCACGGCCCGGCAGCGCTCAGCAAGAACGCCGGCGTGCTCGTGCCGGTCGAGGCCGCCGCCAGCCCGTTCAAGGGTTCGGCGGTCCTCACCGACGAGCAGGCCAAGGACTTCGCCGACGGCATGGTGTATTTCAATGTCCATACCGCGAAGAACAAAGGCGGCGAGATCCGCGGTCAAATGGCTGCGGCGAAGTAGGCGATCCACCTGAAGGCGTGGGCGAAAACGCTCACGCCTGCGGCTGGCAGGGCGTCGCCCATTGCACGCCGAACCTGTCGGTGAAATTGCCGTAGATGTCGCCCCAGAACTGCTGCTTGAACGGCACAGTCACTTTGCCGCCATCCGACATGGCGGCAAACAGCGCTTGCGCGGCGGCGGGATCGTCGTTTTGCATGAGCAAGGCGCAGCCTTTCATCGGCTCCGACTCCGCTCCGTCGGAGGCGTAGAACAAGACGCCGGGTCCTTCAAAGACGCTGTACAGCACTTTGTCGCGCCAGGCAGCATTGTCGCGTTCGGCCATTGGCGCGCCTTCGTAGCGGCGGATTTCCTTGATCGCGCCAGGACCGTTGGCTTGATAGAATTTCAGCGCGCTTTCGTCGGCGCCCTTGAAGCAAAGCTAGGGCGAGACTTGCATGAATTCCTCCCGCAACAATCAAGAGGCGCGCCATCAATAAGCCGTCGATGCTGAAAGCGCCGCTGCCGCCGCGCGCCTTGCCCACAGCGCCTATCTCGTGCAGGGAAGCGCCGTGCGAAGCTGAACCCGAGAGCCGCGTGTTGATGAAACGTTGGATGAATTACATCTGGCCGGCAATCGGGCTGGTCGCGGTGATATTCGCCTCGTGGGCGCTGTGGAAAGAAATCCGCGGCCTGTCGATCGCCGATGTCGCGGCCGGTCTTTGGGCGATCAAGCCGGGTCACTGGCTGATGGCCGTCGCCGCCACCTTGATGGCCTATAGCGCGCTCGCCTGGTACGACCAGATCGCGCTCGCGCACATGGGGCGGCGGCTCAATTGGGGCTTTATCGCCGTCGTTTCCTTCACCACCTACGCCCTATCCCACAATATCGGGGCGACGATGATTTCGGGCGCCGTCGTGCGCTATCGCGCCTATTCGACCAAGGGGCTGGGAATGGTCGAGGTCGGCCTTCTCGTGGCGTTCTGCGCCTTCACCTTCACGCTGGGCAACGTGATGCTCGGCGGCTTCGTACTGATCCTCGATCCGGGCCTCATCCAACGCTGGATCAGCCTGCCCGATTGGGTCGGGCTGATGTTTGGCCTGATTATGCTGGCGGCGGTCGGGCTCTATGTTCTCGGATCGCTGCTGCACTTCGCGCCGCTGCGGATCGCCGGTTTTGAACTGGTTTACCCCCGCCCGCCGATCGCCGCGCGCCAGTTGCTGGCCGGTCCGATCGAACTCATCGGCGCCGCCGGCATCATTTATTTCGCGCTGCCCGAAGTCGGCAACCCCGGCTTTCTCATCGTCCTTGGCATCTTCATGGCGTCGTTCACGATCGCCCTTATCAGTCACGCGCCGGGCGGACTTGGCGTGCTGGAATTCACCTTCGTCACCGCCATGCCGGAAGTCCCCAAGGCCGAAGTGCTCGCCGCCCTGATCGTGTTCCGGTTGCTCTACCTCATCATTCCATTGGTGTTCGCCCTCATCGTCGTCGCCGGATTCGAGCGCGGGAAAATCGGCGAACTCTGGCGCGCCAAAGCGTGAGCCTGCGATGTCGACAAATATCCCGATAAATTCCCATGACGTCCTGCTGGTCATCGACATGCAACCCGATTTCATGCCGGGCGGCGCTCTGGCGGTGGCGGAGGGCGATAAGATTGTTCCGCTCGTCAACCGCATAGCTTTGAGGTTTCGCAATGTCGTGCTGACGCAGGACTGGCATCCCGCCGGCCATGCTTCTTTTGCCTCTTCGCATCCCGGCGCCAAGCCGTTCGACACGACGACAATGCCGTATGGCGCGCAAACACTCTGGCCCGACCATTGCGTTCAGGGCAGCCCCGGCGCGCGCTTGCACGGCGGCCTGAACATCGATCACGCCATTCTCATCCTGCGCAAGGGCGTCAACGCCAGCGTCGATTCCTATTCGGCCTTCACCGAGGCCGATCGCACGACCACCACGGGCCTGGCGGCGCTGCTCAAGGCGAGGGGAGTCAGCCGTGTCTTCGCCTGTGGTCTGGCGACGGATTTCTGCGTCGCATGGTCGGCGCTCGACGCGCGCGCCGACGGTTTCGAGACGTTCGTCATCGAAGACGCCTGCCGCGGCATCGACGCGGGCGGCTCGCTGGCGCAAGCCTGGCGCGACATGGAAGCGGCCGGCGTTCATCGCATTGCAGCGGCGCAGCTCACATCTTAACCGCGGCGCACAATGTTTGCCGAGGCGGCGCGCCAGCTTTACCAGTGCTTAACCAGTCCGCCAGCATGAGTTGCTTTCACTTGCTTCGCGCTGAACGGAGCGCGGAAAATCCCATCTTGCGCCAGGTTCGCCGATCCCAAGCATGATCACCCTTTACCATCACCCCTTCTGCCCGCATTCGCGCTTCGTCCGGCTTGTGCTCGGCGAATACGGCATCGAGCCGGAACTCGTCGAGGAGAACGTCTGGGAGCGCCGGCGCGATTTTCTGCGCCTTAGCGCCGATGGCGCAACGCCGGTTCTGGTAGAACCCTCCGCGCCAAGCGTGCCAGGCGCGCAGACGATCGCCGAATATCTCGACGAAACCCGCGGCGCCGGGATGGGCGAGCGGCGCCTGATGCCGCTTGAACCGCTGGAGCGCGTCGAAGTGCGGCGCTTGTTGAACTGGTTCAACGTCAAAATGTTCAACGAAGTCTCGAACTGGATTGTGACGGAAAAAATCACTAAGCGCTTCATGCCGCCGGCGCAGGGCGGCGGCGGGCCGGATATGGATGCGATTCGCGCCGCGCGCTCCAATCTGCGCTATCATCTGCGCTACATCGGGCACCTCATTAGCGGCCGAAACTGGCTGGCGGGCGACAAGCTCAGCTATGCTGATTTCGCGGCGGCGGCGCATCTGTCGGTCATCGACTATCTTGGCGACGTTCCATGGGCGGAAGACGAAACGGCGAAGAACTGGTACGCGCGGATGAAATCGCGCCCGTCGTTCCGGCCGCTGCTGGCCGACCGGCTGCGCGGGATGGCGCCGACGGAAGCCTACGCGGACCTCGATTTCTGAGCCAATTACGGGCGCGGGCCAAAGCGCTCGGCTTCGACCTCTGCCGCATCGCCGCGCCTGAACTGACTGCTCAAACACGGGAACATCTCGCGCGGTGGCTGGCCGAGGGCCGGCACGGCGATATGGACTGGATGGCTGACACTGCCGAGCGCCGCGCCGATCCGCGCGCTTTGTGGGGAGACGTCAAGAGCATCATCATGCTCGGCGTCAACTATGGACCGAAGGACGATCCGCTCGCCGCCCTTGGCGATAAGAGCGCGGGGGCGATTTCCGTTTACGCCCGCCATCGCGACTATCACGATGTCATGAAGGGGCGTCTGAAAACCCTCGCCGGATGGCTTGTATCGCAGGCCGAGCAAGGTGAGGCGGAGGTGAAGGTCTTCGTCGACACCGCGCCGCTGATGGAAAAGCCGCTGGCGGAGGCGGCGGGGATCGGCTGGCAGGGCAAGCACACCAATCTCGTCTCGCGCGACTTTGGTTCATGGCTGTTTCTCGGCTCGATCTTCACCAACCTCGAATTGCCGCGCGATGCGCCAGAGAGCGATCATTGCGGCGCCTGCCGCGCCTGCCTCGATATCTGCCCGACGCAAGCCTTCCCCGCGCCTTATCAACTCGATGCGCGCCGCTGCATTTCGTACCTTACAATCGAGCACAAAGGGGCCATCCCCGCCGAGTTTCGCGCCGCAATCGGCAATCGCATTTACGGGTGCGACGATTGTCTGGCGGTTTGCCCGTGGAACAAATTCGCGGTGCGATCGCACGAGGCCAAACTGACGGCGCGCGACGATCTCGCTGCCCCGCCCTTAGCCGAACTTGCCGCGCTCGACGACGCCGGATTTCGCCAGCGCTTCGCCGGCGGTCCGATCAAACGCATCGGCCACGCGCGATTCCTGCGCAACGTCCTCATCGCGATCGGTAATTCCGGCGATCGAAGGCTTATGCCCGCGGCCCGCGCGCGCTTACGCCACGCTGACGCGATTGTGCGCGGCATGGCGGTCTGGGCCTTGGCGCGGCTCTGTCGGGAAAACGAACTCGCATTGCTGGCGCTCGACGCCGCCAGTCAGGAAGTTGATGAGGATGTGTTGACCGAATGGCGCGCGGCGCTACAGGCTAATTTTCCATCCGCAACGCCCGCGCCGACGGTCTAGTGCGCAGTCGCTAGCTGGGCTTCTTGCTTCAGTTTTTCGATTTCGTCCTTGAGAGATAATTTTTTGCGTTTCAATTCGATGATCTTCAGATCGTCAGTGCCAGGATGCACCTTCTCGGCGGCGATCGCGTTTTCAATGGCTTGGTGACGACGCTCGAGTTCAGTGAGATGCGACTGTAGGGACATTGGCAAACTCCCCGTAGGTTCTTGGACGACGAAATTGTGACACAGCTGTGAGACAATTCAAGCGCTTAAATGCCGCGCGGCGATCAATTTTTCAAGCGCATCGGTCAAGTTCGACGAAAACCTGGCGTTTGACAGGACCCCAGACGCGCCAGGAAATCTTGCGCAACCCGGGCGGCGCAAGCATAATCGTCCAAACGGCTTTCGCGCCAAGTCTGGCGCGGCCAAAACGAATCACTTGAGCGGGCGCAATGGCGCAAAACGGGTTGGACGAAGTCGAACGGGCGGACCTGCGCCGCCAGATCGAGCGGTTGCGCGAGGAGCACCGCGACCTCGATGCCGCCATCGAAGCGCTGGCGGCGGCCGGCGCCGTCGACCAGTTGCAGACGCAGCGGCTGAAGAAGCGCAAGCTGGTGCTGCGCGACAAGCTGACGCAGCTTGAGGACGAACTGACGCCGGATATTATCGCGTGAGGGGGCAAGCGAGCCAAGCGCGCGCCCGCGTCGAATGGCCAGCTTTCGTCCGGGAGGTCCTCGACCTGCGTTCAAATCGTCCTGCAGAGCGGGCTTTCTCGGATGCGCTTCAGCTGCTTTTCCGTAAACGCGGGCGGCTCCGGGGCCGTGCTCGATGTAGAGAACATAAGGTTACGAGGGCTAATGGTGTGCTCGGGCGTGAAGCTCGACGTGAGCAGCACATGGGCGAGTTCATGGCCGACGTCCCAAGGTCCGCAATCGTGCGTGACCGCGCAGGCCGGGCGATTTGCGGCATGGCCGCCGCAACCGCCCACGGTGGTCTCTTGGAACAGGTTGACGATATAGACGGCGACATCGTTGGTCGGCACACGCGTGCCAAGGCGGTGGAGGTCGGCGAATTCGCCGCTTTCCATGGCCCAGTCGCAATTTTGGCGGACGACGCTGAAGCGTCGCTGATCCGCGGCCGACAGCCCGAGCGATTCGCCCGACGCGAAGCGCGCCTCGATGCCGTATTGCGTGTAAACGCGCTCGCAATTGCCCATGATGCGGTTGAACGGAACGTCGGAAAGCGCGAGCGAACGGAAGTGCAGATTGACGCGATGCGTGAGCTTTGGGAACCTTGCGTCGAGCGCGCGCATCGTCAAGGGGCCGACCTCGCCGTCGTCGGAAAGGCGCGGCGTCGAGCGCTGGAACGCCTTGACAACGTCGCGCGTCTCCCTGCCGTAGACGCCGTCTGGGCTGTAATCCCGACTGAGCGTCGAGACGGGCATCGAGAACCCAAGATCGACCAGCGCGATCTGCAGGAGGTGCACATGCCGGCCGTGCGCGCCAAAACGCAGGATTGCGTGGCCCGCGTCGACGCCGCGCAGGGCGGATTCGTTGCGAAAACGCGGCGAGGTCAGGGCCATGGCAAATCTCCGAAGGCGAAGGCGGCGACAAGACGCTTTACGGTCTGAAAGGCGGCGCAAGTCAGCCGAGCGGGGTACGGGGTACCGGGGACGTGACACACAATCCCCTATCGTGTCGGGCGGCTATAACAGTGGATTGGACCAGGGGCCGGTGGCTAACGGACAGTCAAGCGCTGGCCGGCGAGCCGCCGCCTTGCGCCGCCTGCCCCCTTCGTCTAAGGCCACATCTCCCCTCAAAATGGATCGCCCCTTGCCCCTGACCCCAAAGCCCGTCGCCATTATCATGGGCAGCCAATCGGACTGGGCGACCATGCGCCGCGCCGCGCATACGCTGACGGAACTTGGCGTCGGCCATGACGTGCGGATCGTCTCCGCCCATCGCACACCGGATCGTCTCGTCGCCTTCGCCAAGGGGGCGCGCGCGGCGGGGTTCAAGATCATCATCGCCGGCGCGGGCGGCGCCGCGCATCTGCCCGGCATGACCGCGGCGTTCACCAGTCTGCCGGTGTTCGGCGTGCCGATCCAGAGCAAGGCGCTATCGGGTCAGGACAGCCTGCTATCGATCGTGATGATGCCGGCGGGCGTGCCGGTGGGCACCCTGGCGATCGGCGAGGCGGGCGCCGTCAATGCGGGGCTGCTCGCCGCGGCGGTTCTGGCGCTGAACGATCCCGCGCTGACCGCCCGGTTGGAGGTCTGGCGCGAGGCGCACAGCGATGCGGTTGCTGAACGCCCGTCGGACGCCGAAAAGTCCGCATGATTCTCAATCCCGGCGCAACTATCGGGATACTGGGCGCGGGCCAGCTTGGCCGGATGCTGGCAATGGCCGCCGCGCGGCTCGGCCTGCGCAGCCACATTTATGCGCCCCAGAGCGACGCCCCGGCGTTCGACGTCGCCAGCGCCTCGACCATCGGCGCCTACGAGAACGAGGAAGCCCTCGCGCGCTTTGCCGATTGCGTCGACGTCATCACCTACGAATTCGAGAACGTCCCAACGGCCTGCGCCGAATTCCTCGACCAGCGCCGCCCCGTGCGTCCGGGCGTCCGCGCGCTCGCCGTGACGCAGGATCGCCTGGCGGAAAAGACGTTTTTGCGCGACCTCGGGCTCGCCACGGCGCCGTTCGCGTCCGTCGAGGATGCCGGCGCCCTGGTGCGCGCTGTCGGCGCTTTGGGGCGCCCCTCGATCCTGAAAACCCGGCGTTTTGGCTATGACGGCAAGGGCCAGGCGCTGATCCGCGAAGGCTCCAACCTGCCCGCGCTGCATCGCGGCCTTGGCGCCGCGCCGACGATTCTCGAGGGCTTTGTTACCTTCGAGCGCGAAGTGTCGGTGCTGGCGGCGCGCAGCGTCGAGGGGGCTTTCGCGGCGTTCGATGTCTGCGAGAACGAGCACGACCATCATATTCTCGCGCGCACCCACGTCCCCGCTAGTATCGCGCCGGCAACCGAGATTCAGGCCAAGGCCATCGCCCGGCAAATCATGGAGGCGCTCGAATACGTCGGGCTGCTCGCGGTGGAATTATTTGTCACGCGCAATGCCGACGGCTCCGAAGGGCTCGTCGTCAACGAACTTGCGCCGCGCGTTCATAATTCCGGCCACTGGACGCTCGACGGGGCGCAGACTTCGCAATTCGAGCAGCATATCCGCGCCATTGCTGGCTGGCCGCTGGGCGCAACCACACGGCGCGGGCGCATCGAAATGCACAATTTGATTGGCGAGGACGCCGAGGAATGGCGCGATATTCTCGCGCAGCCCGACCTCTGTCTGCACCTTTATGGCAAGCTCGAAGTGCGACCCGGTCGCAAGATGGGCCACGTCACGCGCGTCTTGCCGGACCCCCCAAAACGCGCCTCCAACGCTGGACATTGACGCCGCGCTCTGCTATTCGCCCGCACCACGTTTGATGGCGCCCGCGCGGCGTCCATATCCTCTATTGTCTTCCCCTTCCGAGGCTCCGCCTCTAGAAACAGGATCGCCCGTGCAAGTTCTCGTCCGCGACAACAATGTCGATCAGGCCCTCAAAGCGCTCAAGAAGAAGATGCAGCGCGAGGGAATTTTCCGCGAAATGAAGCTGCGCGGACATTACGAGAAGCCCTCCGAGAAGCGCGCCCGCGAAAAGGCCGAAGCCATTCGCCGCGCCCGCAAACTGGCCCGCAAGAAGCTGCAGCGCGAAGGACTGTTGCCGATGAAGCCGAAGCCGGTGATGGGCGCGCCGCGCTAAGCGATGATAGCCAAAGCAATCAGTGCCGGGACAGTGCGCATCGCGGTCCCGCTGCTCGCGGCGCTGTTGCTTTCTGGTTGCAGCGACACCCTTGGCGGGGGCGCGCCGACTGGCCGCGTCGCCGAGGTCGAGTCGGACCCCAATGGCGCGAACGCTGGCAACATTGCGTCGCTGAGCGACGTGATCCAGCGCAATCCGAACGATTCCGTCGCTTACAACACGCGCGGCGTCGTCTACGCCAAGCTTGGGCGTTATTCCCTGGCGATCGCCGACTTCTCCAAAGCCGTGCAGATCGACCCGAAGTTCTCCGGCGCCTACACCAATCGCGCGCTAGCCTACCGCCAGACTGAAAAAGACGGGCCGGCGCTGGCCGATTTCAATGCGGCGATTACCGCGAACCCCAAGGACGCCGCCGCCTATCTCGGGCGCGGCAATCTCTTGCGCTCGCAGAACCATTTCTCCGAAGCGCTCGCCGATCTCAATCAGGCGATCGCGCTCAATCCGGAGGGCGCGCAGGCCTATCACGCGCGCGGGCTGATCTATCAGCGCCAGGGCGACCATCCCCAGGCGATCACCGATTTCAACAACGCCATCGACCGCGACCCTTTCGCCGGGGCGCCTTATCAGGCGCGCGGCCAAAGCTTCATCGCCACCGGCAAATTCGACTCGGCGGTTGAGGATTTCAATGCCGCGCTGAACGTCAACTCCAGCAATGCCGACGCGTGGGCCGGCCTTGGCCTCGCCTACGAGCGCCAGAACAATCGCGCCAAGGCGGTCGAGTCGTATCAGCGCGCGTTGCAGGTCGACCCGAATAACTCCGTGGCGCACGCCGGGTTGGCGCGGCTGCGGTAACGGCCTTGTCCGCGCCGATGATTTGCGCCGGCGATGTCGGGCGCGTAATCGCGGCGGAACTCCGGAGTTCGCGCGAAGTTGTGGTCACAGGCTTCCTCGAAAGATCGAGCGATCATCTGTGATGAAATTCGCAATCGCCGCAGCGTCCCGTAAAAGTGATCGAAAACGACTCCCCGTCGCCCAACAAAGAGGATAGACGGATCAGATTAGGATCACGGCTTGTTGCAAGTATGCAACACTGTGATCGTGACGAGTTTTTCGCACTGCATCAAGGGTCGCTTAACCCCTCCTATTTATGGTAAGTGAAATGTTAAACAAATTTACTGGGGGCCGAATGGCTAGGAATTTTGCGGCGATTGGCGCCGCTTTTGTCGCGTGTATCCTGTTGAGCGGGTGTCAGACCATCGGTCCTGCCGCCTATGTCCCGGACCCGAAATTGACGGCGCGTGATCGGGAAATGATGGCGCTGGCGCCGCCGTCCGAGGCCAATATCCCGATTTATCGCTTGCAGGTCGATGATCACACCGGCCAGCCTCCCGGGACGATTGTCATCGATACCTCGGCCAAGAACCTTTATTTCGTCCTGCCGGGAAAGAAGGCGATCCAGTACAGGGTCGCCACCGGCGCGGAAGCTTACGGCTGGACCGGCGAGGCCAAGGTCGGCCGCATGGTCGAATGGCCGACATGGATGCCGACGGCGTCGATCATGGAGCGCTGGCCGGAATTCCGCGCCTATATCGCGCACGGCCCGCTCGCCGGCGCCTATGACAATCCGCTCGGCGCCCGTGCGCTCTACCTCTATCAGGGCAACCACGACACGCTGTATCGCATCCATGGCACCAACGAGCCCGACGAAATCGGCCAGAGCGTTTCCTCCGGCTGCATCCGCATGCGCGATCTCGACGTGATCGACCTCTACAATCGCGTCAAGGTTGGTACGAAGGTCGTGGTGCTTTAGGGCCTGTTGAGATTCAACGTGAGTGGATAACGGCGGTGGCGAGATGGATCATGGCTGAGAAGCTCTGGTCGGTCTTTGTCGCTTCGCATGGCGATGCGTTTGAACTCCTTGAGTTTGCAGAAGAAGTTCTCGACCAGGTGTCGCCATTTGTAGACCTCCCGGTCGATAGCCAGCGGCCGGCTTCGTCGTGAATGCTGCGAAATCACCACCTTCGCTCCGCGCTCGTCGAGATCGGCGATGATCCAGTTGGCGTCGAAGGCCTTGTCGGCGATGAGGCCGCCGAACTCGATGTCCTTGATCAACGCGGCGACGCCGACCGTGTCGAAGCGGTGTCCCGGCAGCAAAACGAAGCGGACCAAATTGCCCAGAGCGTCGGTCAGGGCGAGGATTTTGGTCGTCATGCCACCCTTGGATTTGCCTATGGCCTGGCTCGAAGTCCCCCTTTTGAGCCCTGTCCGTGGCGGTGGACCTTGACGATGGTGGCGTCGACCATGGCGTACTCCATGTCCGGCTCGTCCGAAACGGCGTCGAAAAGCCGTTTGAAAACATCGGCCTTCACCCACCAACGAAACCGGGCGAACACCGTGTTCCACTTGCCGAAGGTCGGTGGCAAGTCCCGCCACGGGCTGCCCGTTCTGGCGATCCACAGCACCGCTTCAACAAAAAGGCGCCCGTCGCCGCCCGTCCGCCCAGGGTCCGTCTTCTTGCCCAGACAGTGCGGTTCCATCTTCGCCCACTGGGCGTCCGTCAAAACGAATCGTTCCATCCAGAGCTTGAATCACGCCAAGCCCTCCGCGTGAATCCCAAATCTCAACAGGCCCTAGTTCGCGGTCGGCACTTGGAAACGCGGGGCGGCGCCTGTAAGGTCGCCGCCTCACTCGTTCCCCGGAGCCGCCATGATTTCCAAAATCAAATCGCTTTTCACCGCCACGGCCAATGCCGTCGGGGGTCGTAACGGCCATACCGAAACCGCCGACGGAATCGTCAAGTTCGACCTGTCGACGCCCAAGGAAATGGGCGGCCCCGGTAAGCCGGGCGCGGCGACGCCCGAGCATCTTTTCGCGGCGGGCTACGCGGCCTGCCTTGGCGGCGCGATCGATTTCGTCGCTCAGCAGCACAAGAAGGATGCCAGCAAGGTCAAGATGACCTGCCACGTCAGCATAGGCCCGCGCGACGCCGGGGGGTTTGGCATCGCCGTGAAGATGCATGTCGCGGACCCTTCGATGCCGACGGCGGAACTCAAGAAACTGGTCGACGAGGCGCACGAAAAGATCTGCCCGTATTCGCACGCAACCCGCGACAACATTCCATTCGAACTGACGGTCGAAGGCGCCTGACCTTCACAATGCGGGGATCGCTCAGGCGGTCCCCGAGCCGACGCTCACCATCACCACTTCAGGCGGAACGCCAAAGCGGACGGGCGCGTAGGATGTGCCAAGGCCACCCGATACGATGAGATGGCGCCCGCCCTCGCGATAGACGCCATAAACGTAGCGCTTTGTCGTGAAAGGCGAGTCCGGCGCGAAGGGCGTGCCGATCAGCGGAATTTTGATCTGCCCGCCATGCGTATGGCCCGACAACGTCAGCGCGACGCGATCGGGCACCCGTGGGAAGATGAAGGGCTCATGCGCCAGAAGGATCACCGGCGCGGAATTGTTCACTTGCCGCAACGAACCCGCGAGATCGTCATCGCCGCGCGCGCGCCGGCCGCGAAGGCGATAGGCGAGCTGATCGCCAAGGCCGACGAGCCAGAATGGTTGCCCATTCAGCGCCAATTGCACCGCGCGATTTTCCAGCAGCGGGATCCGCGCGCCCGCGAGCGCCCGGCGTATGCTCTGCGCATTGTCGGGCGGGTTGGTCGGAATCGCCGCCGACCACCAGTCGTGGTTGCCGAGGATCGCGTGAACGCCGAGCGGCGCTTCAAGGCGAGCGAGCTGCTCGGCCCAGACGCCCGGCGCGACATAGCCCGTGACAAAGCGATGCGTGCAGACGTAGTCGCCGAGCAGCACCGTAATATCCGGCTTTTGCGCATTGGCGAGATCGACAATGCCGGCGATGCGTTCGGCCGACATCCAGGGATCGCAGGCGTGAATATCGGCGATAACGGCGATTCTGAGCTTCAGATTGGCGGGCCAGTCGGGCGGCGTAATCTGGTAATGCGTCAGGTCGAGCGCGTAGCCGGCTTCATAGGCGCTTGCGTAGGAAGCAAGACTCGTCGTGCTCGCCGCCAGGACGCCGGCGCCGGTCAGGAAACTGCGCCGATTAAGCATAAACATGGACAACGCTCAGATGACCGATGCGCCCCCGCGCGGGCGCATTCTTAGCCGCTGATGCGTCACGCGGCAAGTTCGCGGCGTCCCGCGTCGGTAGCGTCAGCGGAAGGCGTGTGGTAATCGTCGAGCTCGATTCCAAGTTCGATCGCGATGGCGGCGAGGCCGATTTCGCGATAGAGCTGGGTCAAGAGAAGGCTGGCGCCAGCGGGTTGGTCAGATTGCGCTAATCCGGCAGTAAAATCCTCGCTCATCGGCACTTCTCCCGCAAAACTGAACGCAACGCATTGCGCCGGACGAAGTGGCGCATCGTTACAAACTGGACGAAAACCGTTAATCCCCCATTAAGGCCGCCACCCGCCCTGGCTGGGCCGATCCAATGGCGCCGAGGTCCGATGCAACAATCGATAGTCGGCGTTCTCTTCGACAAGGACGGAACCTTGATCGATTTCGACGGCACCTGGGGCCCGACGACGCATGCGGTCATCTCCACGCTCGCCAAGGGCGAGGCCGCGCTGATGCAGGCGCAGGCGCAGGCGTTGCATTTCTCGCTTGAGAGCCGTCGCTTCCTGCCGACCTCGCCGCTGATTGCGGGATCGTCGGCAAGCTACGGCGATCTCTGGGGCAAGGCGCTCGGGCGCAGCGATCTTGCTGAACTCCGGCGGGAGATCGACAGTCTGACGGCGGTTGAGTCGCTCAAAGCGCTAACGCCGATCGGCAGCCCGGTCGAGGTTCTCGACGCGTTGCTGGCGATGGGGCTCCGGCTCGGCCTCGCCACCAATGATTCCCAGGCGAGCGCGCTTCGTCAGGTGGAAGCGCTTGGCCTCGCCAAACGAATGGAGTTCGTCGTCGGATACGATTCCGGCCATGGCGGCAAGCCGGATCCTGGCATGGTCATCGCCTTCGCGCGCCACATCGGCGTGGAGCCAGAACAAGTCGCGATGGTCGGCGATTCCCGCCACGATCTCCACGCGGCGAGGGCGGCGGGGGCGTTGGCGATTGCAGTGCTGACAGGGCCGGCGGGGCGCGAGGAGCTGGCGTCGGAGGCGGATCATGTGCTCGACGATATCGCCGCATTGCCGGATTTGTTCGCACGGCTGGCGCGCGGCGGCGATGCATCCGCCCGACGGCGCACCCCTATTTCGACGCCCTGAGCAAATCCCTCGTCGCGATCAGCAATTCCTCGAAGCTCGCGAGTTTCTCCGGCGGCAGCTTGCCGAACGTCCGCGCAATGAGCGCGTGCTGCACGCCGATCGCCGCTTCGGCTGCGGCGCGCCCGCTCTGCGTAAGATAGATGGCGTGCTGGCGCTTGTCGCCGGCGATGGAGCGCCGCTCGACGAGGCCAGCCAGCGCGAGCCGATCGATAAGGCCGGAAATGTTGCCCTTGGTGACATACAGCCGCTGCGCCAGATCCTGCTGGCTGACGCCCTCTTTCTCCGTCAGCGTCGTCAGCACGTCGCATTGCGGGACGGACAGATCGATCTTGCGCAGCCCCTCGGAAACCGCGACCCGCATCCGCGTTTCCAGACGTATCAACCGATACCAGACTCTCACGGCCTCCGCCTGGTCGCGTGAATCCATCATCAAGCCGCCCCCGCCAGCGCTGAATCGTCTGCGCTTGCGCGCATGGTAGCCGCGCTAGCAGCATCCGGCAATTTGCCAAGATCGGCGGCGCGCGTCATCTTCAACGACAACACGCCCGAAAGTCGGCGTGCGTTCAAGAAGTGGGAGGCCGAAGTGTTCGGATTGATGCAGGAATGGCCGCTGCTGCTGCACAAGGTCATCGACTTCGCCGCAATCCAGCATGGCAAACGCGAAGTGGTGTCGCGGACGCTGGAAGGGCCGATCCACCGCACCAATTACAAGGCCGTACGCGATCGCTCGTTGCGCGGCGCGCAGCGACTGGCCCGCGATGGAATCAAGCCCGGCGACCGGATCGCGACGCTGGCGTGGAACGGCTATCGCCATCTCGAGGCGTGGTACGCCATCGCCGGAATCGGGGCGATCTATCATACGGTCAATCCCCGTCTGTTCCCGGAACAGATCGCCTGGATTATCAACCATGCCGAAGATCGCGTGGTGTTCGTCGATCTGACATTTGTGCCGCTGCTCGAAGCGCTGGCGGATAAATTGCCGACCATCGAGCGCTATATCGTCCTGACCGACGCGGCGCACATGCCAGCGACGAAATTGCGCAACGCGCGTTGCTACGAGGAATGGCTGGCCGAGGCGGACGGCGACTTTCGCTGGGCGGAGTTCGACGAACGCACCGCCGCCGGTCTTTGCTACACCTCGGGCACAACAGGCAATCCCAAGGGGGTGCTGTATTCGCATCGCTCGAATTTGCTGCATTCGATGGCGAGCACCGGCGAAGACGGACTGCGGGTCGCGGGCGGCGATTCCGTGCTGCCGATCGTGCCGATGTTTCACGCCAATTCCTGGTCGCTGGCGTTCTCCTGCCCGATGAAGGGCGCAAAAATGGTGATGCCCGGCGCGAAGCTCGACGGCGCCTCGATCTACGAATTGCTGGAGAGCGAAAAGGTCACGATGACCGCGGCGGTGCCGACGATCTGGCTGATGCTGCTGCAATATCTGCAAAAGGAGGGCAAACGCCCGACAACGCTGAAGTTCGTCGGCATCGGCGGCTCGGCTTGCCCGCCGGCGATCATCCGCGCGTTTGAAGTCGATTACGGCATTGAGGTTTGCCACGCCTGGGGCATGACCGAAATGAGCCCGATCGGCTCGACCGGCGCAATGAAAGCGCATCTGAAGAACCTGCCACTTGAGGAAAAGCTGGCGCTGAAGGCCAAACAGGGCTGGTCGCCGTTTGGCGTCGAGATGAAGATCACCGACGACAACAATAAGCCGCTGCCCTGGGACGGCAAGGCGTTCGGCCACCTCAAGGTCAAGGGGTTTGCCGTCGTGGAATCGTATTTCAAGGGCGACGGCGGCCAGATCCTCGATGACGACGGCTATTTCGACACCGGCGACGTCGCGACGATCGACCCTGACGGCTACATGCAAATCACCGACCGGGCGAAGGATGTCATCAAGTCGGGCGGCGAGTGGATTTCGAGCATCGAAATCGAGAACCTCGCCGTCGGCCATCCCGACGTCGCCGAAGCCGCGGTGATCGGAATCGTCCATCCCAAATGGGACGAGCGACCGTTGCTGATCATCGTGCCGAAGGAGGGCAGGACGCCCAGTCCCCGCGATGTGCTCGATTATCTGCAAAGCCGCGTCGCCAAATGGTGGCTGCCGGACGACGTGCAGATCGTGAAGGAAATTCCCCACACCGCCACCGGCAAGATCAACAAGCTGAAACTCCGTGAGACGTTCAAGCAGTATCGACTGCCAACGGTCTGAAATCTTCAACGAAAATTGCAGGTAAGCTTAAAATCTTTCGGTCGACGCCGGGCATCGAAACCGGTTGCTCTTGCGGGCGCTGACCGCTAACTTACAAGCGCGAGCCGGTCCATCGCGGGTGCGATGCCGGGTTTAACGTTCAATGAGGCGATCGATGAAGAGTCTTTTCGTTTTGGGTTTCCTGGGCCTCGGGCTTGGCCTGTCGGGCTGCCAGACCGTGCAAGAATCACAACAAAGCGCTCAAATCACCTGCGAGAACTCGGGTTATCGGCCCGGCACTCGAGAGTATCGGCGCTGTGTGAACTCGAGTTTCCAGCAAAATCGCGCGAATTCCGACGCGACGGGCAATGCGGTGGCGGCAGGCGCGGCGGCGGGCATTTTGACGGGCGCGCTCGTCGGCGCCGCAGTCTCCGATCCCTATTATCACCGCGGCTATTATTACGGCGGTTGCGGCTACTACGGCTGCTATTGATCGCTTCGGAATTGCGAATTCCGGTTAACCCCCGGCCGCGGTTCAGCCTCGAAAATGTGGGATTGGCGGGGCGCGTGAGCCTTGCTAATCCCCCTTGCATACGCTAGATAGCTTTTGTTGGTTTCTCATAGCTTCTCGCCCAGGCGAGAAGATTTTTTGAGAGTGGGCCCCGGCCGGGACCCGCTCTTTTTTATTGCCGATGGGACGGATGCCCGAAGCGCATAGCGAAATAGAGCCGGAAAAGCCGTTGGCGACGCCCGCCCCGGCGCTTGATGAGCCGCGGCTGATTGTCGACCATGGCGCCGCGCGCCGCGTGGCCGAGATTGCCGCGCCGGTGCTGCATGATCTCGGCCTGCGTCTCGTGCGGGTAAAAATCTCCGGCGCCGACGGCGCGACCGTGCAGATCATGGCCGAGCGGGCCGACGGCTCGATGACGATCGACGACTGCGAGCTGGCCAGCGGCGCGCTATCCCCGGCGTTCGATCTCGAAGACCCCGTCAGCCAGGCCTATCGGCTCGAAATATCCTCGCCAGGCATCGACCGGCCGCTGGTGCGCGTCAGCGATTTCGCGCGCGCCATCGGACACGAAGCGAAGATCGAGATGGCGGTCCCGGTCGGGACGCGCAAACGCTTTCGCGGCATCATTGAAGCAGTCGAGCGCGATATCGCCAGCCTGCGCCTGCCCGGCGAAGATTCCGCCGAGGGCGCAGTCTTCGCGCTGTCGATCAAGGATATGGCCGAGGCGCGGTTGGTGCTGACAGAGGAATTGATCCGCGCGACGCTTCGCAAGGAAAAAGCCGCCAAGAAGCCCAAGGCCGACGAACCCGTAGACGAGACGTCGATGCATAAGACGCCGACAAAAACGAAATCGCGCAAGCCGAAGCACAAGCCCAAACCCATGCTCACGCCAAAGCAAAAACGGACCGACAAGAAGAGTTGAAACAAGACAGCGGAGACGCCGCCTGAGCCGCGTTTTCGCAAGACCATCAGGAGAGCATTATGGCCGTCAGCGCCAATAGACTCGAGTTGTTGCAGATCGTCGACGCCGTCGCGCGCGAAAAATCGATCGATCGGAAGATCGTGCTCGAGTCGATGGAAGACGCGATGCAAAAGGCCGCCCGTTCGCGTTACGGACAGGAGACCGAAGTTCGCGCCGACATCAATCCGAAAACCGGCGAAATCCGCTTCTCACGACTGCTGCTGGTCGTCGACCAGATCGAGAACGACGCAACGCAGATCGCCCTCGCCGACGCGCAGAAAAAGAACCCCTCGGCGCAGATCGGCGACTGGATCGCCGAATCGCTTCCGCCCTTCGATTTCGGC
Organism: Methylocapsa sp.; assembly: GCA_043739325.1. GTDB lineage: Bacteria > Pseudomonadota > Alphaproteobacteria > Rhizobiales > Beijerinckiaceae > Roseiarcus. The sequence continues at coordinate 30,697 of JAYUFK010000382.1, read as the reverse complement.
CGCATTCCCGCGCAGTCCTCGAAGCAGGTGCTGGTGCAGAAGATCCGCGAAGCCGAGCGCGACAAGCAATATGACGTCTACAAGGACCGGATCGGCGAGATCATCAACGGCCTAGTCAAGCGCGTCGAATACGGCAACGTCGTGGTCGATCTGGGCGGCAGCGGCGCTGGCGAAGCGGTCGTGCGCCGCGACGAACTCATCCCGCGCGAAATGTTCCGCCCGGGCGACCGCATCCGCGCCTATGTCTACGACGTCCGGCGCGAGCAGCGCGGCCCGCAGATTTTCCTGTCGCGCACGCATCCGCAGTTCGCCGCCAAATTGTTCGCGCAGGAAGTGCCGGAAATTTACGACGGCATCGTCGAGGTCAAATCCGTCGCCCGCGATCCGGGCTCGCGCGCCAAGATCGCGGTCATCTCGAACGATTCCTCGATCGATCCTGTCGGCGCCTGCGTCGGCATGCGCGGCTCGCGCGTTCAGGCGGTCGTCAACGAATTGCAGGGCGAGAAGATCGACATCATCCCGTGGTCTGCTGACGCCGCGACGTTCATCGTCAACGCGCTGCAGCCCGCCGAAGTGATGAAGGTCGTGCTCGACGAAGACTCGACCCGCATCGAAGTCGTCGTGCCCGACGATCAGCTCTCGCTGGCCATCGGCCGGCGCGGCCAGAACGTTAGGCTCGCCTCGCAACTGACCGGCTGGGACATCGATATCCTGACGGAAGCCGAAGAATCCGAGCGCCGCCAGAAGGAATTCGTCGAGCGCACAAGCTCTTTCATGAGCGCGCTCGATGTTGACGAGACGGTTGCCCAGTTGCTGGCGTCCGAAGGTTTCCGCTCGGTCGAGGAATTGGCCTATGTCGAGCCGCGCGAACTGGCTGGGATCGACGGCTTCGACGCCGACACCGCCAACGAAATCCAGGCGCGCGCGTTGGGCCATCTCCAGCGCATCGAAAACGAATTTGATGAAAAACGAAAGGCGCTCGGCGTGTCCGACGATTTGAAATCGATTGAAGGCGTCACGACGCCAATGCTGGTGAAGTTCGGCGAGAACGACGTCAAGACTGTCGAAGATCTCGCAGGCTGCGCCACCGACGACCTTATGGGTTATAGCGAAGGCGACAAGAAGACGCCGGGCTTCCTCGAAGGCTTCGAGATTTCGCGCGAACAGGCCGACGCAATGATCATGGCGGCCCGCGTCAAGGCCGGCTGGGTCGAGGCTCCGGCCGAGCCCGTCGAAGCTGACGCGGCCGGAGAGGCCGAATAAGCGGGGTTGAGGCTGTTGGGAGCGCACGCCAAGCGGGAGAGCGAGGGATCGGAGCGGACCTGCATCGTCACGGGCGAAAAAGGTCCGCCCGAAGCCATGTTGCATTTCGCGATTTCGCCAACCGGCGAGGTCGTGCCCGACCTCAAGCGCAAGCTGCCCGGTCGCGGCGTCTGGACCCGGCTGAGCCGTCTCGCGGTGGCGCAAGCGGTGCGCAAGCAGGCGTTTTCACGCGGTTTCAAGGAAAAAGCGCTGGCGCCGCCCGATCTGGCGGACCGGGTCGATCACCTGATCGAGCGCGACGCCTTGCAATTTCTGTCCATCGTTAACAAATCAGGGTTGGTCGTCACCGGGGCCGCCAAAGTCGAATCTGCGATCAAGGGCGGCGATGTCGTCGCGCTGATCCACGCCTCGGATGGCGCGCCGGACGGGGTCGCCAAGCTGGAGCGCCTCGCCAACGGGTGCTTTGGCGCGGGAGCCGACAGGATCGCGCGAATAAATCTCTTCGCCTCGAGTCAATTGGATTTGGCATTGGGGCGGACAAATGTGATACATGCGGCGCTTGGCGGTGGCGAGGCGAGTACGGCGTTCCTTTCGAAGGTGCGGCGGCTCGCGGATTATCGCGCCAACGAATTGACGAACCCGCCGGTTTTGGCCGCTGCGGATGAGATGAGCACGCCGCAAGGCGACGCTTGAGTGGATTAGGGCGCAGCCCGGGTGTTGGAAAGACGCATGAGCGATACGAACAATAGCGGCGAGAAGACGATAGGCGTCGCTCAATCGAAGACGTTGCACCTCAAGCGCGCGGTCGAGCAAGGGACCGTGCGCCAAAGCTTTTCGCATGGCCGCAGCAAGGCGGTGGTTGTCGAGAAGGTGAAGCGTCGCATTCCCGGCGTTGGCGAAGCTCCGCCCGCGCCCGCCGCCGCGCCTGTCGTCGCCAAGGCTCCGACCGCGGCGCCAGTCGCGCCGCGCGGGCCAACCAGCGCCGCCGCGCCCGCCGCCCGTGCGCCAACCCCGACCGCGCCGCCCAAAACCGGCGTCGTGCTGCGCACGCTCAGCGAAGAACAGCGCGAAGCCCGCGCCAAGGCGCTGGTCGAAGCGCGCGAACGCGAGGGCGAGGACCGCAAGCATCAGGAAGCTGAAGCGGAAATCCGCCGCGAGCGCGAAACGCGCGAACGCGCCGAGCGCGAAGCCGCCGAAGCCCGCAAGCGCGACGAAGAACTACGCCGCTCGCAGGAAGCCAGCTTCAAACGCCAGTCCGAGGACGAGGCGCGCCGACGCCTCGCCGGCGGCGAGCCCTCTTCAACGCCGGCCGTCACCATGGGCCGCAAGCTGCCGTCAGCCGCGGCGACCGCCGCCACCGCCGCCGCGACGCCTGCCGTTGGCGCGAGACCAGTCGTCGCGGACGACGAGGACCGCAAGGTCGTGCGTCGTCCCGCCGCTGTGACGCTCATCCAGCCAACCAAGGTTCCGCTGCCGCCGCGCCCGACGCGCGGCGCTGACCAACGCAACCGCGGCCGCCTCACCGTCACCAGCGCCACGGCTGGCGAGGAAGAGCGCACGCGTTCGGTCGCCGCATTCCGTCGCCGCACCCAGCGTCTCAAGGGCCATGGCGTCAAGGAGACCAAGGAAAAGCTGTCGCGCGAGATCGTGCTGCCCGAGTCGATCACCATTCAGGAACTCGCGAGCCGCATGTCGGAGCGCGCCGTCGACGTCATCAAGCTGTTGATGCGCCAGGGCCAGATGGTGACATTGACCGACGTGTTGGAAGCCGACACCGCGCAATTGATCGCCGAGGAAATGGGCCATAGGGTCCGGCGCGTCGCCGAATCCGACGTCGAGGAAGGTCTGTTCGACAGTCCTGACGAGGACGGCGCCTCGGTTCCGCGCCCGCCGATCGTCACCATCATGGGCCACGTCGATCACGGCAAGACTTCGCTGCTCGACGCTATCCGCCACGCCAACGTCGTCTCGGGCGAAGCCGGCGGCATCACCCAGCATATTGGCGCCTATCAGGTGAAAGCGCCAGACGGCGCCAAGATCACCTTCATCGATACGCCCGGCCACGCCGCCTTCACGCAGATGCGCGCCCGCGGCGCCAAGGTTACGGATATCGTCGTGCTCGTCGTCGCCGCCGATGACGGCGTCATGCCGCAGACGATCGAGGCGATCCGCCACGCCAAGGCGGCCAAGGCCCCTATCATCGTCGCCATCAACAAGATCGACAAGCCCGAAGCCAACGCCGCGCGCGTGAGCCAGGAATTGCTGCAGCACGACGTGCAGGTCGAAGCCTTCGGCGGCGACACGCTGGCGGTGGAAGTCTCCGCCACCAAGCAAATCAACCTCGACAAGCTGCTTGAAGCCATCGCGTTGCAGGCCGAACTGCTCGATCTTGTCGCCGACCCCGACCGCAGCGCGGAAGGCACCGTCGTCGAAGCGCGGCTCGATCGCGGCCGCGGTCCGGTCGCCACTGTGTTGGTCCAACGCGGCACGTTGCGCGTCGGCGAGCTCGTTGTCGCTGGCTCGCAATGGGGCCGCGTGCGCGCCCTGATCGACGACGCCGGCAATAACGTCGAATTCGCATTGCCATCGACGCCTGTCGAAGTCCTGGGCTTCTCCGGCGCGCCGGAAGCTGGCGACCGCATGGCCGTCGTCGACACCGAAGCCCGCGCCCGCGAAATCGCCGAATATCGCGAGCGTCAGAAACGCGAAAAACTCGCCGCGCGCGGCGGCGTCGTGCGCACCTCGCTCGCCGATATGATGAGCCAGTTGAAAACCACCGGCCGCAAGGAAGTGCCGATCGTGCTCAAGGGCGACGTGCAGGGGTCGGTCGAGGCGATCGCCACCGCGCTGGAGAAGCTGGGCACCGAGGAAGTTGGCGCCCGCGTCGTTCACTACGGCGTTGGCGGCGTCACCGAATCCGATGTCACGCTGGCGGAAGCTTCGAAAGCCGTCATCATCGGCTTCAACGTGCGCGCCCACAAGGAAGCGCGCGATCTGGCCGAACGCCAGGGCATCGAAATCCGCTATTACAACATCATTTACAACCTCGTGGATGACGTGAAGGCGGCGATGTCGGGCATGCTGGCGCCGACGCTGCGCGAGGAAATGCTCGGCAATGCCGAGATCCTGCAAGTGTTCAATATCTCCAAGGTCGGCAACGTCGCGGGTTGCCGCGTCACCGATGGCAATGTCCAGCGCGGCGCGCATGTGCGCCTGATCCGCGACAACGTCGTCGTGCACGAGGGCAAGCTGTCGACGCTCAAGCGCCACAAGGATGAAGTTGCGCAGGTACAGGCCGGTCAGGAATGCGGCATGGCGTTCGAGAATTATCAGGACATGCGCGTTGGCGATGTCATCGAGTGCTACAATGTCGAGGAGATAAGGCGGACGCTTTAACCCTTCCCCCCTTGCGGGGGAAGGTGGCGCGAAGCGCCGGATGAGGGGTCGCGCCGCAAGGCTCCGGCTGTGCTCACCCAAGAGATTCGTCGCTTCGCACGTTGTCGCCATCGGAGATCGTATTCTTCACGAACAAGCGCCACGCGGCGCTTACCCCTCATCCGGCGCTTCGCGCCACCTTCTCCCGCAGGGGGAGAAGGGATCATAATGTCCGAACCCCATGCCCCGTCCCGATCACAAAACCGCTGGCCCCTCGCAACGTGTGCTGCGCGTCTCCGAACTCGTGCGTCAGGCCGCCGCCGAAATCCTCGCGCGCGGCGGAATTGAAGACGCCGCGCTCGCAAAGCAGGTCGTGACGATACCGCGCGTCGCGATGTCGCCCGATCTTAAACTGGCGACACTGTACATAATGCCGCTAGGCGGGCGCGCCATCAAGGAAACGCTGGCGGCGCTGGAGCGCAACAAGAAAGCGCTGCGCACCGAGATCGCGCATCGCATCAATCTGAAATACGCGCCCGATCTTCGCTTCATGCTCGACGAGAGTTTTGAAGCGCAGGCGAAGATGGACGCGTTGCTGAAATTGCCCGCGGTTAAGCGCGATCTCGCCGACAAAGGCGAGGAGGAATGAGCGCGCCGCGCTCGACCCGCGTCGAGGTCACGGGTTGGGTCTGCCTCAACAAGCCGGTCGGCGTCACCTCGACGCAAGCGGTGGGCAAGCTCAAATTCCTGTTCAACGCCAAGAAGGCGGGCCATGCCGGCACGCTCGATCCGCTCGCCTCGGGCGTGCTGCCGATCGCGTTCGGCGAGGCGACGAAGACCGTGCCGATCGTTCAGGACGGCCTCAAGGCATATCGTTTTGGCGTCAAATGGGGCGAGGAAACCGACACCGACGACGCCGAAGGGCGCATTGTCGCGACCTCGCCGCATCGCCCCGATGCTTTCGCCATCGAAGCGTTGCTGCCGCGCTTCATCGGAACGATCAGCCAGACGCCGCCGATCTATTCGGCCATCAAGGTCGATGGCGAACGCGCCTACGATCGCGCTCGCGAGGGCGAAACGTTTGTCATGGCGCCGCGCGAGATCGTCGTGCATTCGCTGAAACTTGTCTCAGCCGAGCCGGATCTGGCTTTGCTGGAGGCCGAGTGCGGCAAAGGCACTTATGTGCGCGCCATCGCCCGCGATCTCGGCCGCCTGCTGGGCTGCCACGGCCATGTTGTGCTCTTGGAGCGCACACGCGTCGGCCCGTTCTCGATAGCGAATTCCGTAAGCATAGACGACCTGGGCGAAGGTCCGGAGCTTAATACAAAGGCGATGCAGCCGCTCGAGGCCGGGCTTGCCGAATTGCCATGCATCCCGGTCGATCGCGATGGCGCGACACAGCTTCGTCGCGGTCAAAAGCTGCTCATCCGCGGCGCGCATATGCCGCCGGAGGGTCTCGCATGGGTTTCGTGCTTCGGCGAGCCGATTGCGTTCGGCTTCGTGGAAGCCGGCCACTTCGTCTCGACTAGAGTTTTTAATCTGCGCGGCTGAGCGCCGGAGACAATGCCGCCGCGCGTTGTCTTTGTTTTGAGCATCAAACGATGCTATTGGTATGCCTCACCGCAAGGAGATTCTGGTGCGCACGACCATTGCCCTTGATGACGACCTTATCGCCAAGGCCCAGAAGTTCACTGGCCTCAAGGAAAAGTCCGCGCTTGTGCGTGAAGCGCTCAAAGCATTGGTCGAGCGTGAAAGCGCGCGACGATTGGCGCGATTGGGCGGCACCGCGCCTGACCTCGTTGCCCCGCCGCGCCGTCGGTCTGACCCGGCGTGATCCTCGTCGATACGTCGATATGGATCGACCATTTCAGGACCGCGGATCAGGGTCTTGCCGATTTGTTGGATGAGCGAGCCTTGCTCGCGCATGCGTTCGTGATCGGTGAATTGGCGCTTGGTCAATTAGCCGAGCGCCGGATGGTCCTGGAGTTTCTTCAAGACATTCCTTTGGCCATCACGGCGTCGGAAAACGAAGTGCTGTACTTCATCGAAAAGCATCGGCTTGCCGGTCAGGGCATCGGCTATGTCGACGCCCACATTCTAGCGTCCGCGCAGCTCACTGCGGAAACCAGGCTGTGGACGCGCGACAAGCGGTTGTCAGCTGTCGCGGAGAAAATGGGTCTCTTGATGGAAACAACTGCGCCTCTACACTGACGCGTTTGTTCGATCGAGGCGATAATTCAGGCTGAGATTGCGCCGCTTCCAATGCAGGCGTCCGTCGCCAATCGGCGCACCATAATCACGCCGCCTGCGCGATTTTCACGGCGATGCCGCTGGCGCGGACGCGCTGCAAATGCGTGCCGTCGATGTCGGCGCCTTTGACATCGTCCATCTCGAATTCGAGGCCGACGATCGCATCGGCGTCGTAGGCTTCTGCTTCGGCGATCAGCGCCGCGACCGCTTCGCGCCGGCTTTTCTCGAGGCTCTGGCCGTGCGAACCGCACCAGCGAGATGTCGCCTTGATCCGGCCAATCGAGAAATGCTGGCGGCCGCCGTCGAGTTCCTGAGATGTGCTGACTTGCATATTGATACCATAATGACGCTTGATTGACCGAGGTTAACTCACTGCAATTACTACGCGCTTAACGCCAGGTTTGTTACGTCTGGCGTTTAGCAAACATCGTTACCGATTCGATAGTTTCCGCTTCTTCGCCGAGTTGTGCCTTGGGCTTACGGGACGATCGTGTCCCGAATGCGAAAAAAGCGGCGCCGATTAGGGCGCCGCTCTTCACTTTGTCTTGCAGAATGTTTCAGTCCGACGAAGCGGCGGCCTCGGAAGCTTCCTGCTTTTCGAGGTCCGCGCCGGTTTGCTGATCGACCGCGCGCATTGACAGCTTGACCTTGCCGCGATCGTCGAAGCCGACGAGCTTGACCTTGACCTTGTCGCCTTCCTTGACGACATCCGTGGTCTTGGCGACGCGGCCCTTCGAGAGCTGCGAGATATGGACGAGGCCATCTTTCGCGCCGAAGAAGTTGACGAACGCGCCGAAGTCGACCGTCTTCACAACCGTGCCGTCATAGATCGCGCCGACTTCCGGATCGGAAGCGATCGACTTGATCCACGCCACCGCAGCCTTGATTTTGGCGCCGTCGCTTGACGCGATCTTTACCGTGCCGTCGTCCTCGATGTTGATCTTGGCGCCGGTCTTCTCGACGATCTCGCGGATCACCTTGCCGCCGGTGCCGATCACTTCGCGGATCTTGTCGGTGGGTATTTTCATCGTCTCGATGCGCGGCGCGAACTCGCCGAGCTGCGAACGCGCGCCCGTGAGCGCCTTGCCCATTTCGCCGAGGATATGCAGGCGGCCCTCTTTCGCCTGAGCGAGAGCCACCTTCATGATCTCTTCGGTGATGCCGGCGACCTTGATGTCCATCTGCAGCGACGTGACGCCTTCGGTCGTGCCGGCGACCTTGAAGTCCATGTCGCCCAGATGATCTTCATCGCCCAGAATGTCGGAGAGAACCGCGAAGCGCTTGTCTTCCAGGATCAGGCCCATCGCGATTCCGGCCGTCGGGCGCTTCAAGGGAACGCCGGCGTCCATCAACGCCAGCGACGAGCCGCAAACCGTGGCCATCGACGACGAGCCGTTCGACTCGGTGATCTCCGACACGATGCGGATCGTGTAGGGGAATTCGGCATTGGTTGGCAGCATCGGGCGAATGGCGCGCCAGGCGAGCTTGCCATGGCCGATTTCGCGACGCCCCGGAGCGCCCATGCGGCCGGTCTCGCCGACGGAATAGGGAGGGAAATTGTAATGGAGCATGAAGCGCTCCTTGTAGGTTCCCTCGAGCGCGTCGATGAACTGCTCGTCCTCGCCGGTGCCCAGCGTCGCCACCACCAGAGCCTGTGTCTCGCCGCGCGTGAACAGCGCCGAGCCATGCGTGCGCGGGAGAATGCCGACCTGCGCCAGGATCGGGCGCACTGTCGTCAGATCGCGCCCGTCAATGCGGGTCTTGTGATCGAGAATGTTCCAGCGCACGACCTTCGCCTGCGCATCGTGGAACGCTTCGCCGATCTGCTCCTTGGTGAACTTGGCTTCGCCGCCTTCGGGGGCTAGCGTCGCATGCACCTTCGCCTTGACCGCGTCGATCGCCTTGTAGCGATCCTGCTTCTGGGTGATGGCGTAGGCGGCGCGCAGGTCGGCCTCGCCGACTTCCAGCACAGCCTTTTCGACCGCGGATTTGTCGGCCAGATGCAGTTCGCGCGGCTCCTTGGCGGCCTTCTCGGCGAGACGGATGATCGCCTGGATCACCGGCTGGAACGATTCATGACCGGCCATGACGGCCTTCAGCATTACTTCTTCGGAAAGCTCCTTGGCTTCCGACTCGACCATCAGCACGGCGTCGTGAGTGCCGGCGACGACGAGATCGAGCGAGGATTCCTTCAGCTCGTCGAGCGTCGGATTGGCTTTGATCTCGCCATTGATATAGGCGACGCGCGCTGCGCCCACCGGGCCCATGAACGGCACGCCCGAAAGCGTCAAAGCCGCCGACGAAGCGATGAGGCCGAGAATGTCGGGATCGGTCTCGAGGTCATGGCTGAGAACGGTGACGATGACCTGCGTGTCGCAGCGGAACCCGACGGGGAACAGCGGGCGGATCGGGCGGTCGATCAGGCGGGAAGTCAGCGTCTCCTTATCGGAAAGCCGGCCTTCGCGCTTCAGGAAGCCGCCGGGAATGCGGCCGGCCGCGAAGGCCTTTTCCTGGTAGTGAACAGTGAGTGGGAAAAAATCGATGCCGGGTTTTGGCGTCTTGGCGGCGACGACGGTCGCCAGCACGGTTGTTTCGCCCCAGCTAGCGAAGACCGCGCCATCAGCCTGGCGGGCGATACGCCCGGTTTCCAAAACGAGGGGTCGGCCGCCTAATTCCAGTTCTTCACGATGAATCTCAAACATCTCTCATCATCCCTTCCGGATGGTGAAAGCTTCTCGGCCAGAGGATTTCGCCATAAGGTCGGTCAAAGCAAGATTGCCAGAGGCTGACCGGCTCTTTACGAGCCTTCAGCCCCTGGCGATCCTGCCATGACGCGCAGCTTTCACATTCAATCGGGACGCCGGCCCCATGCCGACGCCCACACTTCCTAACGCATTGACTTTTAACGGCGAATTCCGAGGCGTTCGATCAACGCCTTGTAACGGGGCTCGTCGCCCTTCTTGATGTAATCCAGCAAGGAACGACGCTGCGAGACCATCTTGAGCAGGCCGCGACGCGAGTGGTTATCCTTGACGTGACTTTTGAAATGTCCGGTCAGATTGGTGATGCGTTCGGTGAGAATCGCCACCTGCACTTCGGGCGAACCGGTGTCGCCGCTTTTAAGCGCATATTCCTTGATGAGCGCAGCCTTGCGCTCGACAGTAATCGACATCGGATGATCCTTTCGTTGGACAAAACGCTTGGGCGATCTGTCAGGGGATGGCCGAACCGGGATGTCGTCCAGGTCGGTCAGTTAAGCCAAGGGCTCGGGCCCGGCTGAGGCGGCTTATACAGGAAGTTGGGGGGAAGGCTATAGTTTTGTGGGGACAGCGCCCCCTCTCCCGCTCGCGGGAGAGGGCCGGGGTGAGGGCGCTGACCACTAAGAGCCCTCATCCGTCCACCTGCGCCCTGCGGGCTTTGGCGGACACCTTCTCCCGCACGCGGGCGAAGAGATCACCCCCCGATCTTGCCAAAATCCGCGACCGTATGCACCGCGCGGCGCAGCGCGCCGAGCAGGCGCAGGCGGTTGAGGCGCAGTGCTGGATCGTCGGCGTTGACGGTGACATCCTTGAAGAAGTCATCGACCGGCGCGCGCAGGGCGGCAAGTGCGAGCATGGCGCCTTGGAAATCCTCGTGTCCCACACATCGCGCCGCCTCGCGCCCGGCGATAGCGAGCGCCGCGCCAAGCGCCTTTTCCTGCGGCTCGACGAACAGCGCCGCGTCATGCGCGGCCTCGAACGCCCCCGCGCCGTCCTTCTTTTCCTCGGCGCGCAAAATGTTGGCGGCGCGGCGATAGCCGGCGAGCAGGTTCTTGCCATCGTCGGTTTCGAGGAAGGAGCCGAGCGCTTCGACGCGGCGCACGATCAGCGTGAGATCATCCTGATCGGGCAGCGCGAAAACAGCGTCGATAAGATCGTGGCGCGCGCCCTTTTCGCGGAGGTAGACTTTGAGGCGGTCGGCGAAGAACGCGAGGAGGTCGGGCTCACATACTTTCCAGCCGCGCAGCTCACCCACATACACTCTCGACGATTTTGATCCGTCCCCGGAAAACTTGGGCATCAGCTTGCAGCCATCTTCCGAGATTATTTTCAAGAACTCAGCTCGGTCAGAAAGACTTGATCCCGACGAAGTCAGTTGGTCAGAGTAGGGAAAGAGCATCTCTTCAAATCCCGTATCGACCTCGACATCTTCGCTATAGGAAGCGCTGCCGTTTGAGAGAACCGTTTCCGCGTGATGGGTAAAAGATCGTCTTATCGATAGTGACATTTGGAGACGAATTGAGTTCTCCAACACAATCCGGATCACACCAAGCGCCGCCCGTCGCAGCGCAAATGGGTCCTTGCTCCCAGTCGGTTTCTCATCAATCGCCCAGAATCCCACCAGCGTATCGAGCTTGTCCGCCAACGCCACAGCGATCGACACCGGCGCCGTCGGTATCCGGTCGCCTGGCCCCTGCGGCCTGTAGTGTTCCTCGATCGCGGCGGCGACTTCCGGCGGCTCGTTCTGCGCGTTCGCGTAGTACCGCCCCATCAGCCCCTGCAACTCGGGGAACTCGCCGACCATTTCGGTGACGAGATCGGCTTTGGCGAGATGCGCCGCGCGCTCCGCCAACGCGGGATTGGCGCCGACCTTTGGGGCCAGCTCTTTCGCCAGCGCTGCAATGCGCTCGACGCGCTCGCCCTGCGTGCCGAGCTTGGCGTGAAAGACGATGTTGAGCGCCCGCAGTTTCGCCAGCCGCTGATCCAGCGGCTTCTCAGCCTTGTCCTTATAATCCGGCAACGGCGCTAAATCCGTCTCCCAGAAATGCCGTGCGTCCGACAGGCGCGCGCGCACGACGCGGCCATTGCCGGCGGCAATCGCAACCCCGCCATCGCTGGCGATTAAATTAGCTACAAGGATAAACTTATTGGCGAGCTTTGCGCTGGGAGCGCCCGCGCCATTTCCGTCTTGGCCGGGCTTGTCCCGGCCATCCCCGAGCGATTGCGGAGCAATCGTCCGCACGCGGTTCGGCTGCAATGCACTTGCATCCCTTTCGCCCGACGGCGCCGCGTGGATGGCCGGGTCAAGCCCGGCCATGACGGCGGCGGGAGCGCCATCGCGCAACACAAAACATTTCTGGTTCGCCCTGATCGTCGCGCGAATAACTTCGGGCGGGATTTCGAGGAACGCCGCCTCAAACTCCCCAATCAGCGCGACGGGCCATTCGACAAGGCCGGCGACTTCCTCGAGCAGCGCTTCGTCCTCGACCAGCTCCAGCCCCTGCGCCGTCGCGAGATTGCGCGCGTCGTGCAAAATGATCTGCTTGCGCCGGTCGGCGTCGAGCACGACCTTGGCCTTCGCGAGACTGGCGACGTAATCGTCGAAGCGCTTTACGTGAATAGCGGCGGGCGCCATGAAGCGGTGGCCGTAGGTCACAGCGCCGGAGGGCACGCCGCCGACTTCAAACGGCACGAGTTCGGGCATTTCCTGCGGCGTCGAGAATGTGCAGACAATCGAGCGCAGCGGCCGCACCCAGCGCATCGCATCGGGCTGCGCCGACGCCGCGCCCCAGCGCATCGACTTGGGCCAGGGAAAGGCGCGGATGATCGCCGGCAGAATTTCGCTCAGCAAATCCTTTGTCGGCCGGCCCGGCTTCTCGATGATGGCGACATAGAACTCGCCCTTCTTGGGGTCTTTCTCGATCGTGGCGTCTTCGATGCGGGCAAGGCCGGCGCTCTTGAGAAAACCGGCAATCGCCGCCTCTGGCGCGCCGACGCGCGGACCCTTGCGCTCTTCCCTTGCGCGAGCCTGTTCGGCGGGGAGGCCGATGATGTGCAGTGCAAGGCGGCGCGGCGTCGCGAACGCCTGCGCGCCTTCGTAAAGCAGGCCGCGCTCGACCAGCGCATTGGTGACAAGCCGCTTCAAGTCGTCCGCCGCCTGGCGCTGCATGCGCGCGGGGATTTCTTCGTTGAAGAGTTCGAGCAGGAGGTCGGGCATCAGAGGGTCCAGCGGTCGATTGATGAGGCGCACGGACCCCTTCTCCGCGAAGCGGGGAGGGTGGCTCGCGAAGCGAGACGGATGGGGTGTGGGCCGTTGCACGGCAGTTCGGCGATTTGCACAAGCATCTGTGCTCCATTCCAGAGATTCATTGTTGCTTTCCACACCCCATCCGGCCTCCGGCCACCTTCCCCGCTTCGCGGAGAAGGGGTTAGGCTCCGCCGCCGGCGGTCTTCAGCCACGCGGCGCCGCAGGCTTTGGCCAGTTCGCGAACGCGCAGGATGTAGCCTTGCCGCTCGGTGACGGAGATCACGCCGCGCGCGTCGAGCAGGTTGAACGCGTGGCTCGCCTTGATGCATTGATCGTAGGCCGGGAGCGCCATGAGATGGCGTTCGCCCGCTTTTCCCTTTTCGAGCAAGGCGAAGCATTCTTCCTCGGCATCAGCAAAACGGCGAAAAAGTTTTGATGTATCGGCGTACTCAAAATTGAAGCGCGAAAATTCCTGTTCGGCCTGCTTGAACACTTCGCCGTAAGTGACGCGATCGGCGCCATCGAGGCCGTTGAAGTTGAGGTCATAGACGTTGTCGACGCCCTGCACATACATCGCGAGGCGCTCCAGCCCGTAGGTCAATTCGCCCGAAACCGGCGCGCATTCAAAGCCGGCGACCTGCTGGAAGTAAGTGAATTGCGAGACTTCCATGCCGTCGCACCAGCATTCCCAGCCAAGGCCCCAGGCGCCCAGCGTCGGGCTTTCCCAATCGTCCTCGACAAAGCGGATGTCGTGTAGCGCCGCATCGACGCCGATGGCTTTTAGCGACGCGAGATAAAGCTCCTGCAAATCCTCCGGCGAGGGCTTCAGGATCACCTGATACTGGTAATAGTGCTGGAGACGGTTGGGATTTTCGCCATAGCGCCCGTCCTTTGGGCGGCGCGAGGGCTGCACATAGGCGGCCTTCCACGGATTGGGGCCGAGCGAGCGCAGCGTCGTGGCGGGATGGAACGTGCCGGCCCCGACCTCCATGTCATACGGCTGCAAGATGACGCAGCCCTGGCGCGCCCAGAAACTCTGCAAGGTGAGAATCAGGCCCTGAAACGAGCGCGTGGGATCGAGCGAGGGGTCGGGCATGCGGGCGGCGAACTCGGCGGGTTGGAAGGCGGGCGGACCCTAGGGGCGCGCGCGTGGGCGGTCAACGCGGGACTTTTGCGACGCCCGCGCACGCTGCAGGCCCAGATCGATCGCTATTTCGCCGCGATGGATCGCCTCGGCCAGCGGCGTGAACGATCCATTGGCCTCGTGCAGCGCCAGCGGCGGCAACAGCCGCAGCGGCCCGCGCGCGCCCTTGACGCCACCGATCAGCACGCGATGCGCCACTTCGTTGGCGTGAGGATGGATCGGCAGGATCGCCAGCGACCCCAGCCGGCGCCCGAAGGCGGCAAGCGCCGGAGCCAACCCCTCGGGTCGGTGGATCATCACGAAGCAGCCGCCGGGCGCGAGCAACGCCAGCGCCGCGACGATCCAGCGGTGCAGCGGGTGAACGCCATCGCCCGCCTCCTCCAACACATGCGCGCGCGACCGGCCTGCGTCAGGCGAGGCGCGCACGGCGCTGGCCTCGAAGAACGGCGGATTGGTGACAACGATGTCAGCGGCGCCGGAGACAAGGCCCGCGTTGCGGCGCTCCACAGCGGCCATGAAATCGGCTACCGCAACGTCGATACGCCCCGACAGGCCGTTCAGCGCCGCGTTTTCACTGGCGAGGGCCGCCAGCGCGGGGTCGATCTCGACCAATGTGGCGCGGGCGCCGAAGCAACGTTGCGCCAGCGCCAGCCCGACGGCGCCGACGCCGGCGCCGATGTCGATCAGGCGATCCGCGTCGGTCAGCGGCGTCGCCGCCGCCAGGAGAATCGCGTCGCTGCCGACGCGATGGCCGCGCTGGAACTGGCGGAGCTGAAGGCGGCCATTGAGGAGGAGGTCGGTGGTGATCGCCCCCTCATCCATCGCGCAATTCCGCCGCCAGACCGGCCTCGGCCAGCAATCGGCGGGCGCGCGCTTCCTGCGTGGCGTCGACCATGATTCTGCGCGGCAGGAAGCCAAGCGAGCCCTCGACCGAGCTCATGTGCTGGTCGGCGATGAAATGCGCGACGCCCTCTTGCGCGAGAATGCTTTCGATGACCGAGATCAGCACGAGATCGTTGGTGCGCACAAGTTCGATCAATTCCAGCCCTCTGAGTCGCGTCGCTCTGTCGCAGCCGCGCCCTTGCCGCTGCGCCCGCCCCTCTTTATGGTCGCGCTCCTCTGAAGTGACAAGGGAACGGTCTGTGGGAATTGTCATTCCGCTGGAAGAAAAAGCCCCGGATCGCCTGATCGAGCGCCTAGCGACGCTTGTCGCGGCCGATATGGCGCTGGTCAACCAGACCATTCTCTCGCGCACCGGTTCGGAGGTCGCGATGATCCCCGAAGTCGCCAATCACCTAATCTCGTCTGGCGGCAAGCGCCTGCGCCCGATTCTGACGCTGGCGACCTCCGGGTTGTGCAATTATGCGGGCGAAGGCCATATCAAGCTCGCCGCTTCAGTCGAGTTCATGCACACGGCGACGCTGCTGCATGACGATGTCGTCGACGAAAGCGACATGCGGCGCGGCAAGCTGGCGGCGCGCATGCTCTGGGGCAACGAGGCGAGCGTGCTGGTCGGCGATTTCCTGCTCGGCCAAGCGTTCAAGATGATGGTCGAGGTCGGCTCGCTGCCCTGCCTCGACGTGCTCTCTACCGCCGCCGCCGTCATCGCCGAAGGCGAGGTGATGCAGCTTTCCGCCGCCAAGGATACAGCGACGACCGAGGACGCCTATCTCGCCGTCATTCGCGCCAAGACGGCCGCCCTGTTCGCCGCCGCCTGCGAAGTCGGCCCGATCCTCGCCGAGCGCCCGAAGGCCGAAATCGCCGCGTGCCGCAGCTTTGGCGCCAATCTGGGCATCGCCTTTCAGCTCATCGACGACGCGCTCGATTACGGCGGCGTCGCCTCGAAGCTCGGCAAGAATGTCGGCGACGATTTCCGCGAGGGCAAGATCACGCTTCCCGTCGTACTGGCGTTCCGCCGCGGCGACGAGCCAGAGCGCGAATTCTGGCGCCGCACGCTAGAAAAAGGCGAAGTCGGCGACGGCGATCTGGGATTAGCGTTGGCGACTATGCGGCGTCATCGCGCGCTTGAGGACACAATCGAGCGCGCCCGCCATTACGGCGCAATGGCGCGCGATTCGCTCGGGTTGTTCGCCGATTCGCCCTGGAAGCGGGCGCTGCTCGACGCCGTGGAGTTCGCGATTTCGCGAGCCCACTGAAACGCGCTCCGCTTTTAGCCGAAAGCCTGCAATGTCCAAGCGCTTGCTGTCCATCCATCGCTATGTCGTCAAAGGCCTCACCGGCGAGCGACTGCCCGAGATCGCGCTCAATGCCGGACGCGGCGTCGCCAACGACCGGCGCTATGCGCTCGCGCTGCGCGAAACAAGGTTTGACGAAGACCACCCCGTGCCGTTGCCGAAAACCCGGTTCGTCATGCTGGCGCGCCACGCCCGTCTCGCGGGACTCACCAGCCGCTACCACGATGCAGGTGAAACGCTGACGCTGCATCGCGGCGAAGCGCTGCTGGCCTCGGGACGTCTCGATGACCCGAACGGGCGCGCCGCGATCGAGAAATCAATCGATGATTTCATCGGCGCCGACATTGGCGGCCGCCCCCGTCTCGTCGAAGGGCGCGGCCACCGCTTCACCGACGTCAGCGTCGTTTCGCCGGCGATGATGGAAGCGGTTTCGCTGATCAATCTGGCTTCGGTGCGCGCGCTTGAAGCCACGCTGGGCAAGCCGATCGATCCGCGTCGTTTTCGCGGCAATTTTCTCGCCGACGGCATCGCTCCGTGGGCGGAATTCGATTGGGTGGATCGCGAAATCGCCATCGGCCCGGTGACCTTCATCGTCGCCAAGCGCATCCGCCGCTGCCCCGCAACTTCGGTAAACCTTGAAACATGCGAGCGCGACATCGACGTGCCGATGGAGCTGCTCAATCATTTTGGCCACAGCGATATGGGCCTCTATCTTCTGGTGCGCGGCGACGGAATGGTGCGGGCAGGCGACGAGGTGATAGCATAGCGAGCGGCATTCGCGTGCGATCTGATGGCTGCAGGTCGTCAAGCTCCGCCTCAATCAGGCCGAGTTCAGCCCTCGACAAAATTCCGCTTCGCGATCCCCTGCGCATACAGCAGCGCGGTCAGGTCGCCATGATCGATGCGGGCGTGGGCGGCGGCGGCGACGGCGGGTTTGGCGCGGTAGGCGACGCCCAGCCCAGCGGCGTCGAGCATCGCCAGATCGTTGGCGCCATCGCCGACCGCCAGGGATTCATGCGGCGCCAGCGAAAGCCTTGCCGAGAGGTCGCGCAAGGCCGTGAGTTTGGCCTCGCGCCCGAGGATCGGCTCGCCGACCTGTCCCGCCAGATTGCCGTCTTCGACGATGAGCCGATTGGCGCGATGTTCATCCGCGCCGAGCCGCCCGGCGATAGCGCCGGTGAACTGCATGAAGCCGCCCGAAACGATCGCTGCATAGGCCCCGCGCGCGCGCATCGTCTGCACCAGCGTTCGAGCGCCTGGCGTCAGCGTTATGCGCGTCTCCAACACGCGCGCGATGATTCTTTCGGGCAGTCCGGCAAGCAGGGCGACGCGCTCGCGCAACGCCAGCTCGAAGGCGATTTCGCCGCGCATGGCGCGCTCGGTGATATCAGCCACATGCACGCCGACGCCGACTTCAGCGGCAAGTTCGTCGATACATTCCTGACCGATCAGGGTCGAATCCATATCGGCGATCAGCAGCTTCTTCGCGCGACCCGCCGCCGGCTGGACGATGATGTCGATCGCCTCGCTTTGGGCCAAGGCTCGAATATGCTCGCGCGCCGCCGCCAGATCGTTCGCCTCGAAAAACACATCAGCGGCGACGCCCGGATCGAGCCAGCGGGTCGAGGCAAAACCGGGCAGCGCTTGCGCGACGCGCGCGATTGCGGCATCGCTCAACGCGGCAATTTTGGGATTGGCGACAAGCGTGGCGACGAGGTCTGACGGAGGCATGAAATCCCTTGGCGTGGCGGCGGGCGCCGCACAATGAAGCGCGCGCTTCTCATCGCAGGCCCCACAGCCAGCGGCAAGTCCGCGCTCGCCATCGCGCTGGCGCAAAAATACAACGCGATGATCATCAACGCCGATTCGATGCAGGTTTATGGCGATTTGCGCGTGCTCACAGCGCGCCCGAGCGAGGCCGAGGAGCGGCTGGCGCGGCACGAATTGTTTGGAACGATCGACGGCGCCGTGAATTTTTCGGCCGGGCGGTGGCTGGCGGCGGTCACGGAAATCTTGCGCGACGAGCCCCCTCTCCCGCTTGCGGGAGAGGGCCGGGGTGAGGGCCTTGGCCGAAAGCTAACGGCGGAAGAAGCCCCTCATCCGTCGGTTTCGCCGCCACCCCGAGGCGAACGGGAGGTTCGCCGTGGTTCCGCAAGCGGGAGAAGGGATTCGGCCTCGCCTGTTATCTTTGTCGGCGGCACCGGCCTGTATTTCCGCGCCCTGACCCAGGGCCTTTCCGCCATTCCGCATGTGCCCGAAGCGGTCCGCGCGAAAACCCGCGCCGAGGCGGAGGCTTTCCCGACCGAAACCCTCCACGAACAACTCGCCGCGCTCGATCCGCTCACTGCCGCGCATCTGCGCCGAAGCGACCGACAGCGCATTCTTCGCGCTCTGGAAGTGTTTGCAGCAACCGGCGCGCCGCTCGCCTCCTTCCACGGCGCGCGCGATGCGCCCTTGCTGCAACCCGGCACATGGACCGGAATTTTCCTCGCGCCAGAGCGCGCGGCGCTCAATGCCGCCATCGATCGGCGCTTTGCCGCGATGCTGGAGGCTGGCGCGCTCGACGAAGTCGCGGCGTTGGCGGCGCGAAAGCTCGACCCCGCCCTGCCCGTCATGCGCGCCCATGGCGTGCCGCATCTCATCGGGTATTTCAACGCCGCCTTGTCGCTCGGCGCGGCGGTGGAGCGCGCGAAGGGCGATACGCGGCGCTACGCCAAGCGCCAGTTCACCTGGGCGCGCCATCAAATGCCTGAATTCGCCTGGGCCGCGCCGACTGAGGCGCTTGAAGCGGGCCAACGCGCGCTGGAAGGCTTCCACCCCGCCAGCGCTTGAGATAATTTGCCGCCATGTCCAGGAAGCCGCCGATCGAATCCCAAACCGACGCCCAAGCGCGTGAGGAACATGCGAAGCTTGGCGCGCAAATTGCCGAGCACGACAAGCGCTATCACGGCGAGGACGCGCCGGTTATTTCCGACGCGGAATACGACGCCTTGCGCCAGCGCTACACCGCGCTCGAAGCGGCGTTTCCAAAGCTGGCTGACGAAGATTCGCAGAACAAGCGCGTTGGCGCGGCGCCTTCGGAAAAATTCGCCAAGGTGCGGCACATCGTGCCGATGCTGTCGCTCGGCAACATTTTTGATGATGAGGAAGTTGGCGAATTCTGCGATCGCGTGCGGCGTTTTCTCGGCCTCTCGGAAGGCGCCGATCTCGCTGTGACGGCGGAGCCCAAAATCGACGGGCTGTCGTGCTCGCTACGCTTTGAACATGGGCGCCTGGTTCAGGCGGCGACGCGCGGCGATGGTTTTGAAGGCGAAGACGTCACGCGCAATGTGCAGACGATTCGCGCGATCCCGCAAAAACTTCACGGCGCGCCAGATGTTCTCGAAGTGCGCGGCGAAGTTTATATGGCGCATGCGGATTTTGCCGCGATGAACGAGCGCCAGCTTGTGGCGGCCAAACAGATATTCGCCAATCCGCGCAATGCTGCCGCGGGATCGCTGCGCCAGCTCGATGCAAAAATCACGGCCGAACGCCCGCTGCGTTTTTTCGCTTACGCATGGGGCGAGGTCAGCGCTTTACCCGCCAAGACGCAGCACGGCATGATCGAAGCATTCGCGCGCTTTGGCCTGCCGACAAATCCGCTGACCAGGCTGTGTCATTCGACAGCGGAAATGCTCGGACATTTTCGCGCCATCGAGGCGCAGCGCGCGACGCTCGGCTATGACATCGACGGCGTTGTCTACAAGGTCGACAGTCTCGCGCTGCAAGAGCGGCTCGGCTTCGTCTCGCGCAGCCCGCGCTGGGCGACGGCGCATAAGTTTCCAGCGGAACAAGCGACGACAATCGTCGAGGCGATCGAGATTCAGGTCGGGCGCACGGGATCGCTGACGCCGGTCGCCAAGCTCAAGCCCGTCACTGTCGGCGGCGTCGTCGTCTCAAACGCGACGTTGCATAACGAAGACGAGATCGCGCGCAAGGATGTGCGCGTCGGCGATACGGTGCGGGTGCAACGCGCCGGCGATGTCATCCCGCAGATACTCGCCGTCGACCTCATGCGCCGGCCAGCTCACGCGAAACCCTATATATTCCCGCATATCTGCCCGGTCTGCGGTTCCGCGGCATTGCGCGAGATCGACGAAAAAACTGGAATCGCTGATGTCGTGCGGCGCTGCACCGGCGCGCTCGTCTGCCCAGCGCAGGCGATCGAGCGGCTCAAGCATTTCTGCTCGCGCAACGCTTTCGATATCGAAGGCCTTGGCGACAAGCAGATCGAATTGTTTTTCAACGAGGGCTTGATCAAGACTGCCGCCGATATTTTTACACTTGCGGCGCGCGACGGCAAGAATGGGCCGCCGCTGCGCGAGCGCGAGGGCTTTGGCGAAATCTCGGCGCGCAACATATTTGCGGCCATCGAGGCGCGGCGCGCTATTGCAATCAATCGCTTCATCTATGCGCTCGGCATACGCCATATTGGCGAGACCAACGCGCGCCGCCTGTCGCGCCATTTTGGCGATTTCGCTGCGTTGCGCCACGCCGCAAGCACGGAGGCGGGGCGCGAGGAAATCGATGCGGTCGACGGCGTCGGCCCTGTTGTCGCCGAAGCGCTGGTCGACTTCTTCGCCGAGCCGCACAATCAGACAGCCTTGGACGCGCTACTGGAGCAGGTGACCGTGACGCCGATGCAAGCGATCGCCGCCAATCACGCGCTCGCCGGCAAGACGATCGTCTTCACCGGCTCACTGGAAACAATGACGCGCGACGAAGCCAAGGCGATGGCCGAACGGCTCGGCGCGAAAGTGTCGGGCTCGATCTCCAGCAAAACCGACCTCGTCGTCGCCGGGCCCGGGGCTGGCTCGAACCTGACGAAGGCGCGCGAGCTTGGCGTCGAGACGGTGGACGAAGAGGAGTGGCTGAAGCGGGCGGGAGGAGGGTGAGACGAAGGTCAAACGCACGTCGTGTTCCCTCATTGCGAGGAGCGCAGTGACCAAGCAATCCACCGCGCGCCCGTCACAACCATGGATTGCTTCGCTGCGCTCGCAATGACGGCAGTTACGGTGCTAACGCGCTACCGATACAAATCCGCTCGCGTCGGCGGCAGCCCGACCGGCCCTTTCACCCGCTTCGACGACAGCGTTTGGTACAGCCCGCAATTGTTGCGCTCGAAGGTAATCGAGCACGCAGCGAGATAGACGAGCCAGATGCGCGTCGTCACTTCGCCGACTTCCTTGCAGGCCGCGTCGTAATTGGCGAGCAGCCGGTCGTGCCAGAAGCGGCATGTGCGTTGATAATGTTCGCGCCATCCCTCGACGTCGTGAATCTCGAAGCCGTGCACTTCCAGATTGGTGACAGTGCGGCCGATGTAATCCAGTTCGCCGCCGGGAAAGATGTAGCGCGTCAGCGCTTCAAATTCTGGCCGTTTCTTGGCCTTCACGCCGCTCTTGCCGGGACGGGTGATCGCATGATGCAGGAACAGGCCGCCGGGCTTCAGCAGGCGATGCACGGTCTTGAAATAGGTCGGGAAGTTGGCGATGCCGACATGTTCGAGCATGCCGATGGCGGCGATCTTGTCGAAACGATCCTTGCCCTCGACCAGCGCATAGTCGCAAAGCTCGATGGTGACGCGATCCTCGAGGCCGAGGCGCTTCACTTTTTCTTTTGCATAGGCGACCTGCTGCTCCGACAACGTCACGCCAAGCGATTTTACGCCGTAGTGCTGCGCTGCGTGGCACGACAGCGCGCCCCAGCCGCAGCCCATATCGAGAATGGAATCGCCGGGCTTCAAGCGAAGTTTGCGGCAGACCATATCGAGCTTCTGCAATTGCACACTATCGAGATCGTCGTTCCAGTCGTGGAAATAGGCGCAGGTGTAGACCATCTCCTTGTCGAGCCAGAGCTGATAGAAGGCGTTGGAGACGTCGTAGTGATAGGCGATGTTCTTCTTGTTCTCTTTTTGCGATCCGTCGCTTTCCTTGTCGCGTTCGATGGTCTCCAGCGGCCACGGCTCGCCGCGCGGCACGAAGAGGAAGGCGTAGCCGGTCCTCAGCGCCTGAAGCTTGTTGAGCGATCGCCTGAGGTCGCGCGTGCGCGCCTTTGGCCGTTTGGCGACGAGATCGAAAATGCTACCGTTGAGAAGATCGAGCCTTTTTGCCGCCCAAAGATTAGCCAGCGTCGTCAACCTTGGCTTGCGTAGCAGCGCCGCGATTGCGCCCTCATCGGCGATGCCGATCGCCAAGCCGTTGGCCGGCCAATCCGCCGGCACATGCGATCCGTCCCAAAGCCGGAAACCGAACTCCAGCGACATCTGCTTGTGCGCCTGCGCCAGCAGGTTGCGGAAACTCTCAAGCCTGCTCTCGACGACGCCCAAAATCACGCTCCAAACTGCTGCCAGACCCATCCGGGCCAAAGACGTGCCACGCCGCCGGGGGGATGCGCAAGCGCTTCCCTTATGCGCCGCGCCATGAAACACCTGTTCAACCAGGCCTTTGTCGAAAAGCTCCATGCCCGAACCCATTATCCGTCCCGCGCATCTCCCCGATCTCGATGCGATCGTCGCGCTGGAGGAAGCCGTATTCACCGGCGACCGCCTGTCGCGCCGGTCCCTGCGCGCTTTCATCCAATCGTCGCGCCAGGGCGTGCTTGTGGCGACAATTGATGGAAAGCTTGCCGGCTACGCGCTTGTCGCGCTGCGGCAGGGGTCGAGCGTCGCGCGGATCTATTCGATCGCGGTCGACCCGGCGTTTGGCCGGCAGGGCATCGGGCGCGCCTTGCTGCACGCCTGCGAACATTATGCGCATCGTCACGGCCGGCAGACGCTGCGGCTCGAAGTGCGCCATGACAATTGCGCCGCCATCGCGCTGTACGAGCGCCTCAACTTTCGCCGCTTCGGCCAGCGCGAGGACTATTATAACGACGGCGCCGCGGCGCTGCGGTTGGAGAAGCCAATTACTCCGGCGAGGAAGCGGTAATTTTGTTGTTCGATCGGCTATACGAGTGTTGCGTCGCGCCGCGCCCGGCGACATGGTTCGCGCGTTCTCGACCCGCCGGCCTGATTCGCAGCCGGAAAGGCTGGAACGATTTTCTTTGCCATGCGTCTCCTCGAGAGCGTTGGGCAGTCAGGAATGCGCTGGGATGACCGGCTGGGTGATTCTCGTCGATCAGGCGCGTGATTTTCCCAATGCGGATACGCCGCACAAGGTGATTACGACGCGCGACTATCTGGCGCGCCCGAAATTGTTCGCTGGAGCCGGACGCGCCAAGATCATCAATCTGTCGCGATCGTATAATTACCAATCGAAAGGCTATTACGCCTCGCTGCTCGCCGAAGCGCGCGGACATCGCATCATCCCGACTGTGGAGACGATGCTCGAACTGCGCGAGCGCCAACTCTACGACCACGCGCTGCCCGATCTGCAGCAAGCGCTGAACGCTTGCGCGCAGCGCGCGCAAGCTACGGAAACGACGACGTTCGATCTGTTGTTTTGTTTTGGCCTGACGCAGGATTCGCGTTTTGAATCCTTCGGCAAGCTGTTGTTCGACTGGTATCGATGCCCGGCGCTGGAAGTGACGATCACCCCGGGCAAGTTCTGGAAGATCGATCGCATCCGCACCCGCCCGCTGGTCAAGCTGGGGCCGGAGGAAGCCGCCTTCCTACGCACCGCGCTGCATCAGCACACCGAAAGGGATTGGCGTAACCCCCGCGCCCGCACCATCGCCAAATATTCGCTCGCCGTGCTCGTCGACGGGCAGGAAGAACTGCCGCCGTCTTCGCCCGAGACGATCAAGTACTTCCAGAAATTCGCCGAACGTCATTCGGTCGAAGTCGAGGCGATCACCAGGAAGCAGCTCGCCGAACTCGCCGAATTCGACGGCCTGTTCATCCGCGCCACGACTTCGATCGACAATTACACTTACCGTTTCGCGCAGCGGGCGCAGCAGGAGGGCATGCCGGTCATCGACGATCCCGTGTCGATGATCCGCTGCACCAACAAGGTTTACCTGCATGAGCTGATGGAAGCGAACGGCGTGCCCGTGCCGCCGACGATCATGCTGGCGGAGGAGGAAGACCTCACGAGGGCGGCGCAGGTTCTTGGATGGCCGATGGTGGTGAAGATTCCCGACGGATCGTTTTCGCGCGGCGTGCACAAGGTCGAGAATTTCGAGGCGCTGCGAAAACTGACCGACGAATTGTTCGAGGACACCGATCTGCTGCTGGCGCAGAAATTCATGCCGACCGATTTCGACTGGCGCGTCGGCGTGCTCGACGGCGAGCCGCTGTTCGTCTGTCAGTACACGATGGCCGCCGGCCATTGGCAGATCATCAAGCATGGCCCGGACGGCGCCAAGGAAGGCGGCTTTCGCACGCTGGCGATCGGCGATGCGCCGCCCCAAGTCATCGACGCCGCGCTGCGCGCCGCCAAGGCGATCGGTCGCGGCCTGTATGGCGTCGATCTCAAGGAGACGGGCGATTCGATCTGCGTGATCGAAGTCAACGACAATCCCAATCTCGAACACGGCGTCGAGGATCAGGTCGGCAAAGACGAAGTCTGGACCCGCATCCTGCAATGGTTCATCAAGCGGATTGACGCGTGAGCGACACCCTTAGCATTGCCCAGCCGGTGTGAAACGTGCGGCTCTGCGCAACCCAACGGCGTCATGGCCGTGCTTGTCACGGCCATCCACGCGGCGCCATAGCCACAAATTTTCAGAATGTGCGTCAGCGGGACGGCGTGGATGGCCGTGACAAGCACGGCCATGACGGCAAAGTTTGGTTCGCTCGTTAGGCATCTAAAACTGAATCAGCGGCGAGTCGCGGCCCGGCGGATTGAATCGGTCGGGCAGCAAATCGAAGCCGCGATTGGTGAAGGGCGCGCCGAGGCTCTGGAACGAAGACGGCCGGGCGTCGCTGGAATAATGATCTTCCGTTCCGACAATCGCACTTGTGCCGGGGTCCAGATACGACCGGCCCGCGTGGACGTAAATATCCCCGCCATGCGCGATATGATGCCGATGATGCCGCATGCGCCACTGCGCGTCTTGCGCCGAGGCGTCAGCGGCAAAAGTTGCGATCAACGTGAACGCGGTTGCGGTCGCGACCCACTTGCTCAGCCGGCTCGCCATCGGAGGGCTCCCTTGTTGCGCGGAGCCTTCGTCAAAGGTTCGCACCGCTATTCGAGAAGATATTCACTGCGCGAGGCTAATTAAAGACTTGGCTGGAAAAGGCCTGTTCAACATATCGCGACGCGCACGAAAGGGCCGGGCGTTAGTACCCCACCGCCAGCGTCCCCCGCTGCCTCGGGTCCGACGCCCCTGTCAGCACGCCGTCCTTGCGCGCGATCGTATTGGCCGAGCCCATCGCCTCGCGCACGACGACCTTGTGGCCCATCGCCTCAAGCAGGCGGATCGTGTCGATCGACAGGCCGCGCTCGACACGCAATTCGTCCGGCTGCCACTGATCGTGCACCCGCGGCGCGTCCTCGGCCTCGGCGACGTTGAGTCCGTGGTCGATCACATTGATGATGATCTGCAGCACCGTCGTGATGATGCGCGACCCGCCGGGGCTGCCGGTGACGAGTTCGACTTCGCCGTCCTTGAACACGATCGTCGGGCTCATCGAGGAAAGCGGACGCTTGTTCGGCCCCGGCGCATTAGCGTCGTCGCCGAGCAGGCCATAGGCGTTGGCGGCGCCCCGCTTGGCGGCGAAATCGTCGAGTTCGTTATTCAGCAGCACGCCGGTTCCCTCCGCGACGAGACCGCTGCCATAGGAGAAATTCAGCGTGTAGGTGTTGGCGACGGCATCCCCAGCTTCGTCGACGATGGAGAAGTGCGTCGTCTGATCGCTCTCGTAGCGCTCGGGTCCGCCCGGCGCGATTTCGCTCGCGGGACGCGCCCGATCCGGCGAAATGCCGGCGCGCAAATGCTCGGCATAGGCTTTCGAGGTCAGTCCCTTGACGGGAATTTTGTAGAAGTCGGGATCGCCCAGATAGTGCGAGCGATCGGCGTAGGCGAGCTTCTCGGCTTCCGCCATTTCGTGGATCGTCCGCGCCGAATTGAGGCCCTGTTCGCCGAGCGGATAGCCTTCAAGAATATTGCCGATCTCGATAATGTGAACGCCGCCGGACGAGGGCGGCGGCATCGAAACGATGGTGTGGCCGCGATAGGTCCCCATCACCGGCTCGCGCTCGACAGCGCTGTAATTCTTGAGATCGTCGAGCGTCATGCGGCCGCCCGCCGCCTGCACCGAAGCGACGATTTTCGCCGCCACTGGCCCATCGTAAAACCCGGCCGACCCCTGTGCGGCGATCGTGTCGAGCGTCGCCGCGAGATCGTCGAGCGCAATGTGGTCGCCGACGTTGGGCGGCCTGTTGTCGGGTCTTAGGTAGATGCGGGCCGATGAAGGATGCTTGGCCAGCATCGGCGCGGCCGCGGGTAGCGAATCGGCGAGATCGTCCTCGAAACTGATGCCCTGACGCGCGAGCGCGGCGGCCGGCGCTACGAGCTGGGCGAACGTGAACTTTCCCGAACCGTATTTGCGCCAGGCCAGTTCCAGCCCGGCGACTGTGCCAGGGACGCCGATGGCGAGGCCGGAAAAGCGCGACTTGAACGGGTCGGCTTGGCCATTGGCGTCGAGAAAAACGTCCTTGGTCGTCAGCGCCGGCGCTTTTTCGCGATAGTCGATGGCGATATTCTTGTTGCCTAACGCAAGATGGATCAGCATGAAGCCGCCGCCGCCCAGATTGCCGGCGCGCGGCAGGGTCACCGCCAGCGCCATGCCCACAGCGACGCCGGCGTCCACCACATTGCCGCCGCGCTTCAGAATGTCCAGCCCGATGCGCGACGCCGCCGCCTCCTGGCTCACCACCATGCCATGCGTGGCGACGACCGGTCGCGCGATGGCGAAGTCGGAGATGGTCGGCGCGGCGCTCTGCGGCGCAGCGGGCGTAATGAGCGCCAGCGGCGCGAGCAACGCGAGAACACGCAGAAGCGAGTGGTTCAAGGCCGGTCTCCGGGAGTTTGGCGCTAGCCGCAAAATGTATAGGCGCCGGGACCCGTGCAGGCAATCGAGCGCGCTTCACCCGGCGCGCCGCTTGCAGTAACCTCCAGTCAGCGCCGAATTTGTCCGACCTGTCCCAGCCCGGCGCGTCGAGACGCGCGAGTTGCCCAGAAAGTGAACGGCGCGGGGCTGTGCGCGCCGCGCTTTCGCCATAAAATGGGTCGGAGAAAAAGCTTGCTTCAAGGGGAGGCTCCTATGCTGTCGATTTCCATCAACGGCGCAATGCACGAGCTCGACATCGAGCCGGAAACGCCGATGCTTTGGGTCCTGCGCGATGAGATTGGCCTGACCGGCACGAAGTTTGGCTGCGGCATCGCCCAGTGCGGCGCCTGCACGGTGCATGTCGATGGCGTCGCGACGCGCTCGTGCCAGTTGCAGGCCGGCGACGCCGTGGGCAAGACAATCGTCACCATCGAAGGGCTCGGCGCCGCGAAATTGCACGCGGTGCAGCTGGCCTGGATCGAGCATGACGTGCCACAATGCGGCTATTGCCAGTCCGGCCAGATCATGGCCGCCGCCAGTCTCCTGCAACAAAACCCTTCGCCTGGCGATGACGACATCGACGCTTCAATGACCAACATCTGCCGCTGTGGGACCTACCCGCGCATCCGCGCCGCCATGCATCGCGCCGCCGCCCTGGCGAAACTTTAAGGGGGGCGCATTATGAACGCCCTTCTCAATCGCCGCATGTTCGTCGCCGCCAGCGTGTCGGTCGCGGGCGGCCTCGCCATCGCGGTTGGGGCGCGTCGCAGAATCGCGGCATGGGGCGCCGGTCCGCTGCGGCCGGAAAGCATCGCCGCGAAGGGCGAAGTCAACGCCTTCGTCGTCGTCGATCCCGACAACGGCGTGACAGTGCGCATCGCCAAGTCGGAAATGGGCCAGGGCGTCATGACTTCGCTGGCGATGATCGTCGCGGAGGAACTGCAATGCGATTTCAGGAAAGTGAAAGTCGAATACGCCTCGGCCAATCGCAATTTTATTGACGGCGGCTTGCTTGGCGGCGGCGGTCCCTATCAACGCATGGGCACCGGCGGGTCATCCTCGGTGCGTGGTTCGCGCAAATTCCTGCAACAGGCCGGCGCGTCCGCGCGGGAGCGTCTCATCGTCGCAGCGGCAGCAAAGTGGAAAGTTGAACTTTCTTCCTGTATCGCCCGCGCGGGCGAAGTCGTGCACGAAGCGTCGAACCAGAAGGCGACGTTCGGCGAACTCGCTGGCGACGCCGCGGCGGTTTCGCTGCGCGACGAGCCGAAGATCAAGACGCCCGAACAATTCACGCTGATCGGCACGTCGCAGCCGCGCTTCGATACGCCGGCCAAAGTCACCGGCGCGGCGAAGTTCGGCATCGATACGCGCCTGCCCGACATGGTCTACGCCGCCGTCGTCAATTGTCCGGTCTTCGGCGGCAAAGTCAAAAGCTATGACGAAAACGCGATCAAGGATCGGCGCGGCTTCGTCGCCTGCGTGCCGGTGGAGAACGGCGTCGCTGTCGTCTTCGATCGCTTCTGGCGCGCCAAGGAAGCCGCCAATGCTTTGCCGGTCGTCTGGGACGTTGGCCCGGACGGCAAGACCGATAGCGCGCAATTTCGCGCTGAATATCGGCAAGCGCTGAACGGCAAACTGACCAACGCGGTCCAACGCGGCGACGCCGCCGCCGCGATGAAGAGCGGCGCGAAAATCATCGACGCGCTTTACGAAGTGCCGCATCTCGCGCATGCGCCGATGGAGCCGCTCAACGCCACCGTGCATTGGCGGACCGATCAGATCGATGTCTGGATGGGAACGCAAGACCCGGACGGCGCGCTCAAGCTCGCTTCGCAGGTCGGCGGCGTCGACGGTTCGCGCGTCTACATACACAATTGCTATCTCGGCGGCGGCTTTGGCCGGCGCGCCATCAACGACGAATTGCGTCAGGCGGTGCAGACATCGAAGGCGCTCGGCAAGCCGGTGAAGCTTGTGTGGACGCGCGAGCAGGACATCCAGCACGATCGCTATCGCCCGCAGGCTGCCATCGCGATGAAAGCCGCGCTCGGCGCCGATGGCATGCCGTTAGCGTTCGATTTGCGCGCCGCGGTTGGCTCGATCTCGCGCTCGCTCGGCTGGAAACAAAGCGACGGCATCGAGCCTTCCGCGATCGAAGGCCTCGCCAACATTCCCTATCGCTCCGCCGCGCTCAATGTCGACGCGGTTTTGAAAAACACCCACGTCCCCGTGATGTTCTGGCGCTCGGTCGGCTCGTCGCAAAACGCCTTCGCGGTCGAGAGTTTTATCGACGAACTGGCGCATGCGGCGGGCAAGGACCCGCTCGACTATCGCCGCGCCTTGCTCGCCGACAAGCCGGATTTCCTTAGCGTATTGGAAAAACTCGCCGACAAGGGCGACTGGGGCAAGCCGCTGCCCAAAGGCTCGGCGCGCGGCGTCGCCATCCACGAGAGCTTTGGCACGATTGTCGGCGAAATCGCGCAAGTGAAAGTGAGCGGCGACGGCCGTGTGAAAGTCGAGCGCGTCGTCGCCTGCGTCGACTGCGGCCATGTCGTCAATCCGCTGAATGTCGCAATGCAGATTGAGAGCGGCGTGTTGTATGGGCTGACGGCGGCGCTGTTCGGCGAAATCACCATTAAGGACGGCCGCGTCGAGCAGGGCAATTTCGATACTTATCAAATCGCCCGCATGGCCGACTCGCCGGCGATCGAAACGCATTTCGCGCTGTCAGGCGGAGCGAAATGGGGCGGCATCGGCGAACCTGGCACCCCGCCCATCGCCCCCGCCGTCGCCAACGCGATCTTCGCGGCGACAGGCAAGCGGATCAGGTCGCTGCCGCTGAAGAATGCGGGGTTGGGGGTGTAGGGATCATTCCCTCCCCCCTTGCGGGGGAGGGTTAGGGAGGGGGGTCGCGCCGCCCTCACACGCCTCGTCGAAACGCGGCCTAAGGGCGACCAGCTTCAATCGAATGGTTGCCAGGACTCCATCAAGATTGCGGAAAACTTCGTCGTTGGTGAAACGCAGCGACGCAAAGCCCTTCGCGCTCAGAACAGCCGAGCGCTTCGCGTCTCGCGCCAGTTCCGACTCAGTCGAATGCGTTGCGCCGTCGACTTCGATGATGAGACGTGCCTCCAGACAGGCGAAGTCGACAATGAAGCCACTCAGAATGACTTGGCGTCGAAACTTGAATCCCGTGATCTGTTCGCGCCGTATGCCGGCCCAAAGGCGGCGCTCGGCAGCGTCGCTTCCCCACGCAGCTTACGGGCGAATGGCAAAAGACTGCCCGACACAGCGCGACCCCCCTCCCCAACCCTCCCCCGCAAGGGGGGAGGGAGTTGTCCAGACCGATTAGATTGGTAACACACTAGACCGGGATGATGGGTGACAGTTTTCTGTCGGCGGGAGGACTGCCGATGCCTTGGGATGAAAGCTGCT
>JAYUFK010000381.1:0-2945 GCA_043739325.1 Methylocapsa sp. | reverse complement strand
GGGCCACGATCGGGTCAGTTTGAGCAATTTCGGGCCGACGCTGTGGGCCGATTTCACTAAAAATGCCTGCGGCATGAATTTCGAGTCAGGCTCTGAGCCTGTGGCAGGTCGGATCGATCGCGCTCGGTTTTGTCGGACTTGGCGTTATTGTCGGCGGCGCAATCCAAGCCGGCAATCTTGTCGGCAATATCAGCGCAGTGCTCACGGCATTGGGCTTTGCCGGCGCGAGCGTTGGAATGCGCCTTGGTCAGGGGCGCGACTACACCCCGGCGGTTCTTGGCTATGGCTTGGTAGTTTTCCTGTTGGCGGCAGGTGTTTGTGTCCTCAACGGCGTCACGTTGTTTCCGCCGCCGTTCGAACTACTCTCGGCCTTCGCTGGCGGGTTCCTTGCGATGGGCGTGGGTTTCGCATTCTTTCTGCGCGGCGCGCCCCATGTCCCCGCGGCGGCTCAGACGGTGTTGGCGCAAACGGAAACGATTCTTGGACCAATATGGGTCTGGCTGGCGTTTGGCGAAACACCAGCCGTGGCGACGCTGATCGGCGGCGCGGTCATTCTTGCTGCGGTTGTTTCAATGGCCGCGGCCGGGCGGAATCAATTGCTGTATCGGTAAACTCGAGCGAGCTGGTTCGGCACTATTAGAAGTTCGTCGACGCGTTCAAATCCGGCGTCGCGACCGATCGCCTTCCACGTCGCCGAGGTTTCGGCATAGTCGGACGCTCGACAATGGCTCTCAAAGGCGGCAAATTCTTCATCCGTCACCATCGACCATTCGGGACGCAACCGGTGAAACCGGTCAAACCAGCCCTCGCGATCCTCATCCTCAAGACGGGCCGGTTCCCAAATCAGGAAGAGACCGTTGCGGGGTAGCAACGCCCGAACGCGGCCCACGAAGGTTTTCTTTTCAGGCAAGCGCAGGTGGTGCAGCGACTGGCCAATCCATACGACATTGACCGGCTCGTCCCATGCGTTGATCGCCTCGACAAAATCTTGACAGCGGAGTTCAACGGGACAGGGCAAGTCGCCGAGAGACTGCCGGGCCAAGTTGAGCGACGGCTGTGAAATGTCGATGCCGATATAGCGACCAATTTTGGCGCCTCTCAGCGCCTCAGCCGAGGCCGTAGCAGTGCTGCAGGCGAGGTCCACAAACACAAACTGCTCAGGCGCCTCGGCCACCAGAACCTTGCGCAGGACGCCGTAGACTTCCTTGTGCGCCATATAGTTCAGGCCTACGACCTTCTGGTACGTCGCCAACCCTTGAGCAAAGAGTTCCTGATCCGACATGCTGCTCCTCCTGCATTGGCGCGCGCCGCGAATTCGCGCGGGGCGCTGTGTCGAGAAATCGGCCTGTTCTAAAACGCGACGTTTGTGAGACCCGCTTACGGGGGCCGCGCCCGCAGCGCCTTCGAATTGTCTCTAATACTTCAGGGCAGACGTGTCCAAGCGCCGACTTCGTAGCGTCCAATTACGACGCTCTTGTTTGCTTCTAACTCCGCCCTCATGCGGGCGTACAGCGTCGCGGGATCGAGCTCAGCGACTGTTGCTGCGCCCATTTACTCGATGACGGGAGCCATGGTCGTCATGAGGTCCGCCAACAAATCGAGGCCGTTGAGACTGCTGGAGCTGCGAGCTGCCTCCGACCAAGGCTTGCAGCGCCATGGTCGGGGCTGCGGGATCGACGCGGTGCTGATAGAGCAAGTCGATATAGTCAGTGCCAAGACGGCGCAGCGAACCCTCGACAGCCTCTCGGAGATGCGCGGGCCGGCTGTCCCTTTGAGCGCCGATCTGCTTGCCGTTCTCGAGACGAAAGCCAAATTTGGTTGCGATCACGACTTGATCGCGCCGACTCTTGAACGCTCGACCGAGAAGCTCCTCGTTTGCGAACGCGCCATAGACCTCCGCCGTGACGAAGAAAGTACATCCCAGTTCGATCGCACGATGCAGCGTTGCGAACGATTCCGTCTCGTCCGCCCGCCCATAGGACTGGCTCATGCCCATGCACCCGAGGCCGATCTCCGATACCTGCAACCCTTGGTCGCCAAGTTTGCGCATGTCCAAAGTCATGGCAGCCATCCTCCCGGACTAGATGAGTTTCTCGCTTAAGCTCCAAAGGCGGTCGGCCGCGGCCGGATCATGATTCTCTACTCACGTTGATCGGGCGATCGATTTTTTATGCGCGGACAGGATTGGACGAGCGGGTCATTGTTTTTCGATGTCGATCTTGATTCCCGCATTCCGGCGATCCCAGAGCCCACTCCGCGTCGATGAGATAAGAGGGATACCGAAGGCAGAGACGATCGGCTGCGACACGGTGTTTGGGTTTGAAGCACGACAGGAGGCGTTGTCGTAGAACGAGGCCGCCTGCTTATTCCCCCGCTGCCATCGTCCGCGCCAACGGATTCCCCATCCGCCCCCGCCTCTGCTAGAGACGACCCTTAGAACAATACGCAGCACGATGGCGCCTATAGTCGCATTGATGAATGGGCGAGGGAAACGCCGTCAAAATAAAAGGCCCGACGCAAAGGCCGGGCCTCAAGTCATGAACTATGAAGTTCGGTTCAAAACCCTACGTGGTTATTTCTTGGCCTGCAATTTAGCGAGAGCGTCCAGCATGGCGGGAGCGACATCGGTATGGTGGTGGACAATCTTCCATTTCCCGACCTCTCGGCGATACACATTGGTGACACGGTGGTCGATGGCGACCTTGTGTCCTCCCATCGTGATTTCACCTTTTTCGGCACCCACTTCGTAAGCCATGTCCCCGGCTACTTGGATGTGTTGATCGTTCAGTTTGACCTGTCCGCCCGAACACAGTTTGGCGACCTGACTCCATGACCCGCCAACTTTCTCCCATCCAGCCTCTCTGCCGCCGATTGGGTGCATGGTCGTCACCGTAGCGGCATGAGACCACACCTCCGCCAGCGGACCGGCGTCCCCTTTGGCCATG
>JAYUFK010000380.1:0-8158 GCA_043739325.1 Methylocapsa sp. | reverse complement strand
CACTCGCGAAATCACTTGCTCGACCAAATCGAGAACTTCCGCGTTGGCGACAGGAAGAGCGACCGGGAGGACGATCTTCTCGACACCTTCTGCTACGGAATTGCGCTGGGTCTCGGGAATAACGAAGGGTTCTAGCAGATGGTTCTCTCGACGATCCAGCGTTTCGGCAACACCACGAATTTTCCGATATCGGATCGCCTGTCAAACCTAGATATGATCCCGGATGGACTCTTAGAAAACTTGGCGGCGGCGATGCCGAAACCACCGGCCACCCAGACACCAGGCCTCCGCGCCGGCAATGACAGGCGCCAGTTTCGCAATTCCATCTGCGGCCGGCGGGGACCTCTGGGTAGGTCTACGTTACGGGCGGCTTCGTTGGCCGACGGTCGGCGAGTGCGTCATCCTCAGCGTTGGTAGGGACTCTTACCGTGAGCGATATAGGCCCGGGTTAGGGCCACAGGCACGGGGCTTCGTAAACGATAAGGACCACGCCTCCAGGATTGCGTCAATGACTTTTGAGGATGTCCCCGGTCTGCCGCAGGGGCGGATGTTTCGATTGATTTCGCGGAACGCGCCGACGAAGGTATTCCTGCTTGCGGCCCGCGACCTGGACGACAATCCGGACCGCGAGTCGCGCAGCTTGACCTCAATAATCGAAGCCACGGTCGAAGGACTCGGCGCCGTCGCGCGAGAGGGCTTCGGCCGCGTTTCGATGGGCCTTCTGGCGGCTGGGAAAGGACGAAAGGAGATCGCGCCCTATTCACTAATCGCCCAGTTGGCTGGCATTCGCCGTTTCGCGGACAGCAAAGACAACGCGTCGACTCTTGCCTCGGTTGATATCGACATTCTCGATCCCCAGGTCTGGTCTGCGTCCACGCTCGGCCGCATCCCTGTACTAGACTTGCTCTCGTCGAAATTGGCGCGTGTTCTCGTTCGCGTTGCCGACAGAACTGGCACTGTCGAGGAGTTTGCGCTTTCGATGCCAGAGGGATCGAAGGTCAAGGACGCACTCGCCGCTTATCGGATCAACGAGGAGGGCCTTCAAGTGTCGCCACGCCCGCTTTCGCTCCCGAACGCGAGCGAAGTTCGCGATATGCCGGTATTCCCTGGCATGGTGATCGAAGCGCGTTCGCTCCGGTAGCTCAGGCTCCTAGCAGCCTGTCGGACATACAGCCGACTTGCGCTCCATCCCGCCGCAGCCAACGAAATTGGGATCAAAAACTGCCATGAGCGCGGTAAATGGAAAAACATCGTCACGTATGTTAGAAGGTAGTTCGTGCATTCGCGCGCACTGTCGCTCATTCAACGTGTCCCAACCATCCGTGGGCAATCCGATCCGACGCATACAGACGTGCCGACAACATCCACAGTATGACTAGAATGGACTCTCCAATGGGGTCAAAATTCGTGCTGAGTTGCATAGCTCACTCGATCAACTTGACGGCAGCGTTAGCGGCCACATCCTCGATTGCCGCCGACGCAAAACACGGCGAGCAACTTGCTCGCCGTTGGTGTTCGTCTTGCCACGTGGTGGCGTCAGATCAAAAGAGCGGGGTTATCGAGGCGCCGCCATTTGCAACAATTGCGCGCCGGCCCGAGTTCAATGTAGCCAAACTCGCACTGTTTCTGCTTGATCCGCATCCAAAGATGCCGGACATGGGCTTGAGCAGAGATGCAGCGTCGGACCTCGCTGCATATATTGCGACGGTTAAATAATGCAACGTCGCTCAAGAGATCGAGGTGGCCCGTGGCATTTTCGCTTAGGCATTCCGACGGATTTGCGGACGGCAGGGACGGCGGGTCGACCAAAGCCATAGAAAGCTTCAAATGTCAGCCCGTTCTATTTTATGGAGCCTGCCCCTCGTTCTTGGGACTGCTTGGTCTACACTTGGTCAGCAGCTTGGCGATCCCGCAGCGGGACAGCGACTCGCGGAAACGTCATGCATGGAATGTCACGCCTTGACGAATGTCCCGCAGCGCGCACCCGCCTTTTCTGCGATTGCCGCTATGCCATCGACAACCGCTCTGTCATTACGCGTGTTCCTGCAGACGTCTCACCCCACGATGCCAAACATTATGCTCAGCCCTTCGGAACGTAATGACGTGACCGCCTATATTCTGAGCCGTCGGCGATAACGAGGGAAATTCTCTTGAGGAGTTTCGCGCGGCGTTGTCGCACGAAGCTAACAAAGGGCACGTTGGCGCCGGCGCGGATCTATTCAGACAACGCGGACACAAATGGCTTGCCCGAGCTCGCGCATTCGGTGAGCGATTTGACCGGGCGCCAAACCGGCGCGCGACGTACTCCAGAAAATTGCGCGGAGGACGTCCTAGGCAAGCCAAATTCGTTCGCGTTACGTGAAAGAGGATCAGAAGGGGGGAGTGCGCGAATTCAGACCTCTACGCAACAAGGCTACGCCGCGTCATATTTCCGCCAATTGGTCACGCGGTGTTTCTGCCGAAAGATATGCTGGCGGCCTTTGCGATGATACTTGAACGGCACAGCTGCTCCCCCGACCCGACGACAGGAGACATCTGGGCTTGCATTCGTTAAAATCATTCTGCGCACGTATCGTTGCAACAAGGTTACCGCGCGACCCGAAGGGGGCGGTGCCCGAGGAGCAAAAAGCCTTCAAAAACCCCTCGCGCAAGTCGTCGCCGAGGAGGCGCGAGCTGCTGAAACTTGGACGCTCGTCGACGAGCCTGTCGTCAACAAGCACATTCCCGCTATCGAGGTCCTCGGCGAAATTGTTTGCGCGCGCCGCGATCGCCAGCGAACGCGAAAAGATCACACTCCAAGCTAGACGAAGCATCGCAAGCAATCACCTATGTCCCACCAACGTGGTTCTGCGTCCAAGCATCTAAGCAATCTTGACGATCCGAAACCCCTCCACTTCTTTGACGATAGGCAGACCTTTCCATCGCTCGATGTCATGCAGCACAACTAGCTTACTCAAATCGCCGCCGAGTTCATTGTTCATCTTGTCGATCGTCTTCAACTGCTCCCACACGCTGCCGATAGCGTTGTTCAGCGGCACATAGACGCCGTCGTTGTTGTGGCCGGTAAATTGGCGGCGTGAATAGACACAATCGCCGGATATGACCCGCCGACCCGCATCCGTCTCGATGATGACGAATTGTTGGCCGACGGTGTGTCCGCTGCCTAGCCGCACATGAATCCCCGGCAAAACATTGTCCTTATCGCCATCGATCAAGTTCACTCGGTGAGCGATCGAGGCGTCAAGCGCGGTGCGCAAATTGTCAGGGTCGATGATCGCGGTGAGGTGGCCAAAGCGTTTGGGTAGCGCAATCGCCTCATACCAGGACAGGAGTTCGCTTTTCTGGATATGGAGGTTGGCGTTCGGAAACTCGGCAATCGAACCCATGTGGTCGAAATGCGCGTGAGTGATGAATACGTCGCTAATTGCGTCGCCGTCGAGCCCCATTTCGGCGAGCATGCGGAGCGGTGAAATCCATGTCGGGATGCCGAACTTTCTTGAGAACCCGGAGCCATGACTCTCCTGCATGAATCCCGTATCGACAAGCACGGTTTGCGAGCCGCGCTGGGCTAGAATGAACGAGAAAGGCAGATCCATTACACCATCGCGATACATACCGCTGATGAGATCGACCCACGGTTGATCCTTCGAGCGCGCGAACTCCATCACGTAAACTTGCCAGATTGCGGCCTCTGTCATCGTTATCTCCATTCAGCTTTCCGCCAGCATGCGGCCAAGGCTAGAAAGGCCGACCGCAGCAATCAAAATTGCGCCCTGAAAGACATATTGTGAAAAAGTGGGCGCCCCAAAGATGTTTAGGCCATTGAATCCGAAAACAATGATCACGGTTCCGATGAACGTTCCCAAGATATGAAACTCGCCGTCGCGCAGCGTCGCCGATCCCAAAAACACGGCCGCGAATGCCGTCAGCAAATAGGAGTCCGCAGCGCTGGTCGTGCCGCTGCCTAGTCGCGCGGCAAGCAACGTACCGGTAAGCGCTGCACATATACCCGAAATGACGAAACCGATGATTTTGACGCGATCGACGCTGATGCCCGCGAGGCGCGCCGCCGCGGGATTGCCGCCGACAGCCTGGATTTCCTGTCCAACCGCGGTGCGCTCGACCAGCACCCAGAGCACGCCAACAACCAGCGCCATGACGATGATCGGGTTAGGGATGCCAAAAAGCCACCGGCCTAGCGCAAGTTGCAGAAACTCTTCAGGAACGCCCGCCACGATAGGTACTCCGGCGGAATACGCAAAAGCGACGCCGACGATGATCGTGCCGACACCGAGCGTTGCTATCACTGAATTGACCCGCAGCTTTGTGACGATGACTCCATTGATGGCCCCGACGAAGGCGCCGAGTGCGAGGACGATAGCAACGGCGACCGGAATGGGTAGCTGGTTCTTGACGATGAGACCGGTGACAAGCACGCCATGCAGGCTCGCGGCATAGCCGATCGAGAGGTCGAGTTCTCCCACGACGACGGCGACAGTGAGGCCGCCGGCAATAATCATCGCCAGGGAGGCTTGGTTCAACACGTTGATGAAATTGCCGTAGGTCGGAAAAGCATTGGGCGACAGGAACGAGAACGTCATGATCATCAGGACAAGTCCGATAATCGTCGCGTAGCGGGCGAATATGCCGAGCGCGGACTTAGCCGCGGGCGACAGACGAATAGAACCTTCGCTCATGCGCCCTCGCGCTCCCCGAGTTCAGCGTAGCTCGCTGAGATGATCGCATGGCGAGTGACCTGCTCGCCCATAAGCTCGCGCGTGATCCGCCCCTCCGCCATGACCAGCACGCGGTCGCAGAGATCCGGCAGCTCTTCCGGTTCCGAGGAAATAACCAGCACAGCCATCCCGAGCTCGGCGAGCTCACGGATGAGCCGGTGGATTTCGGCTCGGGCGCCAACGTCGACCCCGCGCGTCGGCTCGTCAAGAATGAGTATTTTTGGCCGAGATTGCAGCCAACGCCCAATCACGACCTTCTGCTGATTGCCGCCGCTTAGTTTTCCGACAAGGACGTCGACGCGCGGAGCCTTTATTGCGAGGTCGCGAACTACGCGTTCGGCCAACGCCGTCTGGCGTCGCCCGCTAATGAATGGCATGAACTGTCCAAAAACAATCGAACCGAGATTTGCGAGCGACAGATTGAAGGCGAGACTCTTGGTCAGCACAAGACCCTCGGAGCGGCGCTCCTCCGGCACGAAGCCGAGGCCGGCTTTCACTGCGGCAGCAGGGCTGCGCGGTGCAAACGGCCGCTTCTCCAGCGCCATCGAGCCACTGTCTGGCCGGTCCGCGCCGAACAACAGACGGGCTAGTTCACTGCGGCCGGCGCCGACGAGACCGCCTAGACCAAGCACCTCGCCGCGTAGCAAGTCGAAGCTGATGTCGCGAACCTTCGGGTTGCGGGAGAGCCCACGGACCGCAAGCGCGACTTCGCCATTCACACGGGCGGCGGCTTTCTTATGCGGTGCCTCGAATGCGCTGCCGACGATCTGCTCGACCAAGTTCTGACGAGTGAGACCGGCGCCAGCGAGTTCAGCGACGGAATTTCCGTCACGGAACACGGTCACGCGCTTGCAAAGCTCCAGAATCTCGTCGAGCCGATGCGAGACATAAAGCACTGCGACCCCTGACTGCCGCAAATCGCGAATGATAGCGAAAAGTCTCTTGCTTTCCGCCGCCGACAAAGCTGCCGTCGGTTCGTCCATGACAATCAACCGCGCCTTGCGAATAAGCGCGCGTGTGATGCTGATGAGCCAATTCTCGGCCGTCGATAGCCGCTTCACGTTGGCGTCGAGCGGCGCGCTAACGCCAACGCGCCTGGCGAACGGCGCGACGTCCCGTGCGATCTGACGCCAGTCGACGACGCCAAAGCGCGTCTTCTTGGGCAGGCCCAGCATGATATTTTGCAGAACAGTCATTCCCGGCACAAAGGCCAGCTCCTGGTGAATGAAGCTCATGCCAAGATCGTTTGCGACATGGGGCGTGCCAACCTCAGCGCGCTGGCCGTCAATCACAATCTCGCCTTCGTCGGGCTGCGTCAAACCGGCGAGCACTCGGATTAGCGTCGATTTGCCGGCGCCGTTGGCGCCGACCAAACCGTGCGTCTCGCCCGGCGCGATCGACAACGAAACGCCCCTCAGCGCTTGAACGCCGCCGAAGCTTTTGCGAATCTCGCGCACCGAAACAAAGGGGGACGAAGCGTTCGTACCCCCTGCGGCATTCGAAACATTCATTCGCTCTCAGCCTGCGTTCATTTCAACGCCGCAGGATGGTCGGCGATGAATTTGTCGATGGTTTCAGCAGTGACC
Organism: Methylocapsa sp.; assembly: GCA_043739325.1. Taxonomy (GTDB): domain Bacteria; phylum Pseudomonadota; class Alphaproteobacteria; order Rhizobiales; family Beijerinckiaceae; genus Roseiarcus. Next base: position 1,836 of record JAYUFK010000380.1, on the reverse strand, counting down.
AGGTTCGCCGGTACTTCGACCGCCTTCGCTTTCCAGTCCGCGCCGGCCTTGATGATTTCGGGCAACAACCTCGTCATATTGTAACCCTCCGTATAGCTATCCTGCCATGCGGTCGCCGTCATGAAACCTTTTTTGATGTTCTCGAGCGCCTGCGCGTTGCCGTTAACGCCGTAGACTTTCACATCAGTGCGGTTTTGTGCGCGCAGCGACCCGATCGCGCCGATCGCCGGATCGTCCCAGCAGCCCCAAATGGCGAGATTCTCGCTTCCAGCGGGATGCGAGGCGAGCCAGGCATTGGCATATTGGGCGCCGTCCTCGAAATAGCCGGGAATGCGCACTTCGTTCTTGGTCACTTTGATGCCGGGCTGGTTCTTGAGCGCATTGTCGAGTTCGACTTCGCGGTTACGGCATACTTCGCCGGTATGATAGGTCAGCTCAAGGACAGAACCTGTGCCTCCCATCTTCTTGATCATGAGATCATTGACCGGAACGACCATGGGGCCGCCCGAACCGTTGGTCGCGGCAACGCTGCCACCGAGACCGCCGCCCCAGGTCACCACGGGGATTTTCGCTCCCTTGGCCGCGTCGAGACCAGCGCCGATCGACGAATAGGGAAACACCATGTCGACGATCGCGGCGGATCCACGCTGCGCGAAGTTCTGTATGCCGGCGTTCGCCTGATCCGCGTTTCCCGCCGCATCGATTACCGACACCGTCCAGCCCATCTCCTTGGCCGCTGCCTGAGCGCCAGTGATGTAGCGTGCGTTGTTAGCTTCAGTCGCCGAGATGGAAACGATTCCCACGAGATGATCTTCGGCGAGCACAGGGCCCGCCGACAAGGTCGCAGCAACGAGTGCGGCGCCGATGGCCAATTTCGTCATTTAGCTCCTCCCACAAACTGTCTCGCCGCGCTGGCGAAACTTACCGAACCGTTTCGCCCAACAATTGATATTGTGCAAGTGAAATGTAATTTCGTGCAACGCAATTGTTGAACATTTCCGCCGGAAGGACTCGAACATCTGCCGCATCGCTGACGGTGCGCCGAATTTCGCGAAATCTCTCGATGCGATCGACAGCTTGTTGTTTTGTGTGCGACATCAGGTTAACCAAGTCAGACTCGAACCCGTATCGGTTATTTTCTGACCTTGCGGGACGCTGGTTCCACCGGCCTTTCTCACGGCGTGACGTGCCGCCGTGCAACGGCACAGCCGCGCTACTTGGCTCGAGAAGAACCGTCAAATTATGATAGCGCAGCTGCCGAGCGCTCAACTTGCGCAATGTCTCAGTTCGAATGCACAGTCGTTTACCGCGGGAAGGCGCGATTTAGCTAAAGCGAAGTTGGAGTTTCGCGTCAGCGCACGAGCCCGCGCGCCTCAACGCGGAGGATGCGCTCAAAATGGCCATTTGAGACTGCGGCCACCGCGTCGAAAAGGTTTGATACAACGCAAGCGTGGTTGGGCACGATCGTCACGCGCTCGCCGATCGCTGGCTTCGCCGAGCAGCGGCTCAGATCCACATGTCCGTGCTCCTCGCTAAGCTTCGCGATCCTCGCCTGCGGGTATTCAATGATATGGCCGTAGTCCGCGAAGCCCATGAGGTCCCACGACAGTGTTTTCGAGCCGGCGTCTAGGATCGCCCGGTCATCAGTTGGCCGCGACACGACAGTGGCCACAATCCTCAGCGCGCAATCGTCGAGCGTCCCGACGCCGTGACGCGCCATATAGCGGTCCGAGTGGCGTTGTCACGGCGCGGCGAGCTTGCCGTCTGTCGGGCGGTTCGTTAGCTTCATTGATGACCCAAATCAGCTATGCCGGCTACCGGTTCCCGTCCGAGATC
>JAYUFK010000379.1:0-21798 GCA_043739325.1 Methylocapsa sp. | reverse complement strand
ACCGTCTGGTTGCGCAGTCTTTGCAAATCGATCCCGTGCCCGCTAAAACCTTCAAACACAATATCTAGTAGGCGCTGGAGTAAACTAGATAGCCATGTGCGAAAAATCTTGCGCATCGGAATTGTTCATGATATGTTCTCGTACGATGCGATGAGGGATCGAGCAGCGATCAGCGAGGCCGAGGAGCGTTTTTTGGAAGGCGAGTGGGTAATGAGCCCATGCTGTGGATAATCGCGCGGCGTTCGCAAGAGAGCATTCGCTGGCGGCTCGGGTTGAGACGAAAATGACGGCTAACGCTCTGCAAAATATTGTCCGCCTGACATTCGCGTCGCCGCCGGATTACCGCCGTTGGCGCTCCGGCGATGCGACCGCACGCGTGGCGGCGGGAAATAACATCGCAAGGCTCTGAAATCCGGGAGTCGCGCCGGAAAATGGCACATTTTGAGAGCTCCGCTCGCATGCGAGGCGTTGGCGCCGGTTCCGCCTTCGCGGCCAGTGCGTCAAACGCTCGCTGCGCGGAAAAAGCGCATTCATCCCGTTGATTTGTCTCAAAACGCCGCGAGGATGGCGCTGCCTCGGGAGCGCCCCCTCACCCCCGCATCTTCAGCCCCTGCGGATCGAAGATCGGCGCGTCGAGCCGGGTCGCCTTGCGCCGCTCGCCGATGATTTCGATCTCGAAGCCGCTCGCGGCGCTGGCGCAATCCTTCTCGACATAGCCCATCGCCAGCGACTTGCCGACGCTGTGGCCGAAGCCGCCCGACGTCACCCAGCCCACGACCTTGTCGTTGTGCCAGATCGGCTCGTCGCCGATCGCATCGGCGTCGGTGGCGTCGACGACGAAGGTCTGCAGCCGCAGCTTGCCGCCGCTCGCCTTCTCGCGCGCCGCCGCCGCGCGCCCGACGAAGTCGTTTATCCCTAGATCGACGAAGCGCCCAAGACCCGCTTCATACGGCCCGTAGATCGGCCGGTACTCGCGCGCCCAAGTGCCAAAGCTCTTCTCCAGCCGCATGCAGAGCAAGGCGCGCATGCCGAACTGCGTGAGGCCGAACGCCTCGCCTTTCTCTAGCAGCAGGTCGTAAAGCGCGCGTTGATACTCCGGCCGCACCCAAATCTCATAGCCAAGATCGCCAGTGAAGCTGACGCGCCCGACCATCGCCGGGATCATGCCGATGTTCATCTTGCGGAACGACAGGAACGGGAACTTGTCGTTCGACACGTCGTCATGCGCAAGCGTTTGCAGCAGCGCCCGCGATTTCGGCCCGGCGATCGACAGGCCGGGGTAATCCATCGACGCCGCCCGCGCGGTGACGCCGCTCGCCGGCAGGAAGCGCTCGAACCAACGCATGTAGTAGCTCTCGGCGGCGTACGAGCAGACCAGCAGGAACTTGTCCTCGGCGTAGCGGCCAATGGTGAAATCGCCGATCAGCTTGCCCTTCTCGTTAAGCATCGGCGTCAACGCCAGACGCCCGACGACTGGCAGCTTGTTGGCCATGACATGCGACAGAAATTCCGCCGCGCGCGGCCCCTCGACTTCGATCTTGCCGTAGTTGGCGATCTCGGTCATGCCGACGCCGGCGCGAACATCGCGGCACTCCTTCCCGACATGCTCGAACGCGTTGGAGCGGCGGAACGTCACGTCCTCGCGCGGCTCCATGCCCTTCGGCGCGAACCACAGCGGATTTTCGAGACTGCAATATTCGCCGAACACAGCGTTCTCCGCCACCAGCCGGTCGTAGATCGGCGTCGTGCGCAATGGCCGCGCCGCCGGCAGTTCCTCGTTGGGAAAGCGGATGCGAAAGCGTCGCGAGTAGTTCTCGCGCACCTTGGAATTGGTGTAGGGCCGCGTCGCCCAGTCGCCAAAGCGCGCGACATCCATGCCCCAGATGTCGTGGCCGGGATCGCCATCGATCATCCAGTTCGCCAGGGCCAGACCGACGCCGCCGCCCTGGCTGAATCCGGCCATCACGCCGCACGCCACCCAGAAGTTCTTCAAGCCCTTGACTGGACCAACGAGCGGGTTGCCGTCAGGCGCAAACGTGAAGGGTCCGTTGATGACCTTGCGGATGCCGACAGTGCCGAGCTGCGGGAAATGCTGGAATGCCGTCTCGAGGCTTGGCGCGATGCGATCGAGATCGTTGGGCAGCAGGTTCTGGCCGAAATCCCACGGCGTTTCGTGTTCCGACCACGGCTGGCAAGCTTGCTCGTAGGTGCCGATCAACATGCCGCCGCCTTCCTGGCGCATGTAGATTTCGCCCTCGAAATCGATGACGTGGAATTTGTCGACCTTCGGGTCGATCACCCCGGGAATATTTTCGGTGATGAGATAGTGATGCTCCATCGCCAGCACCGGCAATTCGATCCCAACCATCCGCCCGACTTCGCGCGCCCACAGACCGCCGCAATTGACCACATGCTCAGCGACAATATTGCCTTTGTCGGTGATGACGTCCCACGAATTGTCGGGCCGCTGCTTCAGGCCGACAACCCGGGTGAAACGGTTGATCTCGGCGCCGGCCAGCGTCGCGCACTTCGCATAAGCGTTGGTGACGCCCCACGGATCGAGATGCCCTTCCACGGGATCGAACATCGCGCCAACGAAATGCTTCTTGTCGATGAACGGGTACATTTTCGCCGCTTCTTCGATTGAGATGATCTCGAGATTCATGCCGAGATAGCGGCCGCGCGCCTTGGCCATCTTGAGCCAGTCGAGGCGCGCCTTTGTGCCCGCCAGATTGAGGCCGCCGGTGACATGCATGCCGCAGGAGACGCCGGAAATGGCCTCGATCTCCTTGTAGAGATTGATCGTGTATTGCTGCAGCTTGGCGACATTGGGATCGCCGTTCAGCGTGTGCATCCCGCCGGCTGCATGCCATGTCGAACCTGAAGTGAGTTCAGCGCGCTCGACCAGCACAACATCTTTCCAGCCGCCTTTGGTGAGGTGATACAGGACGCTGGCGCCGACGACGCCGCCGCCGATCACAACTACCTGCGCATGCGATTTCATTTGGATCGCTTTCCTAGAAATCCGTCGGCGCGCCGCCTTCGGCCTTGCGGCGGGCGACAAACGCTTCGAGCGCCTCGCGACGCTCCGCCTCCATCGGCGGCGCAACAAAATGCGCCAGCCTATCTTTGTAGAGACGGTTCGCCGTGTCGAGCGCGGTAGGTGAACCCGCGTCGCGCCAGCTCTCGTAATTGCGCCAGTCTGAAATCATCGGCGCGAAAAAGGCGTTGCGGTAGCGCGATTGCGTGTGCGCGGTCCCAAAGAAATGGCCACCAGGGCCGACGTCTCGCATTGCTTCGAGCGCCAGTTCGCTTTCATCCGTGGCGACCGGGCGCAGAAAGTCCGCCACCATTCCTAAGAGATCAGCGTCGAGCGCCATTTTCTCGAATGAGGCCTGCAGGCCGCCCTCCATCCAGCCGGCGCCATGCATCAGCAAGTTGGCGCCGCCCATGATGGCGCCCCACAGCGAAAAGACGCTTTCGTATGCCGCCTGCGCATCGAGAGAATTGGCGGCGTTGGTGTTCGACGAGCGGTACGGTAGCTCCAGCCGGCGCGCGAGCTGGCCGCCGATCATCGCCGACTTCATATACTCAGGTGTGCCGAATGCCGGCGCGCCAGACTTCATGTCGACGTTTGAGGTGAAACCGCCATAGACAAACGGCGATCCCGGCCGGACGGTCTGCGCAAGCACGAATCCCGCCAGCGCCTCGGCATGCTGCTGCGTTAGTGCACCGGCAATCGTCACCGGCGCCATGGCGCCCGCCAACGTGAATGGCGTCAAAACGACGACCTGATTGCGCTGCGCCATGCGGATGATGCCTTCCAGCATTGGTGTATCCAGACGTAACGGCGACGACGAGTTGATAATCGTAAAAAGCGAGGGTTCGCGCTCAAGCGTCTCATCGTCGATCCCACGCGCGATTTTCGCCATTTCGATCGCATCGACGATGCGTTCGCGACCGAGGCTGTAGGCATGGATCGGCTTGTCCGCCAGCGTCAACATATCGAACAGCGCATCGAGATGACGCACCGCGGCGTGAATATCGATGGGTTCGACCGGGTAGCCGCCAAACAGATGGATCTGGTCGAAGCTCTGTCCGAGCCGAATGAAATTCTGGTAGTCGCGATGATTGCCAGGACGCCGCCCGCCATCGCGATCGTACGAATTGGGCGCGCTGCCCACTGTGCAGAAAGCCGTGTGATCGCCGCCGATCACCAGTTTGCGTTCGGGGTTGCGCGAATGCAGTGTAAATTGCCGCGGCGCCTTGCCGATCTGCGCTTCGACAAGCGCCGGATCGAAACGCACGCGATCGGATGAAGGATCGACGTCGGCGCCGGCGCTTTTCAATATCGCTTTGGCCTCGGCATGGAGGAAGTCGATGCCGATTTCCTTCAACACAGCGAGCGATGCCCGGTGGATCGACTCCAGTTCGTCCTTCGAAATGAGTTCAACGGGGCGAAACGGGAATCTGGGTTGCGGCAGTTTAGGCGGAGGCGCGTGAACGACGTTGTGCTCGGCGCCGCGGCGGCGTCTGCGAGGAGATTCGTCCGCCGGGGTTTCGGTCATCGCGCAATCCCTTGAATGCAACCGGCAGAGCTTCGAAGCGTTCGATTCCAGCGTGGCCGACAGCGTCCGTGGATTAAATAGCTAACGCGATCGCCTGCGCCTCGCGCTAATTTGGCATTGGGGCATGCCAAAAGACGCCTAGGGGGGCGCGATCCAACCGTCAACGTCATTTCGCCGCGCGGAGCTTCAGCGCTTCAGGCGGCGCGGGGTCTTGCGGGACGTTGTCGCTGGGCGGGTTGGCCGCGAAGCGCGCGATCAGCCACGAGCGGAACAACGCCACGGCCTCATTGCTGAGGTCTTCCGGATGGGTCGTCAGATAGTAGCCATAGCCCTCATCGAGCCAGAGATCGAAAGGCCGCACCAATTTCCCCGTGCGCAGTTCGTCATGGAACAGCAAGGGATCGCCTAGAACGAGGCCGTCGCCGGTCATGGCGTATTGCACCGCGAGTTGCTGCGTGTCGAACACCAGACCGCGATCGACGGAAAGATCGGGCCGCCCAATCGAACGCGCGAACATTTCCCAGAAAAAGTGTCTTGGGCGGTCGTCTATTTTCAGATGCAGCAGGTCCGAAGACGCGATGAATTTAGCCGGATCGAGACGATCGAAGTTCTGCACCAGCTTTGGGCTGCAAAGCATCGTGCTGCGCACCATCCACAGCAAGTCATGAATCGCATCGGTAACCCGGGGCTCCGAATAGACGATGGCGATATCGATATCGCCATCAATGTCCGAGCCGGTCGTCGGCTTGGAGACGATTTCGAGACTGATGCCGGGGTGCTCGGCGCGGAAATCGCGCAGGATCGGAATCGCCAGCCGATGGGCGAACGAAGTTGGCAACGCAACTTTCAAGACGCGCTTCGGTCGGCCCTTTTCCTTGATGACTTCTCCCAACGCCTGATCGATGCGATCGAAGGATTTGGAGACGACCGGCAGAATGTGGCGGCCTGCATCTGTCAGCACCAGTTGCTGCGGACGGCGCTCGAACAGCGCAACGCCGAGGAAATTCTCGAGCACGATAACATGCCGGCTGACCGCGCTTTGCGCCACTGTCAGACTATTGGCGGCCGCCGTGAAGCTGAGATGCTGACCCGCCGCCTCAAAAGCGCGCAGAGCATTGAGCGGTAACCATTTGCGATCCATCGTCCTCTCCCCCGGACGACGCGCAAAGGCTTAACTCGTGCGCGTTCTGGCCAGCATGTCCTCATTGAGTGCATACCCCATGCCCGGTTTGTCCGAAAGCACGATATTGCCAGCGTGGTTCACCTGCAAGGGCTCCATCATCATGTAGTCGCGTCGATCAACATCCCATTCAGGCGGATCGTATGGGAATTCAAGGAAAGGCGCGTCGGCGACGCCTGCGGTTAAGTGGGCATTGGCGACGACGCCGATGCCATTGGTCCAGGTGTGCGGGGTGAAAACCAGATTATGCTCCTGCGCCATCAGCGCGACGCGGCGCAGGCCCGTCAGGCCGCCCACGAGCGCGGCGTCGGGCTGCAAGACGTCAAGGCAGCCTTCAACGATCAGATCGCGGAATTCATACAGCTCGCGCGTCATCTCGCCGCCGGCGATGCGTACATCGACCATCTCGCGCAGGCGCCGCATGCCCTCACGGTCGCCGCGATGCAATGGCTCCTCCATCCAGTAGACGTCCAGCCTCTCAAGCTCGCGCCCGACGCGCACCGCATCCTTGAGCGACCAAGGCGCATAGGTGTCCCACGACATGCGCCAGCCCTGGTTGCAGTCAACCATCAACTCCAACTTCTCGCCGACGCACTTTCGAACCGCCTCAAGCGCGCGGATGTCGGCGCGCCAGTCGCCGCGGTGGAAGCGGATCTTCAGCGCGGTAAATCCTTTGGCAAAATAGGCCTCAGCCGCTTCGGCGAGCGCTTCGGGCCCGCGCAATGTTCCGGACGACGAGTAAGCCTTGACCGTGTCGGAAAGGCCGCCCAGCAATTTCCACACGGGTTGCCCCGTCAGCTTGCCCGCAAGATCCCACAGGGCAATGTCGAGCGGCCAGCACCGGCCCCAGTGGAAACTGATGTTATTCAGGATGCGCCAGTGACGCTCGATCGCCATCGCGTCGTGGCCAATAAACAGCGGCTCGTTGCCCTCAAACCCCAGCATCATGTCGCCAGAGCCGACGCCGGTAACGCCCAGGTCCGTATGGACCCGCACGATCGCCGCATCCCAGAATGTTCGCGGCTTGGAATCCCAGCTGGCGTTGAAGGGCGGATCGAAATGGTGGCGATGCCGCGTAATCTCGATTGCTGTGATGATCGCCTTGGGCGCATGCGCCGGCGGCGTGAAGGCTGGGGCCATCGCTTGAGTTCCTGACGCGATCGAGGATGCGGGCTTCGCAAGCCACATTCCACTGCGAAAGACTCGTTGGAAAGATTGAATTGAAGATATGCAGACCACAAATAGTCATGCAGGGCAAGAATACGCTGCCCTTCCCCTGCGCCGCCCGGCGCGATAAGGGAAACGCAACGGCTCTCCCCCTAAGTCTGGACCCATGAACGATTCAAACCCTGTCGCGCGCCGTCGAACGTTCGCGATCATTTCTCATCCTGACGCTGGCAAGACCACGCTGACCGAGAAAATCCTGCTGTTTGGCGGCGCGATCCAGCTCGCCGGCGAAGTGCGCGCCAAGGCCAACCGGCGCCAGACGCGCTCCGACTGGATGGGGATCGAGCGCGAACGCGGCATTTCGGTTGTCACCTCGGTCATGACCTTCGAATACGCCGATTGCGTCTTCAACCTGCTGGATACGCCAGGCCACGAGGATTTCTCCGAGGACACTTATCGCACGCTGACGGCGGTCGATTCGGCGGTCATGGTGATCGATGCGGCCAAGGGCATCGAGGCGCGCACACGCAAACTGTTCGAGGTCTGCCGTCTGCGCGACATCCCGATCGTCACGTTCATCAACAAGATGGACCGCGAAACCCGCGATCCGTTCGACCTGCTCGACGAAATCGAAAAGACGCTAGCGCTCGACACCGCGCCGCTGAACTGGACAGTCGGGCGTGGCCGCGCCCTGGCGGGAGCTTACGACATCCGCGCCAACACGCTGCGCGCGCTCGGCAAGGATGCGGTCGAGGTCAAGGTTTCCGGTCCAGACGATCCCGCCGTCGCCGCGCTACTGCCCGAGCATGAGCGCGCCGCGGCGATCGAGGAGTTGACGCTGGCGATCGAGGGTTGCCGGCCTTTCGACAAGCGGGCGTTCCTCGAGGGTCATTTGACGCCGGTGCTGTTCGGCAGCGCGTTGAAGGATTTCGGCGTCAAGGATCTGATTGACGCGATGGCGGAATTCGCGCCGCCGCCGCGCGCGCAAGCCGCGGCAACCCGCGTCGTCGCTGCAGACGAACCGAAGATGACCGGCTTCGTCTTCAAGATCCAGGCGAACATGGACCCGAACCACCGCGACCGCATTGCCTTCATGCGCGTGTGCTCGGGCAAGCTCGCGCGGGGAATGCGCGCCAAACTCATCCGCACTGGAAAATCCATCACGCTTTCGGCGCCGCAGTTCTTCTTCGCGCAGGATCGCTCACTCGCCGAGGAAGCTTTCGCTGGCGACGTCGTCGGCATTCCCAATCATGGGCTGCTGCGCATCGGCGACACGTTGAGCGAGGGCGAGGATATTGTGTTTCGCGGCGTGCCGAGTTTCGCGCCGGAAATTCTGCGCCGGGTCAAACTCTCGGATGCGATGAAGGCCAAGAAGCTGCGCGATGCGTTGCAGCAGATGGCCGAGGAGGGCGTCGTGCAGGTGTTCCTGCCGCATGACGGCGCCAGCGCGATTGTCGGCGTCGTTGGCGCGTTGCAGCTTGACGTGCTCACCGAACGCCTGAATGCCGAATACGGCCTGCCAGTCACCTTCGAACAAAGCCGTTTCGAGATTTGCCGCTGGGTCAACGCGACCGACCGGATCGACCTCGACAAGTTCGTCACCGCCTATCCCTCTTCGATGGCCGCTGACCTCGACGGCGCGCCGGTGTTTATGGCGAGCTCGGCCTTCAATCTGCGCTACGAGCAGGAGCGGTGGCCGCAGATCGCCTTCACCGATATCAAGGACTATCAGAAGGCCAAGGAGAAGTGAGCCAGGATAGCCCCGCCGTTATCGTTGGCGGCGGCCCGGCCGGCTTGATGGCGGCGGAAACACTGGCGAGGGCTGGCAAGACGGTCGTCGTCTTCGATCAGGCTCCTTCGCTGGCGCGCAAGTTCCTGCTGGCCGGGCGCGGCGGGCTCAATCTCACGCATACCGATCCGCCCGAGCGCTTCATGGCGCGTTATGGAGCAGCGGCGCACGAGCTCAAGGCAGCGATCGACGCTTTCGGACCGCAAGCCCTGCGCGCGTGGAGCGAGGCGCTTGGCGAGCCGACTTTTGTCGGCACCAGCGGGCGCGTGTTTCCCAAAAGCTTCAAGTCGTCGCCGCTGCTGCGCGCTTGGCTGCGGCATCTCTCGGCGCTTGGCGTCACCACGCGCTTGCGACATCGATTTATCGGTTTTAACGAGGCGCGAAATCCTTTCTTCGAGGGACCGGAAGGGCGCATCTCCCAGCCGGCGTCTGTCGTCATTCTCGCCTGTGGCGGCGCGTCGTGGCCGCGGCTCGGCTCGGACGGGGCGTGGGTTCCCGTGCTGCGAAAATTCGGCGTCGAGGCTGCCGAACTGCGCCCCGCCAATTGCGGCTTTCTCGTCGATTGGTCGGAGACCTTCAAGCAACATTTTGCTGGAATGCCGCTCAAATCCATCGCGCTCGAATTTCGCGGCCAGCGTGTGCGCGGCGAGGCGCTGGCGACGCAGGCCGGCATCGAAGGCGGCGCGGCCTATGCGCTGTCTGCGCCGTTGCGCGAAGCGTTTGACACGGGCGAGGATGCGACGTTGACGATCGATCTGAAACCGGATGTCGCGCTGGAGGCTCTCATCGCCAAACTCGATCGTCCGCGCAACGGGCAATCGAATTCGACGTTTCTGCGCAAGGCGGCGCGCCTTTCGCCGGTCGCTATTGCGCTGCTACGCGAGGCGGGCGCGCTGCCAGCCGACGCGCCAGCGCTGGCCGCCCGCATCAAGAATACGCGCCTGCGCCTTACTGGAGTCGCGCCAATCGCGCGGGCGATCTCCAGCGCTGGCGGCGTCAAGTGGGGCGAACTCGACGAGGCCTTCATGCTGCGCCGCCTGCCTGGCGTTTTTGCCGCTGGCGAGATGATCGACTGGGAGTCGCCCACAGGCGGTTATCTGCTGCAGGCGTGCTTCGCCACCGGCGTCGCGGCGGCGCGCGGCGCGCTCAAATGGCTGGAGCGCTAGGCGATGGAAACCGCGCTGTATCTGCCGGTCAAGCGCTTCCTCGAAAGCCTTGGCTTTGCGGTGAAGGGCGAGATCGGCGGCTGCGATCTTGTCGGCCTCAGCGCGGGCGCGCCGCCCGTGGTGGTGATCGGCGAACTGAAGCTCAGCTTCACTCTCGAACTCGTGTTGCAGGGCGTCGACCGCGCCGCGATCGGCGATGAAATCTGGCTTGCGGCGAGCCTGTCGAAGCGCGGCAAGGGGCGCGAGGGCGATGCGCGCTTTCGCAACCTGTGCCGGCGTCTCGGCTTCGGCCTGCTCGCTGTCGACAAGACGGGCGCGGTGCACGTCTTGTTGAGCCCGGTCGCCGCCGCGCCGCGACGGGACGCCAAGCGCAAATCGAAACTCGTTGACGAACACAATCGCCGTCGCGGCGATCCTGTCGCTGGCGGCGGAACGCGTGCGCCGATCATGACCGCCTATCGCCAACAGGCGCTATCCTGCGCCGCCGCGATGACCGCAAATCCGCGTCGCCCACGCGATCTCAAAACCGCAATGCCCGACGCGGCGAAGATCCTGCGCGACAATGTCTACGGTTGGTTCGAGCGCGTCGATCGGGGGCTGTATGGTCTCACGGATGTCGGTCGCGCGGCGCTGCTGAAATGGCCGCAGGGCTAGTGGAAACTGCTTGCTCGCGGCGGCGGTTTTGCGTAACCGATTGAATGATCCCAATGGCTTGCGGCGCCATTTTCCGCCGCCCTTGCGAATTCAATGAGGAACCAATCCCAGTCGCCGAATGAATTTTCGGCTATCGCTTGCCGTCGCGGCGAACGCGCGAACGATCCGATTTCATCAGGCTTTGATTGTCTCAGACGAAACCGAATCCGTCCAGAAATTGTTTGATTAAATCTCGGCTCCGGCTGAGCGCTGAAATACGCGGCCGACTGCGCCTTCGGGACAACGTTGCTCTGGCGGGCTCGTCCGGGCGGGACGACGAGGGATTCACAAATGCGGCGCGCTCCCTTTCACGCCAAAGCCGCCCTCACTCGCTGTTGCAGCACCGGCAGCGCTTCCGTTTCGAACCAAGCGTTCTTGCGCATCCAACCTGTGCTGCGCCAGCTTGGGTGCGGCAGTGCGATGACGCCTTTGGGCGCGCTGTCGAAATTGCGCACTGCATCCGTCATCGATCGGCCGCGTGGCGTCAAATAGGCTTTTTGCGCGTGTGAGCCAACGAGCAGCGTCAAAGCGACGTGCGGAAGCTGCGCACGCAGTTTCTCGTGCCACAACGGGGCGCATTCCGGACGCGGCGGATTGTCGCCGCCGGAAGCGGCGCGGCCGGGATAGCAAAATCCCATCGGCATCAGCGCGACGCGGGCCGGATCGTAAAACGCTGGGTGGTCGAGGCCGGTCCATTGGCGCAGGCGCTCGCCGCTCTGATCGTTCCAGGCGATGCCGGTTTCATGCACGCGCGTACCCGGCGCCTGGCCAATGATAAGCAGGCGCGCGCTGCGTCCCGCTTGCGCGACCGGCCGAGGGCCCAACGGCAGATGCGCAGCGCAATGTCGGCAGGCGCGAATATCGCGCAGGAGCAGTTCGAGCGCGTCGTGTGCCGCGTTTGCCTCGACCAAACTCTGCTCCTTTACCGCCCGACTTCGCCTGTCGGGCATAGGAGCAGGCTATTGCGAAACCGCCGCGAAGGCGAATACGAGCGGCCCTCGGACGGCAAACCTCGCCACTGCGGGCTCAACCACGCGTGCGCCAAATTCGCTGCACCACGTCCGCGCGATCGGACCGATACTTAATCGCCAGATGGATTATCGACGAAGAGGTTGTGGTGACGATTGCGGTGCGCCAGCACCATCTCGGCGGCGTCTCGCCGTCCCGATACGATATCGAGCCGCAACACATCCCACTCGTGCCGACCCCATCGGCGCTTTCCAATCTGGATGAGAATGTCGCCGTTGCGCTTTTCAACAGACACGCCCGGCTTGTCGTTGTTGATCGCCATCTTCAGCATAGCGGCCTCCCGTTTCCGACGACGGTGCCGCGGTAAGCGCCAAATGGGGCGAAGTTATAGCGCATTCATACATTTTTAACGATCCCAGAGAAGGCGCTGAGGCTGCGGCTCCCCCCGGCGAGCGCGCAACGGTTGCGAGGGCGGTGCTCACGCTGACCGCCTGGAGGCGGACGACCTAGATGCCAAGGCAATAAACCGCAGCCGCCGCATCCGGCGCCAGCGGGGCTGAATTGATCCAGATCAGTCTTTGCCGCGTGTCCGCGATTAGAATGCTTCAAAATTGTGTTTGCCTTGCGTCGACGCCGCGCGTTAAGACCTAAAGCTTGGCCGCTGAAATCTGGCGGCGTGAACGTGATTGGTTTGGGGCTTCTGCTCCCGCGGGCATGCCGGCGCGGAGGAGCAATAAAACGCAGCGCAAGACTGCAGTTGGTAGGATTTAGTAAAGTTTGGCGAATACTATTGCTAACGCCGAGTTAAAGCATCGCCTGTTTCAACATTCGACGAATATTACATGTGGTTTGAAGCTTGAATACAGGCTCTTGACGGATCGATGCTTGCAACTTTCGGGCGCAAGCGAGAGAATTTCCTGGGTAGCGGCAATGATTCGACCCCGTGCGGGTGCTCGAAGCATTGTCAGGCCCCTGTTTCAATGCCTTGGGGGAATCAGCCGATGCGGCGGAGAAATATCGAATTGCAATCGAAGCGTTTGAGACGCGCTGGGCTGATTGGCGGCGCCATCGCCGCGTTTGGTTTCGCATCGACAATCCTCGCCGTGCTGTTTGGTTCATTGCAGCCCGCCGAGGCGGTGCCCAGCTTCGCGCGCCAGACCGGCCAGCCCTGCGCGGCCTGTCACACGGCATTTCCCGAGCTGACGCCGTTCGGGCGCCGCTTCAAGCTCAGCGGCTATACGCTGCAGGGAGGCGACACCAAGCTGCCGCCGATCGCCGCGATGGTGATGCCGGGCTTTACGCATACACAATCTTCGTTCGATCCAGGCAGCCAGACGCCGGGAACGAAAACCAACGACAATTTGGTCACGCAACAGATCACCGGGTTTTATGCCGGTCAGGTCTACGGCAATCTTGGCGCGTTCATCCAGGTGACCGGCAATCCAGTGACAGGCGCACTCTCTCTTGACGCTTCGGATGCGCGCTATGTCGATACGTTCAAGCTATTCGGCAAGGACGCGTTCTGGGGAATTCTGGTGAACAACACGCCGACCGAGCAGGACGTCTGGAACACTGTGCCTGCCTTCGGTTTTCCGCAGTTCGCCTCGGCGCTCGCGCCGGCTTTCTCGCCGCCGCTGACGCACATCGAGAGCGGCTGGGGTCAGCAGGTCGTCGGCGCTGGCGGGTACATCTTCTGGAACGACATGCTCTACGCCGAACTGACCGGCTACGGCGGCTTGTCGCATTATGCTCTCGAGGCGTTAGGCGCGCAGCCCGGCCCGACGCCGGATCTCGTGACTGGCTTCGCGCCCTACTGGCGTCTCGCGTTTGAGCCGCATTGGGGCGATCATTACCTGGAGATCGGCACTTTTGGCATGTACGGACAGGTGATTCCGGCGAGCGCATTCGGCTTTGGAACAGATAACTACACCGATGTCGGCTTTGACGCGCAATATCAATATGACGGCAATCAATACAGCGTCACCGTCAAGGCGACGGATATCATTGAGCGCCAGAAGCTGAATTCAACCTTTGCTCAAGGCGGCTCATCGAATCTCAGCAATCACTTGAACAGCTTCAAGGCCAATGCTTCGTTCGTTTGGGATCACACATACGAATTTACCGCTGGGTATTTCAATTTGTCCGGCACCGCCGACATGGGGCTTTACGGCGCCTCAAGCGCCAACAACAAACCAAATGGCGACGGTCTCATCTTCGACGCGGCTTATCTCCCGTTCAGCCACGGCAGCCCTTGGCCGTATTCGACCTACAACGCCCGCATCGGCGTTCAGTACACGCAGTACCTCCATCTTTTCGGCGGAACTTCGAACTTCGACGGCTCCGGCCTTGGAGGCACGCACGATGCGAAGGGCAACAATACCGTATTCCTTTACGCATGGTTGGCGTTCTGAGACGATAAGCCCGCTTGGCGGGACAAGGAGGCCGGTGGCGTCGGCGTCCCGCAACAAGCGCGAATTCTTGAGGCTATTTGGACGTATCTGAAAGTAGCCGTCGCGGCGGGTGTGACCCGGGCATGAGCGCGACCGAGGGAGGACTTGATGTCATTTGAAGCCCACAAAGAGGCCCGCCTGTTTCGAGTGCTTGGGCATTCGTCGCGATACGCGGTCGCGGCTCTCGGCCTCGCCGCGTTGATGGCGATGGGTTCGATCGCTCACGCCGAAACATTGTTGTTTCGGGCGGATCTCTCCGGCCGCGGCGAAGCGCCGCCGAACGATGCGACAGCGTCCGGCCATGTCGAAGCCGCGCTGGATACAGGGACGCTGACGCTGACGTGGACCTGCACCTACACCGGGCTCACCGGGGCGCCGATCGGCGCGCATTTCCATGGGCCGGTTTCCTATATCGGCATGACCTCGGAAGAGAACGCGCCGATCCAGGTGGGAACGCCCGGCGAACTGGCGAGCCCGTTCAAGGGGAAGTCCGTCATTGACCCGACGCAGTACAAGGACCTGAAGGACGGCCGTTGGTATTTCAACCTTCACTCGAAGAAATTCCCGAGTGGCGAAATCCGTGGGCCCGTCGTTCGCAGATGATTTCCAGTATTCGCGCGGTTTTCGCTCTCGTCATTGGGGCGCCGATCGCGGCCATGACGGGAGCCGGCTACGCCTGGGCCGGCGATCCTGAAGCCGGCAAGAAAATCTTCCAGACCATCTGCCACGCCTGCCACGCGGCGCTGCCCTATACCGGCAGAATTGGCGACGCCAACCTGCCGCAATTTCTCGCTAATCCCAAGCGCTACAAGCCGACGACGGCGATGACGTTTCCTGGGCTGCGAAACCAGAAAGACATCGACGACGTGATCGCGTACATCACCGCCGGCCATTGACGCGCGTGTGGGACTTCGGAAAACAAAGGGACGCACAGAACAATGCCTCGCCATAGGATGGGGCTTAGCGAAAGAAACAGGCCGATCGCGCTTCCTCGCGCGCTGCTTATCGGTTTGGCCGCCGCGATGCTTGCCCCGATCTTCGCGTTAGCCGAGGATGTCGAGCCGAAGGCGCTGCCCCAGCGCATCGAGGACGTGCCGTCGACAAAACCAAATCCGTTTCCTGCGTTCGATAATTTCGCGTGGCGGGCTTTTGTCGCCCTCTCCTGGCCGGCGCTGACCGACGCCGCCCATCGCGGCGCGCCGGATCTGACGAAGTTGCTCGGCGATTCCGGCCCGCGCGTTTGGGAGACCTACAAATCGCGGTTTGAAGTGTTTCAACGCGGACCCGACGGCGGCCCGCTGAAGCCGGCGCCATGGGCGAGCTACGACGGCGTCAATCCATGCGGCGCCGGCGCGAATAATCGCATCAAGACTCTCGCGTCGTTCGAGCCCTATGCCGATTTCAACCAGGCGAGTTTCACCGCGGGCAAATTCATCAGCCCGCTGATCGCGCAGAACCGCACGTACACGCGCTATGAAGTGCGCATCAACGAGGCCGAGTTCAGCGCGATCGTCGATCACCGCTATTATGCGAAGGCGGCGCTGCCGACGCTCGATGCGCCAGCAAATTTCAATGTCGGCTCTGTCGCGGTGAAGGCGGCCTGGCGCATCCTGACCGATGTCGACACGCCGGCGATCCGCCGCCGCTACTATGTCGTCGCGGGCGCCCAGGTCGTCGATGTCGCCAAGAGCCACGCGGCGGGCAAGATCACCTGCTCGAAGCAAGACGTGGCGTTGGTCGGTCTGCACATCGCCATCAAGACGCTGTACCGGCCGCAGTGGATCTGGAGTTCGTTCGAGCAGGTCGACAACGTCCCGCCAATCGGCGCTGGCGAAGCGCGCGAACCCGACGCAAAGGACGCCCATGCGCCCTACTCCTATAACGACCCTATGAGGCAACAGAAGGAGATCGCGCCGCCGCCTGAGGCGCCCCTCGCGCAGCCTGTCAGCGCGAGCAATCCGCCACGCATCGATCCTGAACCGATGCAGGTCATCCGCAAGCATCCGATCAACGCCGACACGATGGCGATGAATCGCGCCTACTGGGCGTTGCCGGGAATCCGCGGCACGCTATGGGCCAATTACATGCTGGTGACGACGCAATGGCCGACGGTGACGCAGCCGCCGAATCAGGAGAACGACGGCCGCTATTTTCCTGGTCTGCACATCGAACCGGGCACGCCGGTCGAGCCATACCAGACCGCCAATGGCGGCGACCAGAACCTCGCCAACATCACGATGGAAGCCTATACGCAGGACGCGCCGTCAAGCTGCATGGCCTGCCACCACGCCGTCTCCAACGTCCTCGGCCGGGGCTTTGTGGCGATCCTCGGCGACGCAAACTGACGCGAGGCGCTTTCACCGACCGCGCTGCAGAAGCTTCACAGCGGTAATCGTGTAGCGCCCGGCGTCAATATCGAAGGCGACCTTGTCGCCCTTGCGGAGACCCTTGCTCAAATCGGGCGAGGCGACGCGGTACATCATGATCATCGCCGGCATCAGGCCCTTGATGTCTTCGTGGTCAAGTGTCAGCGCGCTGGTCTTCGCGTCAATTTGCGTGACGATTCCGACGCCGTGAAAGATGCCTTTCGCAGCGGTCTCCTGCGCCGAGGCGATCCATTGACCTGGCGTCAAGGGTACAGATGAAACCGCCGACAGCGCCAGCGGAAGATAGACGACCAAGACGCGCTTCGCAACGTGGCGCCCGCGGGAAGACAACGTTACCTCCTTAAGCGAACACCATGCTTCAAAGGACACGTCTCGCATCGGATTGCGCAATGTCAACGATGTTGTGGCAGCGCCGCGCGAATTGCTCGAAGCCGCGTCGGAAATCGCTCTGGCTTGGCGCGCTGCATTCCAGGCTGCTTGAAACGCTCGCGATCTCCGAGCAAACGCATAGTTCTAGAATCAAACGCCGCCCCGCCTCCTGTCATTTGCCGCTAACGCGAATCCGATCCATTGTTTTCGCCCATCGGAGAGCGGAGCGCTGAGATGAAATACGGCTTCATCGGTCTGGGAAATCTCGGGCGTAACCTCGCCGGCAGCCTGGTTCGCGACGGCTTCGACGTCACGTTGACCGACGTCAATCCAGCCGCCGCCCAAAGTCTTATTCAAGCTGGCGCTCATTGGGCGCCGGACGCTCAGGCCGTCGCCGAACAAGTCGACGCCGTCATTACCTGCCTGCCCTCGCCGGGCGTTTCAATGAAGGTGTTGGCGGGGGAGGGCGGCATTCTCTCCGGCTTGAAGCCGGGAGGAACCTGGATCGAGATGAGCACCAACGACTCCGCCGAGGTCGAGAAGATGGCGGCGCTGGCGCGCGCGCAAGGCGTCGAAATGCTCGAAGCCCCGGTGACAGGCGGCGTCCACCGCGCGGCGGCCGGCGATATCACCATCATTGTCGGCGGCGACCCGGACCTATTCGCCAGGCATCGTCCCGCGCTGCAAGCCATGGGCGGCGAGATCTTCCATGTCGGCCCGCTGGGCAAGGCGGCGCTGATCAAGGTCATCACCAACATGCTGGCGTTCATCCACCTTTTGGCGGCGGGCGAGGCGCTGATGCTGGCCAAGAAAGGCGGCCTCGATCTGGCGCAAGCGTTCCATGTCATCAAGGCGAGTTCGGGCACGAGCTTCGTGCATGAAACGGAAATCCAGCTCGTGCTGAACGGCAGCTACAATATCAACTTCACGATGGACCTTGCCTGCAAGGACCTCGGCTTCGCGCTCGGCTTCGGACGCGAGCTCGGCGTACCGCTGGACCTCGCCTCGGTCGCCCAGCAAACCTTCATCCGCGCGCGCTCGAAATACGGTGGCGGGGCGTGGTCGACGCAGGCGGTCAAGCTGCTTGAAGACGCGCTCGGAACGGATTTGCGCGCGCCCGGGTTTCCGTCCGAACTCTGACGCGTCCCGCGAGATCGCGCGCAAGTTGACCCGGCGCGCTTCGCACGCCACTTTGCTTCTCCCGGTTTTCCATCAAAGGCTCCCAATGCCCGACGCTCAAAGCCTCATCATTCCAGACCTTGCCGACAAGGTCGTGCTGATCACCGGCGCATCAACCGGGATAGGCGCGGCGCTGGCGAGGGCCTTCGCGCGGCAGAAGGCGCTTGTTGCGATCAACTATCATTCGAGCGAAGCAGCGGCCAAAGACCTCGCGCGCGAGATCGACGAAGCTGGCGGCAGGACCCTGCTGGTTCAGGCCGATGTCACCGATCCCGCCGCCTGCGCGCAAATTGTGGAGACGACGGGGAAGCATTTTGGCCGTATCGATGGCCTCATCAACAACGCCGGGCTAATGCTCGGGCGCATTCCTTCGCTCGAAGCTGATGACGCGCATTTTCAGAAAGTGATCGATCTCAACGTGCGCTCTGTTGTGAACGTGACGCGCGCGGCGGCGCCGTGGCTGGCGCGTCAGGGCGGCTTCATCATCAACACGACGTCAATCGCCGCGCGCAATGGCGGCGCCAATGGCGCGGTGCTGTATGCGGCGGCGAAAGGTTTTGTCTCCACCCTGACGCACGGTCAGGCCAAGGAATTGATCGGCAAGAAGATCCGCGTCAACGCCGTCGCGCCCGGCGTCATCGCGACGCCATTCCACGATCGCTACACCAACCCGCAGCAATTGGAGGCCCAGCGCCAGACGATTCCGATCGGTCGAATCGGCACGCCGGAAGAATGCGTCGGCGCCTATCTGTTTCTCGCGTCGGAGATGCTGAGCGGCTACATTATCGGGCAAATTATCGAAGTGAACGGCGGCCAATTGATGCCGTGAGGGCGTCGCTTCGTGACGCCTGCGCCTTACTGGCGATATTGCTGAATGCGTGTCGTGCGCAGGCCCGCCAGACCAAACTGATCGATCGATACTTGCCAGCTCAGGAATTCGTCGACGGTCAGGGTATAGCGCGAGCAGGCTTCTTCGAGCGACAGCAAGCCGCCGCGCACCGCGGCGACGACTTCAGCCTTGCGCCGGATCACCCAGCGTTTGGTCGAGGGCGGCGGCAGATCGGCGATTGTCAGCGGGCTCCCATCCGGGCCGATGACATATTTCACCCTTGGGCGAAGCGCTTCACTCATGTTACTCTCACACACTCAGACCGACAGGTCGCGTACGCCAACATAGACCGCGTGGTTTAAGATTTGCCTAAATCCGCTTCGGTGAATCTCTCTCAAACATGTGTCAAAACGTACTGAATTGTTTAGATTTTATTAGTGCACGTAACAATTTCGCAAGCAATTTTGCCGCCGATTCCGGCGCGGTTCTAATACAAGAAGCTTGCATCTCCAGGATTTATGACCATTTTGGCGACGAAGCGCCCGGGCTTGTCCGGGCAGGATAACAAATGCTGGCTCCTGGTGCCCCCATTCTGGAATTCGCCGTGCGCGCCGCCGTCTTTTCAGGCGTGAACAGCCTTGGCTTGGCCAAACGGCCAGCCGACACGCGCGTCGTTGTCGCCATGTCGGGCGGGGTCGATTCCAGTGTCGTCGCCGCGCTTCTCGCCGAAGAGGGTTACGATGTCATCGGCGTGACTCTGCAGCTCTACGATCATGGCGTCGCAACCAAACGTAAGGGCGCCTGCTGCGCCGGGCAGGATATTCACGATGCGCGCGATGTCTCCGCCCGTCTGGGCATCCCGCACTACGTGCTCGACTACGAGAAGCAGTTTCGCGCGAAAGTGATCGAGCCTTTCGCCGCAAGTTACCGCGCTGGAGAGACGCCGATCCCCTGCGTTTCCTGCAACCAGCACATCAAGTTTGCCGACCTGTTCAAAACCGCGAGGGATCTCGGGGCTGATGCCCTTGCAACCGGCCACTACGTTATCTCAAAGGACGATGACGAAGACGGCCGGGCGCTGTATCGCGCGCTCGACGCCGATCGCGACCAGAGCTATTTCCTGTTCGCGACGACGCGCGAGCAACTCGCGATGTTGCGCTTCCCGCTCGGTGGCCTGCCCAAGCCGCGCGTGCGCGAACTGGCGCAGCAATACGGACTGGCGATCGCGCAGAAGCCGGACAGCCAGGACATCTGCTTCGTGCCATCGGGCAAATACAGCGAGATGATCGAACGGCTGGCGCCAGACGCGGCTAAACCCGGCGATATCGTCCATATCGATGGGCGCGTGCTGGGGCGTCACGCCGGAATCATTCATTACACGATCGGCCAGCGTCGCGGTCTGGGCATCGCCGCGGCCGATCCGCTATATGTCACGGGCCTCGATGCCGCCAAGGCGCAGGTGTTCGTCGGCCCGCGCGAAGCTCTGGAGACCAACCGCATCGTGCTGCGCGACATCAACTGGATTGGCGAGGGCGAACTGGCGCATTTGCCGGCTCGTGGCCTGGACGTCGCCGTGCGCGTGCGCTCGAGCCGGCAGCCAGCGCCAGCGCGGCTGTTCCCGACAGGCGATGTCGAATTGCTCGCCCCCGAGATCGGCGTATCGCCGGGCCAGGCCTGCGTATTTTATGAGTCGACCGATCCGAACTGCCGTGTGCTTGGCGGCGGTTTCATTGCGTCGACGGAAAGATAACCCTTTGCGTGCGGTCGTTTCGCCGTTTGTGCAGACTTGCGGCTGGAGGCGCGCTTTTGTCCGGCCGTCAAGCGATAGGCGCGCGCGCTGCGATCACAATTTGAACGCCGCACATGGCTTGCCCTGACGTCGACGCGCAGTCCTCTCCGTCCAAAGCCTCGATTGTCGCATCGGCGCCGACAAAGCGAGCGAATGTGCGCAACACATATTTGTCCCCCGCATCTCCAACGAGGCGACACGCGATACCCGTCAGAGGTTTGGACTCCCCGCGGCTCCCCATGAAAATGGGGTAAGGCGCCCAGTCGCTCCAGGAGCCGTCAGAGCGGCGCACGCGGTATTCCAGAACCGGATCGATCGAGTCGATTGTAATCCCCTCGATTGGAAATTCCCCGCTGCCGATATTGATGAAGCCCGTATGCGCGGTGACATCCCCGTAATTCCCGATATGGACGAGGAGGCGCACCCCGAGCGGCGAACCCGGAATCGCCTCAACCACGAGCGGCTGACCCGGATGTGCGGCGCGGCTGATCGGCGGCAGTCGCTTCTTGATCAAGCAGGCCCGGCGGAAGAATGTCAAGAAATAGGCCGCCCGTCCGTATGTACGCAGGAAAGCGTCTTCAATTTCGTCGATCGGAGTCTGGTTGTCGGCGACGCGAATATCCGACCATGCCTTGAGAAAATCCATGCAACTCGTACTCGCGATTCCCTTGAATTGCTTCTGCAATTCGCCAAAATTGGTGTGAAGGTCTTCGACAATGTAGAGCCCGTCGTTGTTGACAAACGGGAATAGCGTCCGGAGCGATGTGATCTGGTGCTCCCACATGTGGGAGCCGTCGTCGATGACGATGTCGAATGGTCCGTGTCTTACGCCGACGCGGGTGAGTTCCTCAATATTGGATTGGTCGACCAATTCGACCACGATGCGACCATTCTCGTATTGCTTGGATGACAAGGAAATATCGACGCCAACAACCCTGGCATTTGGGAAATACTCTTCCCAAGTCTTCAGAGACGCGCCATCCAGAACCCCGATTTCCAGGATCGTTATCGCGCGATTTCGCAGCGCGCCGAAAAACAATTCGTAGAAGGCGAGATACCCGTGGCCGGGCGACGATTTGTCGGTGCCGTGCTTCATGCCGATTTCATCAAGCGTTGCTTCTGGCACCGGTCTCACCTCAGTTTTTTGGCTGCCCGTGATACAACGAGCCGCCCTGTCGGGCCACAGGCATTGCACGGAGGTATAAACGCAAAACGCCCCCGACGTTTTTAGCGTCGGGGGCGTTTTGCGTTAGTTCGCGTTCG
>JAYUFK010000378.1:0-8197 GCA_043739325.1 Methylocapsa sp. | reverse complement strand
CAGGGAAACGATGGCCGCGATAAATAGAACTTGGGATGTTATTCATCGCGACAGATTAGCCGCAATCTATGATCAGACCGTCAATGTGACAGTGCCGTTTCACGATAGCGCGCCGCCGCCCGCGTCGCGCTCTCGGGGCGCAAATTATTTCTCGCCGCCTCAGCCGTCCGGATGATGCCGGCGCGCGGCGGTCGTGGTCGAGTGCGCCATCGGAGGCGGTCGGCGGAAAAAGTTTCGCGTTACGCCGGCGCGTTCTCCGAAACACCCCGCCGCATTCAAACAACGGAGTTCCCGCATGACTCGTGTTCTTGCCCATGTTCCCGACATCGCCTGGATCATCGCGCTGTGGAAAGCCATCCATGGCGGCGATCCCGGTCCGCAGGAAAGGGAGATCGCGGCGCTGATCGCCGGGGAAGCCAAGGCTTTCGCCGAAGGCAAGCAGGCGAAGACGATCGCCGTCAGCCAGTTGCAGGCCGCGTTCAAATCGATTGGCGTCGCCCTCAGCGTGAGCGAGGCGGAAGCCGCGCCGCCGCACGCCGGCGCCGAGCGGCTGACGGTGCATCAGGGCACGCAGGTTATCCGGCTGTGCTTCGGCGTCGGCGCCGCGCGCAAGTGCCTTGATGTGACGATACCCAAGGTCAGCGTCGCCGCGTAACGGCTGGCGCAAACCTGTCGGAAAGGGGTTGCGCGCGATTCGCCCGCAACCCCTTTTTTGTCACATCCACTCGACCTTCAACACCGGATGCAGCTCGATCACATTCGGCGCGGCGCCGGTCGCGCCGTGCGCGCGGTCGAAGAAGCCGACGCCGGTGATGCGCGCCGTGGTCGGAGTGATCGCGGTCTGGAACAGCGGCTGCACTTGCCCCGAGCCGGGCGGCGGCGTGACGAAGGAAACCGTTGGCGCGGGGTTCTGGCGCAGCGGCGCGATCGAGGCGCCCTGCGGCACGAGCTTGTCGTTCATCAACGCAAAACTCGCGGGCGCGAGGTTGCGCACGAGCTTGTCGTCGATCTCTTGGCGCGCCTGTCCGATGTTATCGAGCCACGGGCTATCGCCGACGAAGACGTTGGTCGGCGTGGGAATTTCGGCGACCATTTCCTGGCCGCTGGGTCCCTGCAGCACGAGATGATAGTCGCCATCCGCCTCGTGCTTGAGCGCGATGATTTTGGCGACGATGCGCCAGATCGTCACTTCGGCGACGCCGTCGCGCACGCTGGTGAATTGCGGCGGGTCCTGCGTCGCGATCTCCATGCCGGGAGGACGGGGCAGCGCGATCAATTCCTCCAGCGTCGCCTCGACGATGCCGGCGCGCAGATCCTTGCCGTCGATGAAATTCTTGCCGACCTTGGCGCGGTCGGGGTCCTGACCGGTCTTCACCTGCCAGCGCTCCTGGCCCGGCTTGTCCTGTTGCGGGCCGGCGGCGGCCGCGACGGCGGGTTGCGCGGCTTTGACGCCGGGGACGAAACCCGCGGCGGCCTTGACCTTGGCGGCGACATCGGCGCTGACGATGCCGAGCGCATTCACATCGCCGATCGGATCGCCGTCCGCCGCCGGCGTCGGCGCCAACGGGCGAGCGGCCATTGGCGGGGCGGGGACTGCCGTCGCCAGCGCGCCGGCGGCCGCGCTAACGCCGGTTCCCGCGGCTGTCCCGGCGCGCCCGAACACGACAAAGCGCGGCAACGCGCCGCGGTTCGAGGCGGCGGCGCCCCCCGTCATCGTGTAGCCGGTGGCGGCGAACAATTTGCGATCCGGGAAGACGGGGCGCACCGTCAGATAATCCCCCCATTCGCCCAAATTGGTGTTGGGATTTGGCTCGGGCCCGCTATCACTAGCCGCGGCGATGACGTCCTTGCGATTGCCGGTGAGAATGCCGACGACATGGGTCGGGAAGCGCGATCCGCCGCCGAGCATGTAGGAAATGCCGACTTCGCTGGCCGCGTTGGTCGACAACGCGCCGTAGCAGGTGGCGGAGTCGGGATCGAAAATGTTGATGTTCTCGATCAAGGTCAGATTGCCCGCGTCGATCCTGGCGATCTGAATGAAAGGCTTCGGGCGCTGGTTCGATCCGGAATTGACGCCCCAGGCAAAATACAGATCGTTGCCCGCCAGCGTCGCGCCGGTGATGCGCGGGTCGGCGCGGTCGAGCCAGGTGCGCCCGTCGGGCGTGCGCGATTGAAAGCTGCCGGCGATCCATCGCGCCACTTCGACGACGTTGGAGACCGGCGCCGCCTGGCCTTCATCCCAGGTGAAAACATTGATAGTGCTGGTGTCCTGGTGCGCGGCGAAGAACGCCCGGGTTGCACAATTTTGCGCGACGCGAAAACTGTTCAAATCCGTCGACACGAACTTGTCGGCGGTCATCTGGCCGCTGGCGATGGAAGCGATCGGAATGCGCACGACCGCGGCGCCCGCCGATTGGCCGGCTGGGGTGAAGATATTTGTCGTGACGTAAATGCTGTTCGCGCCAATCGCGATGTCGGGAAAATCGAGGAATTGCCCGCCGACGCCGAGCAGTGTCGTGGTGATATCGAACAACCGCCAATGGCCGGTCCTGATCTCGCTCGTCGTGGCGAAGGCGAGGCGCTGGATGTTGTCGGCCTGCGGGCCCGTTACGGGCGAATATTGCAGCAGCCAGACAAACGTGTCGATCGACGCGATGTACTGGACGACCTGGTCGCAACAAAAAGTCAGATTGGGCGGATCGGGGAAGACATGGAACGGGTCGAGAAACTGGAACGTCTGCCCGCCGTCGAGCGAGCGGCCAGCATACCAGTTGCCGGTGTAGAACACCACATCGCCGTTGATCGCCGTACTCGGCTCGTCGACATTCGACGCCAGTTGCCGGGTTCCGGGCTCGGGCAAGGGCGTGTTGACGACGATCGTCACGTCGTCGCCGCCCCCTTGGCCGCCCGCCTGCATGCCGAACGCGCGCGGGACAGACGCGGAGAAAGCGGTCTGGCGCGTGACGCTGTGAAACTGGCGCTCGCGGCCCTCGCGCACGCGCGGCAACACGCGTCTTGGATGAATGTTTTCGCGCCGCTTGTATGGCGGCGGCGCGGCCATATATCTCACCTGAACGGGGCCACGCGACGCGGCGCGCAATTGTATCGCGTTCGCGAGACTTGGCTGCTTCGATTTGCCAGCGGCGGTTTTTTGGCCGCGTGTTTTAGGCGAAGGCTTCTTCATGATATGCGCCTTTCTGCTTCAAGCCGCGCGCGAAGAACCAACTTGCGAGATCTTGCGAGCGTCATTGTTAAACGCAACCCGGGAGTAACCGACGTGACGACAGAAAAGCCGGCAGCCGTGACCACGCCGCCCGCCAACGCCAAAAAGACTCCGGCCGAGCCCCGGCTTGAGAACGCCGGGCAAGTCTCCGTGCAATACAGTCCTGCGCCGCCAAAGGGCCCCGCGGATAAGGACATCCATCCGCGCCAGCCCTTGCCCGAAGTTCCGACCGCGCCGGACAAGAAGTAAGCGAGGATTTCCTATTGGCGCTTTGGCAGCGTCGTCCCGCGTCTGCGCGCCAAGCGCTGTAGCGCGCCGAGAGCCGCCCGTCGCAATGCCGGAACGGCGGCGATCACGATGGCGAGGCCAGCGAGGACGAACAACCATTCGGTCGCGCCATTGCCGCCATCGGGGCTGACGCCAAACCAGCTCTCAATCCAGTCCATGTGGCTCTCCTGATGGCGCTAGGAAATGCCGCCAAATAGAGTTTGGCGCCAGTTCATGTTCACACAATGACGCTCAATCGGCCGGCATCGACGGCCCGCTGCGCACACACGCGCGGCAACGGCTGCGATTGGAGCAAATTGCCCAGGCGGACGCATCCTCCAATTGGATGACGCGCGGAAATAATGTGTGGCCGCGAAACGCCTTGATCGGGCGCCGAGGTCAGCGGCTCGAGCGGGCGCGGGATGGTTCCGCGCATCCAGTCGCGGGCGAACAGACGCAGGCCCGCCGCTTCGTTGCAATTGGGGTGCGCCCGCACGCTAGGGCGTCGAATACCGGCGCCAGGAAGAGGCCTCCAAGCGCAGCGGAACAACCTTTGCGCCGATCGCCATGCGTCGCCTGTTGGGGCGCCCTGGCTTCACGGCGCATAATCCGCCCGCCGCCGATTGCCATACCGCCCGCGCGCGTGAGATTGTCGGCGCAAGGTCGCGAGGGCGGAGGTGGAATGGTCGAGGCATACGTTGGGGTGGACGTCGGGACAGGCAGCGCGAGGGCTGGAATCTTCGACGCCTCCGGCCAATTGCTCGCCAGCGCCAAACGCCCGATCGCGACCTGGCACGAGGCCGGCGAGATCGTCGAGCATTCCTCCGCCGACATCTGGAGCGCGACGACGGCGGCGGTGCGTGAAGCCGTCGGCGCATCAGGACTGTCGCCCGATGATTTCGCGGGCATCGGTTTTGACGCAACCTGTTCGCTGGTCGTGCTCGATCCCAACGGCGGCTCGCTTGCGGTCGGTCCGAGCGGCGACGCGGCGCGCGATACGATCGTCTGGATGGACCATCGCGCGACGCGCGAGACCGACGCGATCAACGCGGGCGATTACGATGTCCTGCGCTATGTCGGGGGAACAATCTCGCCGGAAATGCAGGCGCCGAAGCTCGCCTGGCTGGCGCGCCACATGCCCGCGACTTTCGCGCGCGCCGGACATTTTTTCGACCTGACGGATTTCCTGACCTGGCGCGCTAGCGGCGACGCGACACGCTCGATCTGCACGATCACCTGCAAGTGGACCTATCTCGCGCATGAGCAGCGCTGGGATGGCGATTTCTTCAAGGCCATTGGGCTAGGCGCGCTGGCGGCGGATGATTTCAGACGCATCGGCGCCTCGGTCGCCGCGCCCGGCGCGCCGCTCGGCCGAGGACTGACGCGCGAAAGCGCTGCTCAAATGGGATTGCCCGCAGGCCTGCCTGTCGGCGCGGGATTAATCGATGCGCATGCAGGCGCCGTTGGCACGCTCGGCGCGCGGATCGATGGCGCGCCGGTCGATCCGATGCGGCGGCTGGCGCTAATCCTTGGCACCTCGGCGTGTTGCATGGCGCTTGCCGATCAGCCGCGCTTCATCAATGGCGTTTGGGGTCCGTATTTTTCGGCGCTTACGCCGCGGCACTGGTTGACTGAAGGCGGCCAGTCGGCGTTCGGCGCGGCGATCGATCATTTGATGAAAATGCATCCGCGCTTTGCCGAGATCAAGAGCCGCACCGGCGGCGCGGCGTTCGAGCAAATGGAACGCGATATCCTGGCGCAGGCGGGCGATAATTCCCGCGCGGCGCTGCTCGCCGGCGATCTGCATGTGCAGCCCGATTTCCTCGGCAATCGCTCGCCGCACGCCGACTCCAACGCGCGCGGCGCGGTGTTCGGGCTCGATCTGCGCGACGATTACGCCAGCCTGTTGCAGTTCTACGTCGCGGGCCTCACCGGGTTGGCGCACGGCCTGGCGCAAATCATCCGCACGCTGGAGGCGGGGGGCTATGATTTTGAAAGCCTCGCGGCCAGCGGCGGCGCCGCTCGCAGCGCGCTGGTGCGCCAGTTGATCGCCGACGCCTCCGGCAAGATCGTCAGCGCCCCGCAGACCAGCGAGCCGGTGTTGCTAGGCGCCGCCATGCTTGGGTCGGTGGCCGCGGGTCGCCACACGATGGAAACGGCGATGTCCGGCATGTCCCGGCTCTCGGCGCAGTCGCTTCCGCAGGGCGGCGAAATCGCTGCGTTTCATGCGCGCAAGCGCCGCGCTTTCGAGGCGATTCAGCAGACGGAACAAGCGGTTCGTGGGTTGATGGGGCGGTGATGGTCGTTTGCGATATGTGGGCAATTACCCAGTCGGCGGGCGAATGTTTGTGCTTTCGGGAGGCGTCGTGCTAGCCTTGCCAGATAATAGCGTCGCCTCAGGTTCTTGGACCGAAGGCGAAGAGCGCAAGTCGAAAACAGGGATGGCGAACGTCGTGGCGTGGCCGGAAGTCGTGATATTCGATTGCGACGGGGTGCTGGTGGACAGCGAGTTGATCGCGCTCGGTCAAACGCGCCGCGCCCTCGGCGAAGCGGGACTTCACCTCAGCGATGCGCAAACGCTCGAGCGGTTTCTCGGCCGCCGGCTCGACACAATCGTCCAGTTCGCGCAGGCCGAACTTGGCGAGCGATTGCCGGAAGAGTTTCCCGCCGACCTGACGCGCGATATTCTCGCCCGCTTCGAAAACGAGTTGAAGGGCATCGAAGGCGTGCGCCAGGCGGTGGCGGGATTGCAGGCGCGAATCTGCGTCGCCTCGTCGAGCGCGCCCGAGCGCATCCGCCAATCGCTGGCGTTGACAGGTTACGAAGCGTTGTTCGAGCCCAACATATTTTCGGCGTCGATGGTCGCCCAGGGCAAGCCGCACCCCGATCTGTTTCTGCTCGCCGCGCGCGAGATGGAGGTTACGCCGGAGCAATGCCTGGTCATCGAGGACAGCGTCGCCGGCTTGCAAGCGGCGCATGGCGCCGGAATGGAGGCTTTCGCTTTCGTTGGCGGCAGTCACTTTCAAAATCCTTCCGACCGAGCGCCGCTCGTCGCGGCGGGCGCAGTGTTGATGTTTGACGACATGGCGCAACTGCCTGCCTTGATTGCCGAGCGCCAGCGCCAGCGCTGCGAGAGCGAGGCGCGGCTCGCATGATTCCCAGGCAGGATTGATCGTCGCGATGGCCAGGAAAACCGAAGCTAGCGATCTTCGCCTCGATGAAGCCGCCCGCGCCGGCTGGCTCTATTATGTCGCTGGCAACACGCAGGACGAAATCGCCCGCAAGCTTGGTATTTCCCGGCAGGCGGCGCAGCGTCTGGTGTCACTATCGATCAGCGAGCGTCTGATCAAGGTGCGGCTCGATCATCCGATCGCGCGTTGCATGGAACTGGCGGCGGGGCTGAAGATTCGCTACGACCTGCGCTATTGCGAGGTGTCGCCGACCGATCCGACCTCTGCTTCGTCAACGCTTGGCATCGCGCAGATCGCCGCGGCCGAACTGGAGCGCTGGCTCCGAAATCCCGACCCCGCCATCATCGGCATCGGCACGGGCCGGACCATGCGCGCCGTCGCCGATCAATTGCCCGCAATGCAATGCCCGCAACATAAACTGGTGGCGCTGGTCGGCACGACAAAGATCGACGGTTCCGCTTCGTTTTACGACGTGATCATCCGCGTATCCGATACCGTTCGCGCGCCGCATTATCCGATGCCGCTGCCGGTGGTGGCGCGCTCGGTCGAGGAGCGCCAATTGCTGACCAGCCTCGAATCCGTGCGAAGCGTCCTGGCGTTGATCGAACGCGCCGACGTCTGCTTCGTCGGCGTTGGCGGCGTCAGCGATTCCTCGGCGCTGGTGCTCGACGGCATAATCGGGCGCCGCGAAGCCGAAGGGCTGCGCGAGGCCGGCGCGGTCGGCGAAATAACCGGTTAGGCATTCGATTCGCAAGGCCGCATTCTCTCGGGGTCGATCAACGATCGCGTCGCCAGCGCGCCGCTGCGGCCCGGGGCGGGCCGCCTGATGATCGGCGTCGCGATGGGCATGTCGCGCCAGGCTGCGCTACACGGCGCGCTTGCCGGCAAGCTGATTTCAGGAATCGTGACCGACGAGACGACGGCGGAGCATTTGCTCCAGCGGTGAGCGCATCGCTGCGGCGGCCCACGAAATCTTGTCCTTCACATTGATGTTGCAGCGCACATTGTGCGTTGCAGCGACGAATTTGGATTGACTCTCCGCGCCGAAGCAGGCGAATAATCGCCCGTAGAGTAAGCAATTGCTCAGACATTGCCACGGAGGAAACGAATGAAAACTCTCGCAAAGAGTCTGCTTGGCGCATGCGCCCTGTCGGCGCTCTCGATTTCGGCATATGCAGAAACGACACTGACGATCGCCACGGTCAACAACGGCGACATGATCCGCATGCAGAAGCTGACCGACGATTTCACCAAGGCCAATCCCGACATCAAGCTGAACTGGGTGACGCTCGAAGAGAACGTGCTGCGCCAGAAAGTGACGACCGACATCGCCACCAAGGGCGGCCAGTTCGACGTTCTCACCATTGGCACTTACGAGGTTCCGATCTGGGGCAAGAAGGGCTGGCTGGTCCCGCTCGACAATCTGGGCGCCGACTACGACGTCGATGATCTGCTTCCCGCCATTCGCTCCGGCCTGACGGTCGATGGCAAGCTCTACGCCGCGCCGTTCTATGGC
>JAYUFK010000377.1:0-2960 GCA_043739325.1 Methylocapsa sp. | reverse complement strand
TCCGTCAGCAATTGAAAGCCGACTTCGAAAAGCAGTCTTCAATCCAAAGCCGACCCGCTTCCCTTCACAACTTTTCCAGCAAATCTAGGACTTGACCTCGCCTGATAGCCGTAATATTTCGCCAACTCTGGTTCTTCATAGGGAACGTCTTGGAACGTGTTCGAAAGATAGTCCCGAGTAGGTCCACCCAATTGATTTGGGAACAAAGCAATTTCCCTGAGGACCGGCGCGATGTGGCTCGTTTCGACCGCTGCTCCCGTTAGAGCGCCAAACATCACAGCCGGCAAATCAACTCCCGGTCCCGCAGACAGGTGATGGACCTGTGTCGCACGGGGATTGATCTCCAGAAGACTGGCAGCACCGGATACTTCATTCAAAACGAAGTCGAGGCCATAGAGGCCAGAAAGTTCCAGATGCTGCGCAATTGCGCAGCCTGCCGCGACCATCTGCTCTCCCCCGACTTGGCGTACGATTGTCGCGCGCCCAAACAACTTTTGGGTGCGCACGACTTCCACAGCCACGGTCGCCAATACTTCGCCCTGCCAGCAAACCATCGCCGTATTTGCCAGACGGCCAGGAACGAACGCTTGGACGCAGATTTGAGCCCCGGTCGCGCCGGTGACCAGAGCTTCAACATCGCCATTGAACAGCATTCGCTTCAACCTCATCAGCGAACTCCGGCGAAAGCGAATCTCGAAGAAAGCGCGCGCAATCTGCGCCTCGGTTCGCATGAGGATCACGTCCTGGCCACCCCAGCTCCCGTCAAGCTTCAGAACGGCGGGAAGTCCGTTCCTGGCCACCCACGCGCGCAAGTCGACCAAGCTTTCAATTGTGTCGATCTGCGGGACGTGAACGTCAGCCAGGCCGGAAAGCTCGGCAAGCAGCGAACGTTTGGAGACGCGGCCTCGCGCGGTCTGAAGTCCCAGCGATGTCTCGATGAGCCTGCGAACATCGACCGCGCCGCGGGTCCGCGGTCCTTCCGCAGCCCGCTCGAACAGCGCGCACAAATGGCCGACGACCCGGTCGTCGCAGGGAACGATCAAATCCGGCCGATAGTCCTGTATAGCGTCGCTCAAGGACGCTCCAGCCGCCGTGGGTCTGTAAGGATACGTGCGGTTTGGCGAGTGCATCCGATGAACTGGATGGCTTGATCGCGCCACCGCGCCGACCTCGAAGCCGGCCCGACGAAATGCGCTGCTAAGGCGTCCGATGTTCGGCCACAGCAACGCGTGGGCGAGCAATACGCGCGGCGTCATGATTGCAGGGTTTGCGAACGTGGCGTCAACCCGGTGGCGGCTTCGGTCGATTGCCCTGATGGGCGCTCGGCTCGGCTAAGTGCCCGCGTCAATCGACGCGAGGCGAAACTCGCGCCATATGCAAAGCGCATGAGCGGGCCAAAACTCGTGGCGGCGGCCGGACCCGCGAAATAGAGCCCGCTGATCGAAGATTCAAAAGAGGAGGACAAGATCGGCGCATGGTCGACATGCGCTATTTTCGCGAGCAGCGACGGGCTGAGAAATTCCAGCCGGCGCAGGTCGGTGCGAAAACCGGTGGCGGCGACAACGTGGTCCACGACTGTTTGGCTATGTCGGCCATCGCGCATTCGTAACTCCAAGCACACACGGCCGTCGGAAACTCTCGCTGAAGCCACTTCGCAACCCGTCGACACTGAAACTCGGCCCTCGATTTTTTCCCTCATCGGCCAGCCCGCGGCGGGGCCGAGGTGACGACGGACGAATTCCAGGCGAAGCGCTTGCGGCAGAAAGTGAATAAGCAACGGTGCGTCCGTGGCGAATCGCGAGCGCAGGCCGGGCCCGAGACCCGAGCGCGGGCGCCTGATGCGTTGCCAGAGGGAGCGTGATGTCGACGACGGCGCGCCGGAAAACCTCAGGGCGTCCCGCCGACAAATC
Organism: Methylocapsa sp.; assembly: GCA_043739325.1. GTDB lineage: Bacteria > Pseudomonadota > Alphaproteobacteria > Rhizobiales > Beijerinckiaceae > Roseiarcus. Next base: position 1,050 of record JAYUFK010000377.1, on the reverse strand, counting down.
AATTGCGCGTCACAGCCCTGCTCATTAAGCAGCGCCGCCAAGTCGATGGCCGACGCGCCGCTGCCGACGACCGCGACACGGCGCTTTGCGAATTGCGAGAGATCGCGGTGATCGAAACTGTGAGAGACGAATGGGTCCGGGAGTTGTTCGAGCGCTTTCGGGAGATGGCGAAAATGCCCAACCCCGACCGCGATCACAACGCGCCTTGCGCGCGCCAAAGCTCCGTCATCAAGGCGAAGCGCGAACCCATCGCCATCGGGATCGATCGATTCAACAAGTTTCTCCTCCAATCCTGCGACGAAGCGATTTTGAAACGCAAGGCCGTAATCGCAGAACGTCCGCAGTTTGACCGGCGTGTGTTCGTCGCCGTAGTCGATTGAACGCTCCTTGCAGAATCGCGACAGCGGAAATTCGTCCAGGGGATCAGAAAGGCTCGACGCGAAGCCATCGGACTTTAGAAGCATGCCCTCAGGCATATGGCTTAGCCACAATTCCATCGGGCGCCCAAATATACGAAAGCCAACGCCAACGGATTGCAAGTGGGCTGCGAGCGAAAGGCCATACGGACCCGCCCCGACGATCGCCACATCTGCGCGCATTGTCATGTCGACACTCGATCCCGTATTTTATAGGATTACAATACTGACCGCCTTTAAGAGCGATCTTACGGTACGACGTACCGAACAAGCCCAAGAAACTTGCAGCGCTACCAGCTCAAACCCCGAGGGCAAGACGCCGTTGGCCAATTATTGAAGGGAACGGAGCGGACAATCGTCGAATAAATGAAGCAATTGTCGCTCATTCGGTCTTCAAAGCGCCGGAATGGTAAACTTGCCCCTTGACTAACATAACCCACTAAATGAAATCACGGCATCTACGGTTTTCGAAATCACAGCAAGCACGTCGAGAGCATGCTCTCAGTATTGAAACGCAAACGTCTCTATCTCGGTGATCGTCGGCTGCACACTAGCCTGCCGAACGGATACCACAGGTTTCATAGCGAGAAAACTCCAAATTGGTGGTCTGGCTGCGGCAAAGTCGGGTCTGCAC
>JAYUFK010000376.1:0-21881 GCA_043739325.1 Methylocapsa sp. | reverse complement strand
GATCCCGCGTCAGGCGAGAGCCGGCAAAGGCAAAATCCTTCTTGGCGCTCGGCCGCAAAGCCCCAGTCCGACAGGCTGCTAGGACAAAGCGTCGTCAGGATCTCGTTGCGACCGCCCGGTAGACAAGCAGCACCACGACCGCGCCGACCACGGCGATGAAGATGCTGCTGATATTCAGGCCAGTGACGCCGCCAAACCCGATCAGGGTTCCGATGTAGCCGCCGACCACCGCGCCGACAACGCCGAGCACGATGTCCATGAGCAGGCCTGCTCCGGTCTTATTGACAATCTTGCTGCCGATGAAGCCGGCGATGAGGCCCAAAATAATCCAGCTGATAAATCCCATTGCGCGCTTCCTCGAGTGTCAGAGTTATAAACCGCGGCCCCCTTGGCGCTGCAATCAGGATCGCCGAACCGCGCTGCGAGACTAACGGGATGGACCGTCAAATGGCAAGCCTGTAACATTCGGGTGGTATTGGATATGTCCGCGCCGGGCCGAGCGCCCTGCGCTCAATTCATTTCAGGGAGACCCGTGATGGCAAGTTTCGATGATGCATTGAAGAATGCAGTGCCCGGCGGAAATCTCGCCACGCCTCTTGCGATTGCAGCGGGCGCGTTGCTGCTCGGCCATCTGTTCGGCGGCAAGAGCGCAGCGCCTGCCGCCCCGACCGCCCCCGCCGCTCCGGCCGCTTCCGCAGGCGGCGGCCTGCTTGGCGGCCTCAGCGATCTTGTTTCGAAGCTGCAGGGCGCGGGCCAGGGCGCCGCGGTCAACTCCTGGATCGGCAATGGCGCGAATCAACCGATCCAGCCCGGTCAGCTCGGTTCGGCTCTGGGGCAGGAGACGATCAGCACGCTCGCTCAAAAAGCCGGAATGAGCGAACAGGACCTGCTCGCACAATTATCGCAGGCGCTGCCGGGTATCATCAATCATCTCACCCCGAACGGCCGGCTGCCGCTGGCGGGAGAACTGGACGGGCATTGAACCAGAACCTTCTCCCTCCGGGAGAGGGCAGGGTGGGGGGCGCCGCCGGTTTGAATGCGGGCGCTGCGGTTCCCTCACCCCCGACCCCTCTCCCGTCTAGCGAACGCGCAGCGTTCGCGGGAGGAGAGGGGAGGAGATGCGTCTTTCACTCCGCCGCGCGCGCTTGGGCGCCGACCGCGCCAAGCGCCGCCTCCAAATCCTCGATCAGATCGTCGGCGTCCTCGAGGCCGACCGACAGCCGTAGCATGCCGCCAGTGATGCCAAGCTCGGCGCGCGCCTCGGGCTTGAGGCGCTGATGCGTCGTCGTCTCGGGGTGGGTGATGAGGCTTTTGGCGTCGCCCAGATTGTTGGAGATGCCGATGATCGACAGCGCATTGGCCATCTTGAACGCCGCCAATTTGCCGCCGATCACTTCGAACGCCACCAGCGTTCCGCCCCCCGACATCTGGCGCTTGATCAAGGCGGCCTGCGGGTGATCAGCGCGGCCGGGATAGAACACCCTGCCAATACCGGGGCGCCCGGCGAGAAAGTCGGCGATGCGCCCGGCCGACGCCATCTGGGCCGCGACCCGGACGGTCAAGGTCTCCAGCCCCTTAAGCATCACCCAGGCATTGAATGCCGACATTGAAGGTCCGGTCTGCCGCAGGAAATTATGGATGTGGTCGCCGACGAATTTCTCTGACGCGAGAATGATCCCGCCCAACACGCGCCCCTGACCATCGACATGCTTGGTCGTCGAATAAACGACGCAATCCGCGCCCAGCTTTAGGGGATGTTGCAGCAGCGGCGTGGCAAAGACGTTGTCGACCACAAGCGTCGCGCCGTGCTCGTGAGCGATGTTGGCGATGCCGGAGATGTCGTAAACTTCCAGCGTCGGATTGGTCGGGCTTTCGAGGAACGTGGTCCTGGTGTTCGGGCGCATTGCGGCGCGCCATTGCGCGAGGTCGCCGCCGTCCACCAGCGTCGAGGCCACGCCAAAGCGCGGAAGCAGGTCTTCGACTACATAGAGGCACGAGCCAAACAGCGCCTTGGCCGCGACGATATGATCGCCGGCCTTGAGCTGGCCCATCAGCGCCGCCGTGACCGCCGCCATGCCGGTCGCGGTGGCGCGCGCCGCCTCGGCGCCCTCGAGCAGCGCCATGCGCTTCTCGAACATCGCCACCGTGGGGTTGGCAAACCGCGAATAGATGAAGCCGGGGTCTTCGCCCTTGAACCGCTTCTCGGCCAGCTCCATCGTATCGTAGAGATAGCCTTGCGTCAGGAATAGCGCTTCGGAGGTCTCGTCGAACTGCGAGCGCAGCGAGCCGCCATGCACCAGCTGGGTCGCGGGGCGCAGGGTCTTCGGGTCGCGGGTCTTGCGTGGGTTCGTCATAAAGTTCTCCTGCCCCGCGAACGCGTCGATAGGAGCTATGGAGCGGGCGTTTTGCGGAAAGCCCCGATCTTTTAGCCCCTTGTTTAGCGTGGCGGCAAGCCGACCGGCTCAAATGACCACGTTATATGTCTTCTTTAGACTTGGCGACGCCTTGGCGTCAATGCGGGGAGCGGCTAACAAGAGGGCAAGCGCGCGAACCCTTCGCCCGCTTTCGGGAGAAGGTGGCGCGAAGCGCCGGATGAGGGTCCTTTTTGACGCCCCTCACCCCAGCCCTCTCCCGCAAGCGGGAGAGGGGGTATCCGTAGCGTGTGCACACATTCCAAGTAGGTATCTTCCGACGCGCCCAAATATTGATAAGATCGCTAGGACGAAAAAGGGGCTCAATGACTTCACACGGGCGCGATTCTTCCCCACGGCTTTTTGACGATGCCGAAGCCGCCGATGAGAGCTTTTTCGGTAAGCCCCATGGCTTGTTTGCACGCCAGAAGATCAAGGCAATGGCGCGGCGCAAGAATAAGCTAATCGTTGCCTCTCAGCCGATCGACGAGTCACAATACCAACCCGCAAGCCTCGACTTGCGCCTTGGCAAAGAGGCCTTTCGCGTCAGAGCAAGCTTCTTGCCCGGGCGCGAGCGTTCCGTTGCTGAGCACCTCGAAAGTCTCAGACCCGAGCGTATTTCGCTGACGGGCGATGGCGCAGTGTTGGAAAAGGGCATCGTTTACATTGCGCCGTTGATCGAACGCCTGGCTTTGCTACCAAGTCTCTCGGGCGCGGCCAACCCGAAAAGCTCGACTGGCCGGCTCGACATTTTTACGCGCCTGATCGTCGATGGCTCGGAAGCTTTCGATAGGGTTCGCCTTGGCTATCACGGTCCCCTGTATGCCGAGATATCCCCGCGGAGCTTCAGTGTCCGAGTGCGCGAGGGATCGAAGCTCAACCAAATTCGGTTTCGGAACCGGCATTCAAAGCACATGGACCTGTTCGATTTTGCCCTCGACGACGAAAAGATTCGAGCTATCCATGCTCGCACGCCCCTAGTCGACGGGGACCTTGATTTGAGGGACGGTCTGATCATGCGCGTGGCGCTAGCCGGATCACCCGACCAGATCGTCGGCTATCGCGCGCAAAAAAATGGGGAGGTGATAGACGTCGATCGCGCAGGTGCCTACTCCGCTCGGGAATTCTGGGAACCGATCCGCGCCCGGCCAGACAAGCGCCTGATCCTCGACCCGGAAGAATTCTATATCCTCGCCTCACGCGAAAAGATGCAAATCCCCTCGGATTTGGCGGCCGAAATGGCGCCGATCGATCCGGCGATCGGTGAATTCCGCGTCCACTATGCCGGCTTCTTCGATCCGGGTTTTGGCTGCGGCGCCGACGGGCGCCCCGCCGCTCGCGCGGTGCTGGAGGTTCGCAGCCGCGATGTGCCGTTCCTGATCGAGGACGGCCAGCCAGTCGGACGGCTCGTCTACGAACAACTCGCCGACAAGGCCGACGAATTGTACGGCGCGACAAGCGTTTCGAACTATCAGGGACAGGGGCTGAAGCTATCCAAGCATTTTCGCGAGTTCGGCGAAGGATAGTGCGCTCGGCTGCCTGCAGTTCGACTTTACCGGCGGCCCGCGACTGGTCTATAAGCGCTGGACCGCCGAGACGGAGATTGCGGGCGTAGTTCAATGGCAGAACGGAAGCTTCCCAAGCTTCATACGAGGGTTCGATTCCCTTCGCCCGCTCCAATTCTCTGATTCTTGACGCTGGCCCTAATGCGCCATAAGCGTCGGAATCTTGATCTCCTGAAGCATTGAACGCGTCACACCGCCCAGCACGAACTCGCGAAAGCGCGTGTGCCCGTAGGCGCCCATGACCAGCAGATTCGCGCGGGACAGCGACGCATGCTGCAGCAACGTTGCACCGACATCGGAATCCTGTAGCGGGATTTCAGTCTCGGTGACGGTTTCGACGTGGCGCGCCAGATATTGCGCGAGATCGGCGCCGGGAGTGACCGACGGCATCGTCTTGTCGCCTGTTACGCAGACCACTTCCACTCTTTGCGCCTCCGCGAGCAGCGGCAGCGCTCCGCGCACCGCGCGAGCCGCGCTCGTGCTCTCATCCCAGGCGACGATCGCCGTCGCAACAGGACCGCGTTCCTGCCAATTCGCCGGTGCGATGATGACCGGCGCGCCAGATCCCATCAGGATATCGAGCACAGTATCGCTTTTGTACGCCGAAGTGCGGTCAGGCGTCGCGACCACGCAGATATCGCTAAGCCGCGCGAGGCGCAAGAACGCCGCCGAAAACGGACGATAGGCTTGCGAAGTGATCTCGACGCTGGCGATTGCGCCAGCGCGCATCGCATCGTTGCGGATTCGATCGGCAAGGCCTTCCGATTGCTTGCGCAGCGCGATGTTCTCTTCCTCGTAGGTCGCCATCATTCCAGCCGCGGCGCCATCGACGGGAATGATGAGCGGCGGGACGCCGAGGCCGACCGCAAGATGCGCCTTATGTCGCCCAGCCAGATCGATCGCCCAACCGATTGCCGCATCGGATTCGCGCTCGCCCTCGGCGATAAGGGCGAGCGCTACCGTTTTGTATGTCATCGCGTCGCTCCGCTATGCGTTGGACCCGCAAAAATGAATAACAGAATGATCCGATATTTCGTTAAAGCGCTCATTTCCCAGAGATTGCGCCGCTTTTCCTCACCCAGTCGTCGCCGAACTTCTCGTAAGAATGCTTGACCGCGGCCCATGCAATGCGATGCGCAGCCTCTTCTTGCCGGGGATCCGCCGCGTGGGCGTGGAACGCGGCGTTGAACGCTGCACGAAATATGTCCTGCGCATGTTGGGGCAGGTGGTTTTGGATAGAGGCAGGAAGATCGGCGTTGGAAGAATACGGCATGATCGTAACGCCTCACGCATGTATCAGACGCTTCTCAATGTCGCCGACAGGCAGATGCACCCAGTCATGGTCGAACTCGGCGCGCAGCGCGGAGGACACAGCCGGGGAATACGCGGCGCGCATGACACCCAAAGCTCGGGGCGGCGCAACGACAATGATGCCGCAATCCTTTTCGACTGAAATCAGTTCGTCGAGGCGCTTTGAAATGCTTTGAACGAATGCGCTCTCAGCTTCGTCGTGCCGATCCGTCACTTCAACTGAACTCCGAAAGCTCGCGGCCGACTGACGGACCCGGCCCGGGCGGTCGGTATGGAGTTCGCGGTTCGGCGCCTGCTCGTGTTTCAGCGCCTCTAGCACAACGAGTTTAGGATAAATTGCATCGCCCTCGTTGCGCATTATGATGGCCTTGTGACCGTCGAGAACGGCGACGATATCGCGGCTTCTGATATTGAGTAATGACATTTTGGGCCTTTCGCCACAAACAAGTATGGCTGCCCCCCGGGCGAAGGGGCAGCCACTGCCGCGTTCACGCAGCGGTCTTGACCTCGATCTTCTTGGTGACGCTTGGCTCGGGCTTTGGAATCCGAACGGTCAGGACGCCCTTCGCGATGCTTGCCTGAATCGCGTCGCCTTTGACGCCGACCGGCAATTCGATAGACCGGTAGAACGAACCATAGTGCCGTTCGACCAACCGGAAATTCTTATCTTTCTCTTCTTTCTGAGACTTCTTCTCGCCCTTGATCGTCAGGATGTTGTCGGCCAGATTGATGTCGACGTCCTTTTCTTCAAGCCCGGGAAGTTCAGCGGTCAATTCGATCGCCTTGTCGGTTTCGGCGACGTCCATGCGCGGCGAAAGCATGTCGTTTCCTCCGTTCATGTTAGCGCTGACGCCGAAACGCCCGCCGAAATTGTCGAAGAGGCGCTCGACCTCTTGCTGCAGCGAAAGGAATGGATCGGTCCAAGTCGATGCCAACGACCTCTCGCGACCGACCGGGATGAGGGACTTGAGTTTCATCGCGTTGCCTTTCATTGTTAGGGTTAGTGGGAATTGCCCCGTAGGAACCCAATCGCAAGTCGCGCGCTTCGTCATTGACCTCAATCAAGAGCCGCCATGGCAGCCGCGCCTTCGGGGGCCGCCGTCATTCGGATAGGCGCCGGGAGACTCCGATCAAGGATTGACATCGCGCAATGCATTTCGAGCCGCACGGGGCAATCAGAGATGATTCCGCCAAATGGTGGCCAAATCCGGGCGCTCGATGGAAGCAAAATGATCTCGCACGATGTCGCGAATCAGCATGATGTCCTCGCGTTTCTAGCGGACCCGGCGACCTACGCGCTGGCTGGTCCAGTGAGTCGCATCGACACGCATGGCTCCATTGTCTTTCTCGCTGGCGACGACGCTTATAAGGTGAAACGCGCGGTGCGCTTCGCCTATATGGATTTTTCCACCCTGGAGAAGCGCAGAACGGCGTGCGTACGCGAATTAGAAGTAAACCGCGACAACGCGCCGGACATTTATCTCGGTGTTTCGGCATTGACCCGGGCGGGCGAGACGCTGGAGTTCGATGGACCCGGCGAGGTCGTTGAATACTGCGTGCACATGCGCCGCTTCGACGAAAACGCCACGATGGATCATCTGGTCAGTAAGGAAAGCCTGACGCGCGGTCTAATCGCGAGGCTCGCCGGAGCGGTCGTCCAAGCTCACGGGCGCGCGCCGCGCAGGGACATGGACAGCGCGGTCGCGCTTCACAGCCTCATACGCGAGAATGGCGTAAGCCTGGCGGAGAGCGCGCAGCTTTTTCCGCAAGCGCGGGTTCGGGCGCTCACTTCAGCATCGCTGGCCGCTATTCAGCGCGAGTTGTCGCTGCTCGGCGAGCGGCGGAAGGCGGGCTTTGTTCGCCGTTGCCACGGCGATCTGCATCTTGGAAATATCGCGTCGATCCATGGCGAGCCAGTGCTGTTCGACGCGCTGGAATTCGACGAGGATATGGCGAGCATCGACGTTCTCTACGACCTCGCTTATCTCATAATGGACCTGGGAGAACGTGGCTTTACGCAGGCCGCCAATGCGGTCCTCAACCGATATCTCTGGCAAAGCGACGAAGCGCATCTCGCGGGCCTCGCGGTCTTCCCGCTATTTCTGAGCCTGAGGGCGGCGATCCGCGCCAAGGTTATCGCCGCGTCGCTTGCCTTTCGCGACAAGGCGCAACAGGAAGAATTGAGCGGAAACGCCAGACGGTATTTCGCCATGGCCGAGGTGTTCCTGTCGCCCTCGGCGCCTCGGCTTGTGGCGATCGGCGGTCTTTCCGGAGCGGGCAAGACAACGATCGCCGAGCAGCTCGCGCCGTTCATCGGACGCTGCCCGGGAGCCGTGCATCTGCGCAGCGATATCGAACGCAAGCGTCTGCTCGGCGCTGCGCAGACCGAACATCTCGCGCAGTCCGGCTATCAGTCCAGCGTATCAGCAAAAGTCTATGCCGAAATACGCCGGAAGGCGGGAATAACGCTCATCGCGGGCTTTGGCGTAGTCGCGGATGCCGTCCACCAACGACGCCAGGCTCGCGACGCCATCGCGGCGATAGCACAAGGCGCCGGCGCGGCCTTCAACGGACTTTGGCTCGACGCGCCGCTGGGAGTGCGGATCGAACGCGTCGAGAAGCGAAGCGGCGACGCTTCGGACGCGACGCCGGAAGTTGCGCGTCGCCAGGCAGATGCCGATTTAGGCGAGATGTCGTGGCCGCGGATTGAGGCCGGAGGAGACACTGCTTCGACAGTCGCGAAGGCCCTCAATGCCTTGGGCCTGCCACGAAATGAAATGTCGACTGACGACGCGCGGCATGATTGAGTGCGATTGGCGCTGTGGTCATCCGCATGGCGGGCAACGCGATGATGTTTGCATGGCGAAGAATTGAATGGGCATGATCGCGCCGACCCCGTCGAGTCTTTCGGCCAGCCTGAGAATCCTTTTCGAGCGCATAAAACAACATCCACTCTCGCGGTTAGGCCCTGGATTGATTACCGGCGTCGCCGACGACGACCCGAGCGGCATCGCCACCTATTCGCAGGCGGGCGCTCAATTTGGCCTCAACATGCTGTGGACGATGCCGTTGGCCTATCCGCTGATGGCGGCGGTTCAATCGATGTGCGCGCGCATTGGCCGGGTGACGGGAAAGGGTCTTGCCGCCAACATCAAGTCGGCGTTTCCGCCGATCGTGCTGAAGGTCGTCGTCCTGCTGCTGCTCGTCGCCAACACGCTCAATATCGCCGCCGATATCGCCGCGATGGGCGAGACCGCGGAACTTGTCAGCGGCATCGACCGTCATGTGATGACCGTGCTGTTCGTGTTTGCCACGCTGCTGTTGCAAGTCCTGGTCCCGTATCACCGCTACGTGTTCTTTCTCAAATGGCTTACATTGTCGCTGCTGGCCTACGCGGCTGTCTTGTTCACCGTGCATGTCCCGTGGGGCGAGGTGGCGCTGCGCACAGTCTGGCCGGACATCAAGCTCGACGCCGCTGCCGCCACGGTTGTTGTTGGCGTTTTCGGCACGACGATCAGTCCTTATCTCTTCTTCTGGCAGGCTTCCGAAGAGGTTGAAGATTTGCGCGGCGGCGCGTCGCTGTTGCGGAACCCCGGCTCGGCCCCTGTCGAATTGCGCCGCATCCGCTGGGACACCTGGAGCGGCATGCTCTATTCGGATATTACCGCCTACTTCATTATTCTGGCGACCGCCGTCACTTTGAATGCGGCTGGGGTAAAGGACATCGAAACGGCGGCGCAGGCGGCGAGCGCGCTGCGCCCTCTTGCCGGCGACTTCGCCTTCATGCTGTTCGCGCTGGGTATCCTCGGCGTCGGCCTGATCGGCGTTCCCGTGCTTGCCGGGTCAGCCGCCTACGCCGTCGCAGAAGGCATGGGGTGGAATGAGGGTTTGGAGCGTAAAGCGAGCGACGCGCGCGGCTTCTATGGCGTGATCTGCGTCAGCGTGCTGGCTTCGCTTGTCATTCAATACTCCCCCATCAGTCCGATGAAAGCATTGTTCTGGAGCGCCGTTATCAATGGCGTCGTCGCGGTGCCGCTGATGGTTGTCATCATCATCCTGGCGACGCGCCGCTCCGTGATGGGGGACTATGTCGCAACCCGGCCGCTCGTCGCTCTTGGTTGCATCGCAACGGCGGTCATGGGCGCCGCCTCGGTCATGATGTTGATCCCCAGCTAGAGCGGCGGCGCTCCGATCAGTCGGACTGTATAAGGCGGACGATCTTCGCGGGGTTTCCAATGAAATCAGGGCGATGAATGCGGTTTTTCCGCGTAGCCGCGTGGGCGGCGCCCCCCCCCCCCCGGGGCTTCTATATAACCCATTAAATATGTTATATAGAAGCCGTTTGCAGGATCGGCGCCTTGCGATCGGCGCTTCGTCCTTTCGAAGCGCGGATTCGACCGGACGAACTGTTAAAGCGGATTTCGTACTACACATTCATCGCGACAAGCCGCGAGCGATCCCGCAGCACGATCTGCCGCGCTCCGGAGAAGCTGAGAATGTCCTTTTCGTGAAGCAGCGACAGCGTCCGCGAAACGGTCTCAAGCGTAAGGCCGAGGTAATCGCCGATGTCGCGCCGGCACATTGGCAGCGCCACCATTCGGGCCGCCGAGAGACGCCGATCCATTTCGAGCAGGAATGCGGCGACGCGCTCGATGGCGTTCATGCGGCCTAACAGCAACATGTGGTCCTGCGCGCGGCGCAGATCGTCGGCGGTGATCTTCCAGAGATCGCAGGCGGTCAGCACGTCAACCCGCGCCGCTGCGACCAAAGCGCGGCGCTTGGTGATTCTCACGTTCGTGTCGACGATCGCCTCGGCGGTCAGGCGATGCATATCGCCAGAATCGAGGCCAAATATGTCGCCGTGGAGATGGAAGGCGTCGATCTGGCGACGCCCGTCGTTCAAAAGTTTATAGGTTCGGACTGCGCCGGAAATGACCTGGTATACGTATTCCGCGGGTTCGCATTCGCCATAAATCTCTTCCTCGCGGGCGTACGAAAATTCGGTCGACACGATTCCAGCGCGGGTTATCGTGAAAAACGACGGCAACCCTGAAGGAGCGGGAACAGGTTCCGAGTGGGGTAGGGCGACGATGTCAGCAAGTTTGTGATGAAACATTTGCGCTGCCTCCTCATGAAATTCGATGAGGGGATGCTAGTCGCCAATCGAGCCGGGCGATATTTCGGTCCGTCGCGTAGGATAATCTCCCTAAGGGCCTTACCGGAGGTCGGACCCCTCGGCGCTCGCCTCGCTCATCGCCGCCGTCAAATGCGTCAGCAAGCTCTCGTCGATATGCGGCTTCAGCACGACATGCCGGACGCCGGAGGCTGCGGCTTTCGCCTCAATGCCGTCAAATGGGTACCCGGTAATCAACACGACAGGCGCCCGCACCTCTCTCGCACGCAACTGCCGCACAAGATCGAGGCCGTCCATGTTCGGCATTTTATAGTCGATTATCAGGCAATCAATTCGCCCTGGCAAACCGGACTCCAGCAACGCCTGCCCGCTTGCGAACGTCCGAACGCGAAAGCCTTCCGTCTCGAGCAGAAACTTCAACGAGAGCAGCACGTCGGGGTCATCATCGACCACAAAGATTGTCGTCGCCAGGGGCTTAGTGTCCATTGCTTGGTCCAGAAACGTCCTGGAGTTTGGACGCAAAAATCAATTCTCGGCCAATAATAGAGCAATTGCCGCTGCGTCGAATTGATCAAACTCAATTGCTCAGAACGCCGCCGCGCATCGCCAACTGGACAAGTTCCGAAAGATTCGCGGCCTGCATCTTGGTCATCACATTGGCGCGGTAGACCTCGACAGTGCGCGGGCTGATGCCATGGTCGCGGGCGATAATCTTGTTTGAGAGGCCGGCAACGAGCCCCTCCATCACCTGACGCTCACGCCGGCTGAGGGAGGCGAGCCGGGCCGAAAGTTCGTCCGAGACAGAACCCGCCTTCTTGATCTCCCTCGTTCGCGAAATTGCCGTTCGAATAGCGGCGATAAGCCTTTCGTCGTCGAACGGCTTCTCGACAAAATCCGCCGCGCCCAGCTTCATCGCGTCGACGGCGAGCGGCACATCGCCATGCCCGGTCATGATCACAACAGGAAGAACAAGTTTCTCGGTCTTTAGGCGCTTGAGCAATTCCAGCCCGTCCATGCCGGGCATGCGGATGTCGGAGACGACGCAGCCGGAGCCAGCGTTTGGCAGGGCGTCGAGAAACGCTTCCGCCGTCTCGAAGACTTGAACGCGAAAGCCAGCCGATCCGAGCAAGAAATCAAGCGAGTCGCGCATCGCTTCGTCGTCGTCGATTACAAAGACGTTGATGTCACCCGCCATGGTTGCGATCTTCCGTTGCAGCCATGGGCAATGTAAAGCGGAAAGTCGCGCCGCCCGCATCGTTGGTTTGGGCTCGCATTTGACCCCCATGCGATTCAACGATTGTCCGGCTTATCGACAGCCCGACCCCCATGCCGGACTTCTTGGTCGTAAAGAACGGTCGAAACAATTGTGCTTCGGCGCCCTTCGCGATCCCCGGGCCAGTGTCGGAGACCGCGATCTCGATCATGTTGCCAACGACCCGCCGGGTTGTGACCGTGAGTTCGCGCCGCGGCGACTCCGCCATTGCGTCCATTGCGTTTCGAAAAAGATTGACCAGCACTTGTTGGACCTGAATCCGGTCTGTGAGCACGGAATCGCTCGCTCGATCGATATCAAACTTCAAGTCGATGCGTTGCTCACGCGCTCCCACTAGGCCGAGCGCACTCGCTTCCTCGATCAACCCGGAGAGGCTTTCGACTGTCCGTTTCGATTCCCGGCGCGAGATGAAGTCCCGCAACCGCTGGATAATCTGCCCGGCGCGGATCGCCTGCTCCGCCGCCTTATCGAGCGCGGCTTCGATCTTGCCGACGGAAGGGTCCGAACTCGCCGCCAGCAGGCGGCGCGATCCTTTCATGTAGTTGCTGATCGCCGAAAGCGGTTGGTTGAGTTCATGCGCGAGGGCGGCGCCCATTTCCCCCATAGCGCTAAGACGCGATATATGCGCTAGCTCCGACTGGAGTTGTTGCAGTCGCCCTTGAGTGCGGCGTTCCTCCGTCAGATCATGGACGAAGCCGGTGAAAAAGCGCCGTCCCGCCGCGTTCATTTCGCCAATCGAAAGATGCATTGGAAAAGTTGTGCCGTCTTTCCGAATGGCCGTCACGATCCGTCCGATGCCAATGATGCGCCGTTCGCCAGTCCTGAGATAACGGGAAATATAGCCATCGTGGCGTCCGCGGTCTGGCTCAGGCATCAAAATGCGGATGTTGCGGCCGACCGCCTCGTCCTGCGCATAGCCGAACATGCTCTCGGCGGCGCGGCTGAATGATTGGATCAAGCCGGCTTGGTCGATGACGATCATCCCGTCCGGCGCTGTCTCAAGAATAGAGCGCAAGTGTTCGTCGCGCTCTCGCAACGTCTCTTCGACGCGCTTTTGCGCGTCGACATCTATGATGACCCCGCTGACACGTTGAACCGCCCCGTCCGCTCCTTTGATAGCGCCGCCGATCGCGCGCACCCAATGCGCCCCGTCATCGCGCTGAACGCGAAACTGGATATCAATGTCGGAGTTGGCGGCGATTGCCCCCTCAATCGCGGTTTCGACCGCACGACGGTCGGATGAGTCCACGACGGCGCTGAATATTGCTTGATCGGTCGAGCTAGCGTCAGACAGGTTCAGCAGGGAGCGTGCATTTTCGGACGCAAAGAGTTCGCGCGTCAAAAGATCCAAAGTCCACGTGCCTACGCCCGCGCGTTTGATCACCTGCCACGCAGGATCGTCCCAAGAGCCTGGTTTCGTTTCGACTCTGCTGTCAATTTGCATGGCCGACTAATACCGCATTCGGATGTCGAACCATAGGCTTGTGGGATTTAGGCCCGTTTGGCGTCCCTTGGCGTAGCGATTCAGCGCCAAGTCGCGTGAGGCAAGCGACAAGGCCGGCAAGGCCCGTCAGAATTGCGGCATCCCGCCGCAGCCTCCCGCGTACAGCGACAGAAGGGATGGCGCATTGGAAGTTACGCCATCCCTGCGTCCGTCAAGTGAGCGAAAGGCGGTCGTCGACCGCCGCCACGCCGGGCACCGACCAAGCTGCGCGTTCAGCGACGCCCCGCTCATACCAGGCTTTCACCTTGCCCTCGAGCGTCACCTTGTTGTCGTGGACGATGACGCGGATGGAGGCGGCCTCGACTTCCGCGTTGCGTTTCAGCGCGTCGAGAATCTTCGCGCGCACGTCCTGCGGCTGCGCCATGGGCTTCACCTCGATGAGATTGGTGACTCCGATAACGCCGGACAGTCTGCGCACCGCAGATTCCGCCGCGGCGCCTTGATAGTACCAGTTGACGTGACCGGTCAGCGTCACCCACCCCTGCGCGACTTTCACCTTGACGTCGATCGCTGGAATGCGGGCATCCCACGCGATGCTCGACAAGGCGCGCTCGGCGATCTGGTCGTCGGCGGTCTTCTTGTCATTGGGGTGGCGAACGACAATTTCCTGGGCGATTGCGCGCACGCCTCTGACGCGTTGCGCGGCCTTTTCCGCCGCGAGTTTTTCCGAATAGTTGCTGACGTGCCCCGACAAGGTCACGACGCCGCCGCTGACGGCGACGCCAATATTGGCTGAATCAACGCTGGGATCGAAGTCGAGCTCGTCGATGATGTCCTGACGTAAGGCCATGTCACTCATCTGTTCCTCCAAACGAAATGTCCCTAAAATATGGGAACGGCAAGTCTTGTTCGTATGGCACCAAACCTCCGCAATTGAATTGACCAAGCGCAAAAAAGCGCGCCGCTTTATGTCTGACAGTGCGCTCTGTCGCGCGCAGCTCGGAAGCGCTGCGGGAAGGCAGCGGCGCAGGAGAGAGGCCAGAGATGAAAGCGATGGTGTTGCGCGCGATCGGCCGCCCGCTGGCGCTGGAGGAGCGCGAGGATCCGCTGCCGGGCCCCGGAAAGATCCGCGTGAGGGTCGAAGCCTGCGCCGTTTGCAGGACCGATCTCCATGTCGTCGATGGCGAACTCCCCAATCTTATGCTGCCGATCGTGCCCGGCCACGAAATCGTCGGGATTATCGACGCAATCGGCGCCGGCGTTGATCGGCCTGGGCTCGGCGTTCGCGTCGGCGTCGCATGGCTGGGGTATGCCTGCGGCGCGTGCCAATATTGCGCTTCGGGAAAGGAAAATCTCTGCGACTATCCGGTGTTTACCGGGTACACGCGCGATGGCGGCTTCGCCACGCACGTCGTCGCCGACGCCGCCTTTGCATTCCCGCTTGAAGGCGTCGACGATCCGGTCGCCGCTGCGCCGCTGATGTGCGCCGGGCTGATCGGTTGGCGGTCGCTCAAAATGGCCGGGGAGGGGAGGCGGATCGGCCTCTACGGATTTGGCGCGGCCGCACACATTTTGGCACAGGTTTGTCGGTGGCAAGGGCGGGAAGTCTACGCATTCACCCGCGCCGGCGACAAATCGGCGCAGGAACTTGCGTCATCGCTCGGCGCGGTCTGGGCCGGCTCTTCAGACGAAACGCCGCCAGCCCAACTCGACGCCGCAATCATCTTTGCGCCGGTTGGGGCGCTTGTGCCAAACGCGCTGCGCGCGGTGCGCAAGGGCGGACGCGTCGTTTGCGGCGGCATTCATATGAGCGATATTCCGCGGTTTTCCTATCGCCTGTTGTGGGAAGAACGGCAGGTCTCGTCTGTCGCCAACCTGACGCGTCAGGACGCGATCGAATTCTTGGCCATCGCCCCCAAGGCCGGCGTCAAGACAACGACGAATCGTTACGCTTTGGCTCATGCGAACGAGGCGCTCGATGATTTACGAGCAGGAAGGTTTCAAGGCGCGGCGGTGATAACCCCCTAAAGTCGCCCTACGGATTAGGCCTGGCTGATCTCAATGCGCCATCAACAGCGGAATATCTGACTTCCGCAGCAGTTCTCGCGTCGCGCCGCCCAACAGCCATTCCCGGAAGCGTGAATGACCATACGCGCCCGTCACGATGAGATCGGCGGACACCCGGTGCGCCTCGTCCAGCAAGACGCTTGCGACGCTGTTGTCCGAAGCCGGCGCGATATCGACCGTGGTTGCGACACCGTGGCGCGCAAGATGCGCCGCAATATCGGAAAGCGGCGCAAATCCCCCCGCGTCTTTCGCGGATTCCTTGACGCCGACGATATGAACCGTCGTTGCGGCTCGCAGCAATGGAAGCGCCTCGGTGACCGCCCTGGCGGCTTCGCGCGAATCCACCCATCCGACAACGATCGACCGGATCTCGTCACGCGCGCGTGTTCCGGGCGGCGCGAGATAGACGCCGTGGCCGCTCTCAAACAACACGGATTCGACCATCCCGCCCCACTGTCGATCGTCCGCCTCGCGCGGGCAGGTCGCGACAAACAGGTCAGCCCAACGCGCTTCCCTGGCGACGCCATGCCGAAGAAAGCCGGGCAGGTCTTCGATCTTCCGCAATTCGTTTGGAACCGCGAGCCGTGTGAAACGCTCTGTAAGTGTTTTTGCCCTGACCTCGCCTTGCTGGCGCAACCGCTGTTCCAACTCATAAATCGCCGAGGCGCCCACTTCCGCCGAATAGGCGATCGCCTCCGGCAGCATGTTTGTGTAGATGCCGGTCAAGTGCGCGCCAAACAACGTCGCAAGCGTCTCGGCGTGCCCAAGCCGGATTTCATCCTCCGGCGACGCGTCGAGATGCACCATAATGTCCTTGTAGCCGACGATTGCGCGAGCCGTGGCGTTATGAGGCTTGTTTGCGACTGTCTGGTTCATGACAATTCCCTTCCCTGAATTCGCGCTTCCAAAGCATTGAGCGGCTCACATCCGCGCCGCGGCTGTCTGTTCGTTTTCCTCGTCCTCGGGCGACGGAATCACTGTTGCCGTAAATGGATCCGTCCAGACCATATGATCGTGGATTTTGCGCACGCCCTGAACATTTTCCGCGACGGCGCGAATGGCGTGGCGTTGGCGCTCGTCCGTGAGAACACCGTGGAAACTCACGACGCCGTCCTTCACCGCGACATCGATTGAGGCGACGGGCGCCCATGGCTGAGCGTGCAGTTCGGCAACGATACATTGCTTGATATCCTCATCGGAGGCCGGCTGCTCATCGTCGTTCGGGCGAACAATCTCGGCGAGCGTGCGCATGAAATCTGACCGCGAGAGGATGCCGACAACCCTTTCATCCTCGACAACGGGCAACCGCTTGACGCGCCGCTTCTCCATCAGCGCGGCAGCTTCGCCCAAGCTCGCGTTCGGCTCCACCGTTGCGACATTGCCGCTCATGATTTCATCGACCCGCCGTCCGTGAGCGCGGGCGTAGGCTTTGGCCGCCTTGCCCGGCATGAGGAGGCTCGCGATCCACGAGCTCGACGGCTTTTCAGCTCCCAGTTCCGAACGGCGCAAGAAATCGCCCTCGCTCACCATGCCGACAAGGCGCCCCACGTCATCGATCACCGGTAGCCCGCTAAGGCGCGAGCGAACCATCGTGTCAAGGGCTTCGGCAATAGTCGTGCTGGGCGAAATGCTCACCACGCTTTTCGACATTGAGTCTCGGACGCGCATTTCCATCTCCGGACAGGTTCCGCTGTTGGCGCACATTTTGTCGCAGCGAACATTTTGTTAGATAATCTTGCACGCGCCGGTCGAAACGAGTTTGACCTGCGTCAATCGCAGAGACGCTCGGACCGATCGTCGTGGCGGGTGTGCCTTTAAGTATATTTGCCACGCCGCGCTGGGGATTTTCGCACGCGATCTCGCGGGCCCGCTCGCTGCAACCACTGGCGGTCGCCTTGACCTGGATCAAGGGCGCTGGGTCGGAGCGATGCTAGCCAGAACGCGTAAAAACTTTATGCGGGCGCATCACGCTTCCGCCGCAAAACAAGGGCGCTGTTCCATGAACGACACGACTCAACATTCCAGCCTCACGCGTCGCGGCGTATTGCGGACGCTGGCGAGCGTTGCCGGAGCCGGCGCGGCGCTCGAACTCGGCATCACGCAGGCGCAGGCAGCCAAGATGGCGCAAAAGGCTGTGGCCTATCAGGACACGCCAAGCGGCGACAAGCGCTGCGACGGCTGCAATCTGTTCGAGGCGCCCAACGCGTGCAAGACCGTCGAAGGCGTGATCAGTCCTTCCGGATATTGCAAGATTTGGGTCAAGAAATCAGGCTGATCGCAGGCTGCAAGCCAAGCGACAGGATATTGTTTTGGCTTGTGTGATCCATCAGGCTACAACTGCCCAAGCCGCCGGCGCGGACCACGCCGGCGGCCTTGTTGTGTTGCGTCAAGGTGAAGCTTTCCGAGGTTTATCTTGACGAGATTCGAGATCGAGAAAAATCGCGCGTGCCTTCGTCAGGGAGCGAGTTATAATGGTCGGGCGCCGATCTAGCACTTTCTCCAGGATTCGCGCGGATGAATGTTAGGCTGCCCGATGCCATCTCGGCTCCGCCTGGAGCTTGGAGGATGCGCGTATTCGTCGCCTTGCTGCTGGTGTCGGCCGGCCTCGCGTTATCGGGCTGCGACAAATGCGGCGACTGGTTTTCGCGGGGATCGACGAAATCCTGTCAGGACCAATCGGAAGTGAAGTAAGCCTCACCAGATCAAGGGGATCAGGCGCCAGGGTGTCTTCGCTTGATAGGCGATATAGCCGGGCAGCTTCTTCGCCAGGAATCCTTTCTCGTTGAGCAGCCGCGAAATCAATGCCGGCAGCATTGCAAAGAAGATAAGCAGCCCCCACCACGAACCGAGCGCGATGGGCATGCCGGCCAGCATCATAAGCGCGCTGGCGTACATCGGGTGGCGGACCAGCGCGTAAGGACCAGTCGATATGACTTTCTGATCGACGGCCAGTTCGACCGTCGCGGAAGTGAACGTGTTCTCCCGGAACACGAAAAAAATTCCGAGCCAGCCAATCAGCGCGAGCGCGCCGCCCGCCAGCGCAAAATGGCCGGCCATGTGCGACCAGCCGAAGCGCCGGTCGAGTGCCGGAACGATCAGCAGGCCGAGGAAACCCACCGACGCGAACGCCATGATGATCTTCTGGTCGGTCTTCTTCTCGGCTGTGGGCCGTGCGCGCATCCGACGCTCCAGCAGCGCGCGATCGTATTTCATCAGGTACAGCGTGATCGCCAGCGAAGTGAGGAAATAAATCGTCAGGAAAACCCACGCTTGCCAGTAGTCTAGCGTTACGGCGGGCATGAATATCAGCGCCGCCATCGCCAGGATAAGGAACAGAAGGCCTGCCAACGCCCGGATGTCGAGGCTGTTCATGGCGCAAACCTACCACGCGGCGCTACCCCGCGCATCGCCCGCATCCCGCCGCGCCCATTGCCACGTGCCGCCCGCCCGGCTATTTCGCGCGGGTATGCCGCGGCCAGGGGAACAAATAGTGAGCGCAGCCGAACCTGAAATCACCGAAGCGCTCGTCGCCCAGCACGGCCTCAAGCCGGAGGAATACCAGCGCTTTCTCGCCGTTTTGGGCCGCACGCCCAGCTTCACCGAGCTTGGCATCGTTTCGGCCATGTGGAACGAGCATTGCTCCTACAAGTCCTCGCGCATCCATCTGCGCAAGCTGCCGACCACCGCGCCCTGGGTCATCCAGGGGCCGGGCGAGAATGCTGGCGTCATCGATATCGGCGACGGCTTTGCCTGCGTCTTCAAGATGGAGAGCCACAATCACCCCTCGTTCATAGAGCCGTATCAGGGCGCGACGACCGGAGTTGGCGGCATTTTGCGCGATGTGTTCACCATGGGCGCGCGACCCGTCGCCTGCCTGAATTTCCTGCGCTTTGGCTCGCCCGATCACCCCAGGACGCGGCATTTGCTGGCGGGGGCGGTGGCTGGCATCGGCGGCTACGGCAATTCCTTTGGCGTGCCGACGGTTGGCGGCTCCGTCGGTTTCCACAAGCGCTATGACGGCAATATCCTCGTCAACGCCATGGCGGTGGGCATCGCCCGCGCCGACGAGATTTTCTACGCCAAGGCCACCGGGGTCGGGAACCCGATCGTCTACCTCGGCTCGAAAACCGGCCGCGACGGCATCCACGGCGCCACCATGGCCTCCGCTTCGTTTGAGGCAGACGCCGAGGAGAAGCGCCCGACGGTGCAGGTCGGCGACCCGTTTGCCGAGAAACTGTTGCTCGAAGCCTGCCTCGAACTGATGGCTTCCGGCGCCGTCGTCGCCATTCAGGACATGGGCGCCGCCGGGCTCACTTCCTCCGCCGTCGAGATGGGCGCCAAGGGCGATCTTGGCGTCGAACTCGACCTCGACGCCGTGCCGTGCCGGGAGACCGGCATGAGCGCCTACGAAATGATGCTTTCCGAGAGCCAGGAGCGCATGCTCATGGTTTTGCATCCGGCCAAGCAGGCGCAGGCGGAGGCGATTTTTCGCAAATGGGGCCTCGATTTCGCGGTGATCGGCAAGACGACGGACAATCTGCGCTTTGTCGTCAAGCGGCACGGCAAGGTGATGGCCGACCTGCCGATCAAGGAGCTCGGCGATCAGGCGCCCGCCTATGACCGACCGTGGACGACAACGCCGAAATCGCCAGTTTTGGCGGCTGGCGATCTCAAGCCGCCGATGGCGAACCGCGAAGCGTTGCTGAAGCTGCTGGCCTCGCCTGATATGGGCTCGAAGCGCTGGGTCTACGAGCAATATGACTCGCTGATTCTCGGCAACACGATTGAAGGCCCGGGCGGCGATGCGGCTGTCGTGCGGCTTGGCGACGGCCCGAAAGGCTTGGCGCTGACGACCGACGCGACGCCGCGCTATTGCGAGGCCGACCCGGTCGAGGGCGGCAAGCAGGCGGTGGCGGAGGCCTGGCGCAATCTCATCGCGGTGGGCGCGCGCCCGCTGGCGCTGACCGACAATCTCAACTTCGGCAACCCGGAAAAACCGCACGCGATGGGACAGCTCGTCGGCTGCCTGCAAGGCATCGGCGAAGCGGCGCGGGCGCTCGACTTCCCGATCGTCTCGGGCAATGTGTCGCTTTACAATGAGACCATGGGCACGGGTATCCTGCCCACCCCCGCCATCGGCGGCGTCGGACTGATCGAGGACGTGGCGAAAGCCGCGAAGATCGGCTTCAAGGCGGCCGGCGAGAAAATCCTGCTGATCGGCGAGCCGGGCGGCTGGCTCGGGCGCTCGGCATGGCTGGAGACGGTCTTCGGGCGCGAAGCCGGCGCGCCGCCGCCCGTCGATCTCGTCAGCGAGCGCCGCAACGGCGAATTCCTGCGCGGTCTCATTCTCGCGGGGCGCGTCGTCGCGGTCCATGATATTTCCGATGGCGGCCTTGCCGTCGCGCTGGCGGAAATGGCGATAGCCGGCGGCGTCGGCGCGACCATCGACGCGGGCGCGGTCGTTGGCCCCGCGCATGCCTGGTTGTTTGGCGAGGATCAGGCGCGCTATGTCATCAGCGTCGAAGCCGGCGCCGTGGCGCAGATCATCGTTGACGCTCATGCGGCAGGCGTGCTCGTTGCGGCGATCGGCGAAACCGGCGGGGATGGTTTGACCCTGCCAGGGGAGGCGCAGATAAGCGTCAAAGCGCTTGATTCGGCCTTCGAGTCTTTCCTGCCGGCTTATATGGCGGCGCCCGTGGAGTTGGTCTGATGGAAATGATTGCGGTCAAGGCGATGGTCGGCTCGAACTACGTCAGGAGCGATCAGGTGATCGCCATCACGACGACCGATCCGGCCAAGTGCACGATTTATCTGGCGGGCGGCGTGATGGTGCCGTGCTCCGAACCGGCCGCGAGCGTGCTCGCCAGGCTCGGCGCGACAACGCCAGTGAAGGCGGAAGTGGCTTAAACGATGGCGATGGATTCATCAGAGATCAGCCGCCTCATCAAGGCGGCTTTTCCGGACGCGGACGTCGAGATCAAGGATCTGGCCGGCGACGGCGATCATTATTCGGCGACGGTGGTCTCCTCGGCGTTCAAGGGCAAAACGCGGGTGCAGCAGCATCAGATGGTCTATGGCGCGCTGCAAGGCCGCATGGGCGGCGAGTTGCACGCGCTGGCGCTGCAGACGTCAGCGAAGTAGGGGCGCGACCCCTTATTTCGACGCGATGATCTCGCGCAAATCCCACTTGCCTTCGCCCGCGCCGCCGCTGATGTCGTCGACTTTCCACGCTTTGCCCTCGCGCACAAAGACGTAGCGCACGATGTGGCGCTCGGGCGCGCCGCTGTCGAAGCTGGCGTCGACAATCGGATGCGCGGGATCGCCGGCCTCGGGGGCGATCTTCAGGTCGTTGACGCTCGGGTCTTGCGCGTCAGTGATCGGATCGAAATCGAGGATTGGCTCGTCAGTCGCCTTCGATCGCCTGTTCATCGCATCCATCGCCTTGACCAGGGTCCGGCTCAACTGGGCGCGCACGCCTTTATCCTCGATCCCCGATGTCTGGAAGTCGCCCTGCGGACCTCCGGCGATGCGGTAGATCTCGGTGACAATCTCCGCTGGCGCCCGCTCGGCGGCGGAGGCCGAAACTGGCGCGAGAAGAAGCGCAAGGGCGAGCATGGCGAGCGGACGTTTCATCCTTCGGAGCTTTCCTGAACTCGCCTTCGGTCTGGCGGCTTAG
>JAYUFK010000375.1:0-2969 GCA_043739325.1 Methylocapsa sp. | reverse complement strand
CCTGAGTTCGACACCGCCGCCCTTTCGCCTCGCCCCACCTGGCTGCTCAACGTGACAAACGACGCCTGGTTCGGCGTGACGCCCGGTCCCTATCAGCATTTCGCCCAAGCCCGGCTTCGCGCCATTGAACTCGGCGTGCCCTTGGTGCGCGCCGCCAATTCGGGCATTTCGGCGGTCACCGACGGTCTCGGGCGCGTCGTCGCGGAACTTCCACTGGGCGTCGATGGCGTCATCGACACCGGCCTGCCCGTCGGGCAGGCGGAAACTATCTTCAGCCGATACGGCGCCGCGATCCCGCTGGGGCTGTGGCTTGTCGCCCTTGTGCTGGCGCTCGCGCTGCGTCGCCGGGCCTAGACGAACCACCGCGTCAAGTGTACTTACGCAGAGTTGCGCGTATTGCGAGCATCGGCTAGTCTTGTTTTTACCTTCAATTCTCGCCTCCTCCCCTAGCGTCCGTTACCGAGACTTCAAGAGCAGAGCGGGTTTGACGATGAAGAAAACCCCCAATCCGATCGACAAACACGTGGGCGCGCGTCTGAGGATGCGGCGCCTTACCGTCGGGATGAGCCAGAGTAAACTGGGCGAATCGCTGGACATTACTTTCCAGCAAATACAAAAGTACGAAAAAGGCGCCAACCGCATTGGCGCCAGCCGATTGCAGGAGCTGGCGCGGGCGCTCACCGTAACCCCCGCCTATTTCTTCGAAGGCGCGCCGACGAGCGCTGTTCACGCCGCGGGATTCGCCGAGCCCGACTCGAACGCCTATATCGCCGATTTCCTGTCCACTGCCGAAGGGCTGCAATTGAACCGGGCGTTCGCGTTGATCCGCGACCCGAAAGTGCGCAGGCGCATCCTCGACCTCGTCACGTCGCTCGTCCAGGAATAGCTTGGGGTCGTTCGTTATGACGAACGCGGAACCGCATTTGGCTTGACGAAACGAACGCTGGCTGTCAAAAGCACGCCCGGTTCAAAGCGGCTGCCTCAGAGCGCCGCATGGCGAGCCGCCGCATAGGGCCGCTTGCGCCCGTAACGACAATCCACGACTGGAGCAGTGCTCGATGGCCCGGCAGAACTTTGAATTCACCAGCGAATCCGTGTCCGAAGGGCATCCGGACAAAGTCTGCGACCGGATTTCCGACGAAATCGTCGATCTCTACTTCCGCGAAGGCGAGAAGGCGGGGATCGATCCCTATCAGATCCGCGTCGCCTGCGAGAATCTGGCGACGACCAACCGCGTCGTGATCGCCGGCGAAGTGCGCGGCCCGACCTTGCTCAATGAGCAGATCGAGCAGGTGGCGCGCGCCGCGATCAAGGACATCGGCTACGAGCAGCCAGGCTTTCATTGGCGCGACGCCAAAATCGAAATTCTTCTGCACGCGCAGTCCGCCGATATCGCCCAGGGCGTCGATGCGGCAGGCAACAAGGATGAGGGCGCGGGCGATCAGGGCATCATGTTCGGCTACGCCTGCCGCGAAACGCCCGAATTAATGCCCGCCCCGCTCTATTACGCCCATAAAATCCTGCATATGCTGTCGCAGGCGCGCCGCACCGGCAAGGAGAAAGGCCTCGGGCCGGACGCCAAGAGCCAGGTGACGGTCCGCTACGTCAACGGCAAGCCGGTCGAGGCGACGCAGATCGTCCTGTCGCATCAGCATCTCGATGAAGCGTTGACGTCCGAGGACATCAGCCGCATCGCGCGCCCCTATATCCATAGCGCCCTGCCGGAAGGCTGGATCACGCCGCGCACGGTCTGGCACATCAATCCGACCGGCAAGTTCCACATCGGCGGCCCCGATGGCGACACCGGGCTCACCGGGCGCAAGATCATCGTCGATACATACGGCGGCGCCGCGCCGCATGGCGGGGGCGCCTTCTCCGGCAAGGACCCGACCAAGGTCGATCGCTCGGCCGCCTATGCCGCCCGTTATCTGGCCAAGAACGTCGTCGCCGCCGGCCTCGCCGAGCGCTGCACGCTGCAATTGTCCTATGCGATCGGCGTCGCCAAACCGCTGTCGATCTACGCCGATCTGCATGGCACGGGTCATGTTGAGGAAGGCAAGCTCGAAGGCGCGCTGATGGAGATCATGAATCTGTCGCAGCGCGGCATCCGCGAACATCTGGGCCTCAACAAGCCGATCTACGCGCGCACCTCGTCCTACGGGCATTTCGGCCGGGCGCCCGAGGCGGACGGCGGCTTCTCCTGGGAGAAGACCGATCTTGCCCCACAATTGCGGCAGCTCGCCTCCTGAGCGGCGCGCCGGGCGGGACAGGCTTGGCGCCGGCGCCTGACGAACCGCGCCGGCGCGCCCTTTATGGCCGCTCGCGCGGCAAGACGTTGCGCCAGTATCATGCGCGCCTGATGCGCGAGGCGCTACCGCGCGTCGAAATAGCGCCGGCGGCGTTCGCCGGTTCCGCGCCTTTGTTCGCCAAAGCCCCCAGCGAAATCTGGCTGGAGATCGGCTTTGGCGGCGGCGAGCATTTGCTCGGCCAGGCCGCCGCCCGGCCCGATATCGGCTTCATCGGCTGCGAGCCTTTCGTCAACGGCGTCGCCAAGCTGCTGGCCGGCCTCGACGAACAGAGCCTGTCGAATGTGCGCATCCATTCGGGCGATGCCGGTGCGCTCATCGCGGCCATGCCGGCCAGCTTCGTGTCGCGCGTGTTCTGCCTCTATCCCGACCCCTGGCCCAAGCGCCGGCACAACAAGCGTCGGATTATCTCGTCGGCGCTAATCGACGAACTGGCGAGAATCCTGCGCCCGGGCGGCGAATTGCGCTTCGCCAGCGACATTGACGATTATTGTGGCTGGGCTTTGCGCCGGATTCTCGAGGCGCCGGCGTTCCGCTGGACGGCGCGCCAATCCAGCGATTGGCTTGAAGCCTGGCCCGAATGGCGATCGACCCGCTATGAGGCAAAAGCGCAACGCGAGGGGAGAACCTCGTCCTACCTGACATTTCAGCGTGTGTGACAGC
>JAYUFK010000374.1:0-8224 GCA_043739325.1 Methylocapsa sp. | reverse complement strand
AAGAACCCGAAATATCTGCCACTTTTCCGCAAGCACGATTTTTGTAAGTGTGACTGCCATCAGAATTTACTTGTACGTTCCAATCGCAATGACCTTTGCTATCGTAATTGTTTTGACAAACTTGCGCACCATTCAAAGGTACGGAATTCTAGGCGATGGCGCATTTAGTGCAGGCTAATTTCAATGAGAATGTCTGTTATGTGCACTGCCACCATAAACCGACCGTATGCTACGATAATTGGGCGCGCGCAACTAAGTACTTTTTACCCCGGGTGTGTCGTCTAGAAGAAGATTCTGGATATAGTTGCGGCGATGCCGATAGCGGAGGAGCTAAGTGCAAATACTCGAGACCATCTGCTCTCCAATAGTCGATCGACCCAGAGCAATAGGCCGCTTCCATCTGTGCGGAGCTTGCCCTTCTGCGCCAAGATCATTACGTGGCGAAAGAACTCAACCTTTGAGATCGTAGAACTGTTCATTCGGATGAATTCTCTATTCCTAAATGCCTCGGCCTCTTGGGCGCCTTCAAGAAACCGCTTGTCTCGCTCTCCATTCTGCAACATTAGATTCAGCATTCGAGGATTCTTGGCGAACCCGCTACCGAAACGTTCCTTCAGGAAATCATTGAGGTTCAATCTAACTTCAATTGGAATGTTGGGTGGTTCAGAATGCGTTAAAACCCGATACCTATGCTCAAGGTGTTCGAATCCGAAAACCAAATTGCGCATATTCCAATGGACCCAATACTTCTCGCGCCGGTCGCGGACAAAAGCATAGAACCGCTCAAGCAGCGCCTTCTCAATCTCGTCGTATCGACCCGGAACTTGTTCTCTCGTGATTCCTAAGTCTTCGGCAACGGCGTGGGTCGCGAAACTCACAGTTTGCCGCGTCGAAAATTGCATTACGACGATCGAAGTAATTCTTGGAGAAAGGCCGTCAACACGCTCGTCATATAACGATTGCGACGAATAATGTATGATATAGAATCTTTGGGGGTGTTTCTTGAGGTTTTTGAAAAATGCAAATGCACTATCCACTCAATACTCCCGATACTGTACGCTTACACTATAATAAATTCGCCAGAATAACAAACCAATAGGCGATCATATTTACATTACTTTCGACATATTACCGCAAATGTCGCATTTCGAATCGGCACCCCGTCTGACCAAGGCAAAATTTCCGCACGCAGCGCAGCAGTCACCAAAGTATTTGAACTTCTTCCCCAAACGTCTGATAGCAACATCTCGCTCGACGCCGCAATGGTTCGCAATTGCGTTTGGAGTTATGCAAAACTGTACTTCTGCGTCCGACACCAAAAAATAATCTGCAAATCGGTCTGCCTGCCATTCGGCCGACAGTTCATCTTTTTGAATCCACTTGTCCTTAATACCTGAATATGGCTGCGCGTAGTGACTATGGAGTACCAAATGCCCAAGTTCATGCGCTACGATATATTTGGGCAAGGGGAGATTTTGATCAGCATCTTCCCAAATATCTTCGTCGATATATAACGTCCGCATAGGTTCAAAAGTCACATAAGCGGGGGGATCTGCTGCGCTCCTTCGAAATGTCTTTATTTCAAATTTGCCTTGCTTGAACAATTCTTGCTTCTTCAGTTTGCGAATACAGTCGGTAACGCGGAACGCGGGTTGGCCGCTTGGGTCGAGTAAAGCCCGCGCGTTTTCGGCAAGCGCCTTAATTGCCTCTTCGGTTCGGAAATCAACCTTGTGATCGTTGCGCAAAATCACACCTTTACGAACAACCTGTTGTCCCGCCGCACGTATCACACTTCAGGCACGTACCATTTCGCACCATTGTGAAATTTCCGCACTCGGGGCAAGCCTCGCCGACGTAGCCCTTCATTCGCGCCTCAGCTCGTTTGTCGGCGGATGTCACCTCCGGCGGCGAGAATTCAAGACGAAGTTCCCCATGCCCCGAGGCAGTTCGATCAACTGCCTCCTCCGTAAGTCCGGCGAAATCGCCCTTCAACGCGGTCGCGCCTTGCGTGGAATAGCCGTGCGCGGTCTGCGGCGCGGCGCTAGGCCCGGCATCGCCGGCCCCGCCGCGCACAAGCATCAGCTTGTCGGTCTTCGAGCGCACCAGGCCTTTCGATACGACGCTGCTGCGTGTTGCGCCCTGCTCGCCCGGCGCGCGGCCTTGGTCGACGCCGCCGCCCAGCGCGTCATGGCCGAGGTCCTCGGGCAGCACATGGGCAAGATCGTTCCGCCCCAGATACGAGATTGCGAGTTCGCGAAAAACGTAGTCGAGGATCGACGTGGCGTTCTTGATCGCGTCATTGCCCTGCACGAGGCCGGCCGGCTCGAAGCGCGTGAAGGTGAACGCCTCGACATATTCCTCCAGCGGCACGCCGTATTGCAGCCCAAGCGAAATCGCGATGGCGAAATTGTTCATCAGACTGCGGAAGGCGGCGCCTTCCTTGTGCATGTCGATGAAGATTTCGCCGAGGCGCCCGTCCTCGTATTCGCCGGTGTGGAGATAGACTTTGTGGCCGCCGACGGTGGCCTTCTGGATGTAGCTCTTGCGCCGGTTCGGCAGGCGCTCGCGTTCGCGTTGACGCTCGACGCGCTCGATGATGCGCTCGACTATTCTTTCGGCCACCATCGCGGCGCGCGCGGGTGTGTTGGCGGCGATGATCGCCTCGACGGCTTCCGTTTCGTCCTCGTCATCGTTCTCGATGAGCTGCGAGTTGAGCGGCTGCGAAAGCTTCGAGCCGTCGCGATACAGCGCGTTGGCTTTCAGCGCGAGGCGCCACGACAGCATATACGCGTCCTTGCAATCCTCGACGCTCGCATCGTTGGGCATGTTGATCGTCTTGGAGATCGCGCCGGAGATGAACGGCTGCGAAGCCGCCATCATGCGGATGTGGCTCTCGACGCTGAGATAGCGTTTGCCGGTGCGCCCGCACGGATTGGCGCAGTCGAACACGTTGTAATGCTCGAGCTTGAGGTGCGGCGCGCCTTCCAGCGTCATCGCGCCGCAGACATGCACATTGGCGGCGTCGATTTCCTGACGTGTGAAGCCGATATGCGCGAGCAGATCGAAGTTTTGCTCGTCGAGTTTCTCCGCCGGGATTTTCAGCACATTGGCGACGAAGTCGGCGCCGAGCGTCCACTTGTTGAAGACGAAGCGGATGTCGAACGCGCTGGCGAGACCGCCATCCACTTTCGCCAGCGTCGCCGCGTCAAATCCCTTGGCGCGCAGCGTCGTGTGATTGACGCCGGGCGACTGGCCGAGCGAGGCGTGACCGACTGCGTAGGCCTCGATTTCGGCGATCTGCGCTTCGCTATAGCCAAGCGCGCGCAAGGCTTCGGGCGCGGCGCGGTTGATGATCTTGAAATAGCCGCCGCCAGCGAGCTTCTTGAACTTGACGAGCGCGAAGTCCGGCTCGATGCCCGTGGTGTCGCAATCCATCACCAGGCCGATCGTGCCTGTCGGCGCGACGACGGAAACCTGCGCGTTGCGATAGCCATGCTTCTCGCCAAGCGCGATCGCCTCGCGCCAGACGCGGCGCGAGGCGGCGGAGAGATCGGCCCAGGCGGCGCCGGCGCGGGCGATCGACTCATGATCGAGCGGCGTCGGCGCGACGCTGAGTTTTTCATAGCCGTCGGCTTTGCCTTCGGCCGCGCGGGCATGATTGCGCATCACGCGCAGCATATGCGAGGCATTGGCCTTGTGGCCGGGGAACGCGCCCAGTTTTGCTGCCATCGCCGCCGAAGTGGCGTACGCGCCGCCGGTCATGATCGCCGAAAGCGCGGCGCAGATGGCGCGGCCCTCGTCGCTGTCATAAGCGATGCCGCAGGACATCAACAGCCCGCCGATATTGGCGAAGCCAAGGCCTAGCGTGCGGTAATCATAGGAGAGGCGCGCGATTTCCTTCGAGGGGAACTGCGCCATCGTCACGGAGATTTCGAGCGTCAGCGTCCACAAGCGCACGGCGTGTTCATACGAAGCGACATCGAAAATGCGCGTGACGGGATCGCGGAACTGCAGCAGGTTCAACGACGCCAGATTGCAGGCGGTGTCGTCGAGGAACATGTATTCGCTGCACGGGTTCGACGCGCGGATCGGGCCCGACGCCGGACAGGTGTGCCAGTCGTTGATCGTCGTGTGATATTGCAGGCCGGGATCGGCGGAGGCCCAGGCGGCATAGCCGATCTTTTCCCACAGATCGCGCGCCTTCAGCGTCTTGTGCGTCTTGCCATCGAGGCGGCGCTTCAGATCCCAGGCGCCGTCGGTCTCAACCGCGCGCAAAAACTCGTCGGTGACGCGCACCGAATTGTTGGAGTTCTGGCCGGAGACAGTCAGGTAGGCTTCCGAATCCCAGTCGGTGTCGTAAGTGGCGAAATCGAGATCGCGATAGCCCTGTTTGGCGAATTGAATGATGCGCTTGATGAGATTGTCCGGCACTTCATTGCGGCGCGCGGCTTTCACTTCGCGCTTCAATGCGGGGTTCTTCTCGACATTGAAGCAATCGTCGCCCGAGCCTTCGCAATTGACGCAGGCTTTCAGGATCGCCTTCAAATGGCGCTTGGCGATTTTCGAGCCGGTGACGAGCGCCGCGACTTTCTGCTCTTCCTTCACCTTCCAGTCGATATAGGCTTCGATATCGGGATGATCGGCGTCGACGACGACCATCTTCGCCGCGCGGCGCGTGGTGCCGCCCGACTTGATCGCGCCCGCCGCGCGATCGCCGATTTTCAGGAAGCTCATCAGGCCGCTTGAACGCCCGCCGCCGGACAGCTTTTCATTCTCGCCGCGCAGCGCCGAGAAATTCGTGCCGGTGCCCGAGCCATACTTGAACAGCCGCGCCTCGCGCACCCACAGGTCCATGATGCCGCCCTCGTTGACGAGGTCGTCGGAGACCGACTGGATGAAGCACGCGTGGGGTTGGGGATGCTCGTAGGAAGACTTCGACTTGGTCAGCTTGCCCGTCTCGAAGTCGACATAATAATGGCCCTGGCTCGGACCGTCGATGCCGTAGGCCCAATGCAGGCCGGTGTTGAACCATTGCGGCGAATTGGGCGCGGCCATCTGCTTGGCCAGCATGAAGCGCATTTCGTCGTAGTAGGCGCGGGCGTCTTCCTCGCTGCTGAAATAGCCGCCCTTCCAGCCCCAATAGGCCCAGGCGCCGGCGAGACGATCGAACACTTGTCTGGCCGAAATCTCCGAGCCGAAGCGTTCCGCCTTGGGCAGATCGGCCAGCGCGTCCTCATCGGGAATCGAGCGCCACAGGAACGACGGCACGGAATTTTCCTCGACGCGCTTCAGACGCGCGGGAACCCCGGCCTTGCGGAAATATTTCTGCGCGAGAACGTCGGCGGCGACCTGGCTCCAGCTCGCGGGCACTTCGATAGCGTCGAGCGCGAACACCACTGACCCGTCCGGGTTGCGGATTTCGCTGCGCGTGGTCTGAAACTCGAGCAACGCGTAAGGTGAGATTTCCGCCTTGGTGTATCGCCGTTCAATGCGCATTGGCCCCATTCCTGATTGTTGCGAGTTTCTCGCTCGCCTCGACCGCCAAGCGGCCCCCATTCGTTTGAAAGCGCCTCAACCTTACGCTTGCGCGACGCGACGCGCGTGACAAACCGCGACGCGAACGCGCTGGCCGCCGATGCAGCCCGCTCCCCAACCCAATTCTAGGCAATCCGGCCCGATTCTTTGCCTGAAACGCTTATCCCGCGCCGTCAGATTCCACAAAAACAACCGACCGCGGGACAGATTTGAACGATACGCGTTCGTGACGATTTCGTCAACAAATTGTGTCGGCTTGTCGCTCAGGCACTATATATTGTGGACAAGAATGTATAACTTTGAGTTAATTTGTCGCCGTCTTGACAGGTTGGTCCGAGTCGGGGGCGGTCCGCAAGTGGCAAAACGGCACTTCTGCGGCTTCTTTGCGGCTGGCCGCTTTCGCCCCGGCGAGCGGCGCTGGACAGGACCTCCCGGCCTCGCCATAGTCGCCGAGAATTGCAGCTCAACGGCCGCTCGGCGCGCCGAATCCGGGAAGTTTGACGTCCATGGCGAAGTTCTTCTTGCGCTTTTTCACCTGGTGGAACGGCGCCTCGCTCAACACGCTTTTTTATACGAGCCGCCACGGCGAAAAAGTTGGGCAGGATCTGTTCGGCAACACCTATTATCGCTCGCGCGGCGGCGCGATCGATCCGGCGCTCGGCTTCGAGCGGCGCTGGGTGATTTACAACGGCGAATCGGAAGCCTCGATGACGCCGCCCGGCTGGAACGGCTGGCTGCATCACACCGTCGACACGCCGCCGACCGACGAGAAATATCAACCCCGCGCGTGGGAGCGCCCGCATATCGGCAATCCCACCGGCACGCCGGCGGCGATTCGCCCCAAAGGCTCGACGATGGAACCCGGCCCGCGCCAGGCATCAACCGGCGATTATCAGGCATGGACGCCGGGAGCCTAGGGCGACACTCTCCCAAGCGGCGACGCGTGCGCCTTCATTTTGCCCCGCTTTATCGCGAGACAGGCGCGTGCTAAGGGGCGCGCGAACCTGTACGGCGGACACGAATCAACCGATGAATGCGACAAAGCGCCGTCTCGCCGCCCTTGCCCTGTTTGGCGCGACGCTCGCGGCAGGTCCAGCGCTGGCCGACAAGATCAAGAATCCCACGGCCGTTTTTTCCGGGATCGACAAGATCACCGGTCGCATCGTTTCGTTCGAAGTGGCGATCAACGAAACCGTGCAGTTCGGCTCGCTCCAGATCACGCCGCGCGTCTGTTACACGCGCCCGGCGACCGAAGCGCCGCAGACCGACGTGTTCGCCGAAGTCGACGAGATCGGCGACAAGGAAAATTTCAAGCAGATTTTCTCGGGCTGGATGTTTGCCGCCAGCCCCGGCCTGCACGGCATCGAGCATCCCGTCTACGATATCTGGCTGACCGACTGCAAAGGCGGCACGCAGATCATCCATACCGTCCCGGAAGTCGCCGATGCGCCCGCGGCGCTGACGCCCGACCCGGCTGATGCGAAACCCGCTCCGGCGCCAGCTCCAAAGAAGCGCAAGCCCAAACCGGCTGCGCCACCGGCCATCGACGCCGCTCCGCTCGATCTGGGAACCGAACCGCCGCCCCCGCCTGTCGCACGCGCGGCGCCATCGCGACGATTCTTCCCGACCGACGCGCCGCCGGTTCCACCCGGCGATATCGGGCAATAGAGACCCGCCGCCTCAACTCTGGCGCTGTCTCTGTCCGGAACTTTTCGACGGCGCTGCAACAACCCTGGTCACGACCGTCTCCACCCCGAAACCGGCGCGCGCGCCGCGCACGGGCGCGGCGCCCAGCGCATCGAAGCCGACGGCCACGCGGACGTAGCTGTCGTCGGCGCATTGATCGTTGGCGGGGTCAAACGACACCCAGCCGAGGTCGGCGATATAGGCCTCCGCCCACGCATGCGCGGGATCGGCGCCCTTGCCCGCTTCCCCCAGATAATAGCCGCTGACAAAGCGCGCGGGTATGGCGATCCAGCGGGCGCAGGCGATGAAAATATGCGCCAGATCAGGCGCGCTGCCGTGGCGCAGCGCGAAAGCTTCGGCGGCTGGCGCATGGGCTGCGCCGGCCGCGGGTTCAAGCGTCATCGCTGCGTGGATGGCGCCCATCAGCGGATGCAGGCGCTGCAATGGCGCGAAATTATCGCCGATCGCTTCGCGCGCGAACTCTCGCAACGCGCCATTGGCTTCGGCGAGAGGCGATGCGCGCAGATAGATGTCGGTCGGCAACGGCTCGACGGCGCCACGCACAACGCCGACGGCGTCGAAAGTCTCGACCTCGCCCTCGGCGAAAATGCGCACGCGCTCGATCGGCCCCGGATGGGAAAACGTGTGCATGACATTGCCGAGCGAATCCTCGCTCTGCCGAAGGACGCCGTCGGTATCGCTCGAAATGCGCCAGCGCAACACGTGCTGCGCCTCGAAGCTGCGCGGCGTCAGGCGCAGCAATTGAATGACCGAGCGCGCCGGCGGCGCATATTCGAAAGTCGCCTCGTGCGAAATCCTGATCCGCATCGCTTACCCGTTCGTCTCAGTTGAAGCGCGCTGCTTCGATTTTACCTTAGTTGGCCCAAACCCTACCCCGTCATGTCCGGGCTTGTCCCACGACTGTCCGGTACGTGTTTTGCTTGCTGCGGCGCACGACATTGATTCTACTGGTTTCCAGAGTTTTGCGACTCAACTGGACACG
>JAYUFK010000373.1:0-8226 GCA_043739325.1 Methylocapsa sp. | reverse complement strand
GACCCCTCTTCCAGGCGCCTATTATCCGCATGTCGCGGATATGTCGGGGCTATTTAAGGAGACGGAAAACACTGTAATATTAAGGCGTTGCGTGGTGGAGCTGAGGGGAATCGAACCCCTGACCTCTGCAGTGCGATTGCAGCGCTCTCCCATCTGAGCTACAGCCCCGGCTGCCGGGTCTTTACGTGCGCGCTTCGGGCGTGTCAACGAGGGAAACGGCTCTGGGCTCCTGGTCGTTGCGCGCCCCCCTTCCCGCGAGACAGCGCAGCGGAATACGACGCCTGAATTGACGACGCCTGAATTGTCCTGGAGCTGGTATGCGCGCAATCCTTGATGTCCTCCTCGCCGCCCTCGAAATTTACCGCTGGGTTGTGATCGGCGCCGCCGTGCTTTCGTGGCTGATCGCGTTCAACGCGGTCAACATTCGCAACGAGCTGGTGCGTTCGCTGTGGAACCTCGTTGACGCGCTGACGACGCCGCTGCTGCGGCCGATCCGGCAATTCCTGCCCAACATGGGCGGCATCGATATTTCGCCGGTGATTCTGCTGCTGCTGATCATGCTGGTCGAGAATATCATCATCCGATACGTCTACCCCTACGTGTTCTGAGGTCCCTTGTCCTCCGCGCCCCCCCCCAAAACCAGCGCCGGCCGCTTCTTCGAGGATTTTCGCGTCGGCGAGATCTTTGTCCACGCAACGCCGCGCACGCTGACGCATGGCGATGTCGCGCTTTACGCCGCATTGTTCGGCGCCAGATTCGCGGTGCAATCGGCTGACAGTTTTGCTCAAGCCATCGGCTATCCCCGCAGTCCGATCGACGATCTGCTGGTTTTTCACACGGTGTTCGGCAAGACGGTCGCTGACATCTCGCTCAACGCCATCGCCAATCTTGGCTATGCCGATTGCTGGTTTCTCAAAGCAGTTTGGCCCGGCGATACGCTCTCCGCCACGTCCGAAGTGATCGGCCTGAAGGAAAACTCCAACCGGCAAAGCGGCATCGTCACCGTGCGCTCGCGCGGCTTCAACCAGCGCGGCGAGACGATCCTCGACTATGTGCGCTGGGTGATGGTGCGAAAGCGCAGCGCCGACGCGCCGGCGCCTTCGCCCGTAGCGCCCGATCTCCTGTCAGTAGTGCCTCCGAGCGCGCTCGGCGTCGCCTGCCCGCCGATCGACGCGGCGCGATACGACCTCGCCCTCGGCGGCTCGCCGCACCGCTGGGGCGATTACCGCACCGGCGAAAAGATCGACCATGTCGACGGCGTCACCGTCGAGGAGGCGGAGCACCAGACGGCGACGCGGCTGTTCCAGAACAACGCCAAGGTGCATTTCAATCAGTTCAGCGAAGGCCAGGGCCGCTTCGGGCGCAGACTGATCTATGGCGGCCACGTCATATCGCTGGCGCGCGCGCTGAGCTTCAACGGTCTCGCCAACGCCTTTCATTTGACTGCGATCAACGGCGGACGCCATGTCGCGCCGCTGTTCGCCGGCGATACGGTATTCGCCTGGAGCGAAGTGCTCGATTGCGCCGCGCTGCCGCAGCGCGGCGATGTCGGCGCGCTGCGCCTGCGCACCGTCGCGACGAAGAACCGGCCTTGCGCCGACTTTCCGCTGCGCAATGGCGAGGGCTATGAGGAAAACGTCATCCTCGACTTCGACTATTGGGTTCTCGCGCCGCGTTGATGAGGGAAAACCGATGCGCCTGCCCTGCGATGCGGCCCTCGTTCTGATCGATTTGCAGCGCGCGATCGACGATCCCCGTTGGGGTCCGCGCAACAATCCCGGCGCCGAGGCTGCCGTCGCCGCGCTGCTCGCGGCTTGGCGGGCGCAGGGTCTGCCTATCATCCATATCCGCCATGATTCAACAGAGCCGGATTCGCCTTATCGCCCGGATCGCCCCGGCCACGCCTTCAAGCCCGAAGCCGTGCCGCTGCCCGGCGAAATCATCATCGGCAAAGCGACCAATAGCGCCTTCATCGCGCCCGATCTCGAACGTGCGCTCGATAAGATTGGCGCGACGACGCTGGTCATGGCGGGCGTCCTGACCAACAATTCGCTCGAAGCCAGCGTGCGCCACGGCGGCAATCTCGGCTACCGCATTTTTGTCGTCGGCGACGCCTGCTGGGCCGTCGTCAAGCGCGATCTCACCGGCAAGCTTTGGCCCGCTGAGGACGTTCACAACCTCTCTCTGGCCAACATGCATGGCGAATACGCGCAGGTTGTCTCCACGGCGATGGCGCTCAGCGCCGCTTCAACGGCGATGCTGCGCCAGCGCCGCAACCAGCGCCACGCCGCTCAGGGGCCGGGATAATCCTCGATCCGCCCCAGCGCCGGACCGCGTTCGCGGCGCAGCTTCTCGCCGGTGCGTTCGACCTGCCGCATCATGCGCAGGAAATTGCGCGAGGCGATTTTCGCCAGAGACGCGCGCGAAAGGCCGCGGCGGATCAATTCAGCGAACAGCGCGGGGAAGCAACTGACATTCTCAAGCCCGAGCGGTTGCGCGCCGCCAAAAAAGTCCGAGCCGATGCCGACATGATCGACGCCGGCCATGTCGACGAGGTAGACGATGTGGTCCGCGAGTTGTTCCAGCGTGGCGCGCGGCGCCGCGCCAAGGCGCTGTTCGTGCTGCGCCAGTTCGTTTTTCGGGTCGGCCGCGAGCGGAGCCTTGCCGTAGCGGTCGCGGGTCTGCGCCTGCCATGTCCGCACCGGCTGCGAAATAAACCCCGGCACGAACGTCGCCATGACGATTCCGCCGTTTTCCTTGAGCCGCCGCAACACATCGTCTGGCGCGTTGCGCGGGTGGTCGCACAGCGTGAAGGAATTGCAATGCGAAAGCGCAATCGGCGCCGCCGTGACATCGAGCGCACGCCGCATCGCCTCGTGCGAAGTGTGGGCGCAGTCGACCACTATTCCAAGGCGATTGAGTTCGCCGACCACCGCCCGGCCGAAGGCGTTGAGGCCGCCGTGGCGCGGCGCGTCGGTCGCTGCATCCACCCAGTCGAGCGTCTCGTTGTGGCAGAGCGTCATCAGCCGCGCGCCCGCCGCGTGCCAGACGCGCAACGGGCCAAAAGAATTCTCTAATCCAACGCCGCCCTCGATCGCGATGAAGGAAGCGATCTTGCCGGCCCGCCGCGCCTTGGCGACATCGCTCGCTTGCCGGGCGGGGTAAAACACATCTGGATGCGTCGCTTCGATGCGCAGGATCAGATCGACCAGCTCAAGCGTCGTGCGCGCCGGGTGCGGGGCACTGGTCGGCTGGAACGCCGCCCAGAACTGCGCGCCGACCTTGCCTTCGCGCAAGCGCGGAATATCGGTATCGCCGTCCTGGTGAACGCGAGTCAGATCGTAGGCGACGACATCGCCGCGCGCGTGCCGATCGTTGCGAATGACCCAGGGCAAATCGTTGTGCCCATCGAGCAGCGGGGTGGTGTCGAGCAACGCGCGCGCCTGCGCAAGAACACTTTCGTGAAGCATGATTTGCCTGTATCCCGTTCACGCCAACCTTGGGCCCACCCAACCATTGATTGGGTGCGCCGGGCAATGGGTTTGGCGCGCAATTTGAAATCGGCGGGCGGATTGCGCGAAATTGTTATGTATCGACTGCTTTCGCGTCAGGCCGACTATAGAGACGGAATAGACACGAAGCGCGCCACTCGCCTATAACTTGTCCCTCTATTTAGCTGTTTAGGGCTGAACAGTAGGCAGCTACTCTCCTGCATCGCCTGAAGTATTTACTCCGTTTGTCTGGGTTGATTTGACCCGAGGGGAGTCGCGTGCGTGAACTTTTTCAAGGCAAGGGACTTCCTTTGCGCAGCCCGAAGGGCAATCAGGGACGCGGATGGAGCCCGGGATGCGCGAAAGTAGCGCAGCGCGGCGGCGTTATACGAACTGGCGCTTGCCGCCGAGCCGGAATTAGCGGGAATTTGGGTTCAACTCGGTCATCGCCGAAAGGAGTGCGGCCAGCTCGCGAGCGCCGAAGCCGCCTATCGGCGTTCTCTCGAACTCGATAGCGCTCTCGCCGACACCCATCTGCAATTGGGCCACGTTCTGAAACTGCAGGGCCAGTTGCCCCGGGCCAGGGCGAGTTACGAACGCGCCGCAGCGTTGGACCCGAAGCTGCCGATCGCTCGCCAGGAAGCCGTCGCGATCAGCGCGCCCGCGGCCCTCGACTATCCAGAGACTGGCGGAGGAACGGCGCCGCGAATGGTCTTCGATTGCAGCGATCTCATGCAGTATTTCGACGACAACCGCCTGCCCACCGGCGTTCAGCGCGCCCAGATCAACATCGTCGCGGGCGCGCTGGCCGACAAGGCCCGAGCGCGGCTTTGCCGGAGCGTTTTCTATTGCGCGGAATCCGACGCCTGGCATGCAATCGGCGGGCGCGATTTTCTCGCGCTCATTGAGGCCGTGGGAAACCTCGCGACCTGCGACGGTGCTGATTGGCGCTCGTTGCGTAAGCGCCTCGGCGGCTCGACGCGCGCCAATCAATTTGTATTCGTCAAAGGCGATGTGTTGATCAGCCTCGGCGCGTGCTGGTGGCTTGAGGATCATCTCCTGTTGATCCGGACGCTTCGCCGGAAAAAGCGCGTGACCTTCATCTCGCTGATTTACGATTGTATTCCCCTGGTTGCGCCAGAGCATTGCGCGCCTCATCTCGTCGATCAATTCCGCGGCTGGATTGGCGGGATGCTGAGAAATTCGGACGGGTTCCTCGCCTGCTCGCAGTCGACAGCCCAAGACCTGCGAACAGTCGCGCGGACGATGAAGCTGCCGGCGCCGGAGGTTTACGTCGTGCCGCTCGATGGCGACTTGCGTGCATCAAACGGCGCGGAAACGCCCGGCGCGTCCCCTCCATCGATTGAGGAAGTTCTTGAGCGCGCGGATATGGCTTTCGCCGCCAGTGGCAAGCCGCCCTATGTTCTGTGCGTCTCCACCCTCGAATCGCGCAAGAACCATCTCCTGCTTTTCCAGGTGTGGAACCTGATGATTGCGCGGCGCGGCGTGCGCGCCACGCCCTATCTGCAGTGTGTCGGCAAGCCTGGATACTCATTCGATGCCGCGTTGACCTATGTGAAATCTCGCCCGCTGCTCGAATCGAA
Organism: Methylocapsa sp.; assembly: GCA_043739325.1. Lineage (GTDB taxonomy): Bacteria > Pseudomonadota > Alphaproteobacteria > Rhizobiales > Beijerinckiaceae > Roseiarcus. The sequence continues at coordinate 3,131 of JAYUFK010000373.1, read as the reverse complement.
GATCCGTTTCCTCGAAACAATCGACGATTCCAGTCTGGCGGCGCTCTACGCCAATGCGGCCTTCACGGTTTACCCGAGCTTCTACGAGGGCTGGGGATTGCCGATCACCGAGTCGTTTTGCTTTGGCAAGGCGGTGGCGAGCTCAAACGTCTCGTCGCTGCCCGAAGCTGGTGCAGATCTGGCGCAATATTTCGACCCCTACAATTTGCGCGAAGCCTGCGCGGCGATCGAGAAGCTCGCGTTCACCGCAGATTATCGCAAAGCGATCGAAGCGCGCATTCAACAAACCTTCAAGCCGCGGGAATGGCCGGCCATCGCCTCGCAGGCGCTCGACGCGGCGCAAGCGATCAAGAACAACTCATACGGCGCGACCCGCGATGACTTCGCCGGCGATCCGAAGGTCGAATGGAAGACGCTCTACACAATGCGCGCGCGACAGGCGGGCGACGACATCACAGCTTGTCGCGGCGGAGAAATGCGTCTTGGCGACGGCTGGCGCCGGTGCGAAGACTGGGGCGTCTGGACCCGCTCGCGCCGGGCAATTCTGGCGCTGCGCTTTCCCGATGAAGCGCGCGGAGAGATTGCGTTATACATTCAACTCAAAGCGCCGCCAGGCGGCCAAATAAATGCCCGCATAACCGCCTGCTCGACGGGAGAAGCATGCGAAATCGAGCTGGGCGACAGCGAGCCTCGTTTTGAGCGGCTCGTTTTCAAGAAACCGCTTGGCGACCGGCTGGTGCAGGAATTTGCTCTAGAGAGTTCCCAATTGACGGACGTGGGCGCCTTCACCGACAATCGCGACCGTCGACTGGTGGGATGTGGGGTTCTGCAAATTGTGCTCTCCCCGGATTCCGAGTTAGCCGGGCGCGTCGCCATGATGGAGGCTATGAGCTTCGCCAGGCCGAGACCGGTTGCTGTAGATTGACGCTGTGGCGCGCGAATTTCAATCTAAAGCCGAAAGTGGGGTACTTCGCTTTTGCAGCTCTTTGACATCCTCAATCCAACAAGGTCGCCGCTTTCGGTTGTCGACGGCAAACTAAGTCGCGACGACTTGCGGCCGATAGAAAACCGCGCCGCCAAGGGCCGGGCCGTTCCGCGCGCAAGCTCTGGCCAGAGCCTCGCCGTGGATTGCAGCGATCTTATCGATTATTTCAGGAACAATCGCTTTCCCACCGGCATTCAACGCGTGCAAATCAATCTCGCGGTCTGCGCGTTGAGCGATGAGGCCAGCGGCGATTGCTGCGCGGTTGTATTTTACGCGCCCGAGCCAGGGACATGGCACACGATCAGCCATCTCGATTTTCTCAGTCTCGTCAACGCCGCGGCGCAGTCGTCGGAAGTCGATGACGCGTCGTGGAGCGGCATCCGCAATCGCCTCTGCACGCCATCCAGCATCAACAGGTTTTCATTCTCGGATGACGACACGCTGATCAATCTGGGGACGTCCTGGTGGATCGAAGACTATTCGCTGCAAATTCGCACGCTGAAATTCGAGAAGCGGGTGCGCTATATCCCGTTCGCCCACGATTTCATCCCGCTGATGGCGCCCGAGCATTGCGCTGAAACTCTCAGCCAGCAATTCCGCGCCGCGCTCGCCGGAATGTTGCGCAATGCGGACGGATTTCTCGTCAACTCACTCGCCACCGCGCGCGACCTCGAAAAAGCCGCGCGCGCATCCGGGCTGCCGCGACCCGAGATTCATGTCATCACGCTGGATGGCGACACTCGCGCCGCGCTGACGCCGCGGACGCCGGTTGAAGCGCGGGCCGCTGTCGATCGTCTCCTCGAAGACTCAAGTATTTCCGCCGAGAGCGTTGACAAGGCCGGCTATGCGCTGTGCGTCTCCACGCTGGAGTCGCGCAAGAACCATCTGCTGCTGTTTCAGGCCTGGGACATGATGATTGCGCGGCATGGCCTTGAGGCGACGCCTTACCTCATTTGCGTCGGCAAGTCCGGCTGGCTGTTCGACGCGCCGCTGGCGTTCCTGAAGTCCCGGCCGCACCTGGCCGAAAGGGTGAAATTTCTCTCCAGCATCGATGACGCCAGCCTCGCGGCGCTCTACGCGCGCGCGAAGTTCACCGTCTATCCCAGTTTCTATGAGGGCTGGGGCCTCCCCATCACTGAAGCGCTTTGCTTCGGCAAGGCGACGGCATGCTCCAATGCTTCTTCGCTGCCAGAAGCGGGCGGCGCCTTCGTCGAGTATTTCGATCTGTTCGCTCCGCGCGAGGCGTTTGAAGTCATCGATAGATTGGCATTCGACGACGCGCATCGAAAGGCTCTGGAAGATAAGATCGCGCGGTCCTATCGCGCCAGGACATGGGCGCAGATCGCCGCGCAGGCGCTGGACGCAGTCAGCGCGATCGTCAACCGCCGCGCCAGCGCGGACGAAATTGTCGCGCCGCCGCCGGTCGAATGGAACAAGCTGTATTTCATGACGCCGCGAACCAGCGGGACGCGCGAAGTTGCGCGGTCCGCCGAGGATATTCGACTGGGTGGCGGATGGCATCGTTGCGAGGCATGGGGCGCGTGGACGCGCACGCGGCGAGCAATGTTGCGATTTGGCCTGGCCGAACCGCCGGTCGGCGCCATCGCTCTTTACGTTCAGCTCAAGGGCGCGGTCGGCCGACAGGTTGTAAGGGTCAGCGCGGCGCAGTCGCGCGAGGCATTCGAGATCGATGTTGACGGCGCCGAGCCAAGTTTCGTCCGCATTGTTTTCACGGATGGACTACCGGGAACCGCGGAACAGATGCTGGTCATCGAAAGCTCGAAATTGATCGATCTTTCAGAAGTGACTGAGGGTCGCGACAAGCGCCGCGTCGGTTGCGGCTTTATCCAATTCGGCCTCTGCCGCGAAGCCGATCTGACAGGTCGGATCGCCATGCTTGAAGCGATGAGCGTCGGCGCGGGAGCTGCGTCAGTCGGCAAGACTTAAAGCGTTTGCTTTGGTCCGCCCACGCGATCGGGGACCCGGTTCGTCCAAACATCAAGTTTGCCAGCAACGCCCGAGCAGCTCCGAGAGTGGGCAAGGCTACGCTAAGAGCCTGACCGAAAATTCATTGACCGGCCTCGTGGCGTCTGAATCCTTGGGTTTGCAACAACACCGAGGAGATTCGCGATGCCATGGAACGAGG
>JAYUFK010000372.1:0-8233 GCA_043739325.1 Methylocapsa sp. | reverse complement strand
GTCCAAAACCTGCATCGGGACTCTGAATCAGAAACCCGAGTCGCGCGATACAAAAAAATCCAATCACGTCCCACAGGTCAGCGATTTAGAACTGCTGCTGATAAACCAAATTTGGAGCGACGAACCGCGTGAAAGCGGCGCGCAGCGCGCCCCGCCTGTGAACAAGTTGCCTTGCCCGCTTGCCTCGCCCGCCCCGGCGCCCTCCTCATGAAACCCCGCCCCAACCCCTCAGGCCCCCATGCGCTTCACCATCTCCACCTGGAACATCAATTCCGTGCGCCTGCGCATCGGCCTCGTCGAGCGCTACCTTGAACAGCACCAGCCGGACGTTCTTTGCCTGCAGGAGACCAAGTGCCGCGATGCCGAATTCCCGCTTAGCGCGTTCCACAAGGCTGGCTACAAGTACGTCGCGATCAATGGCCAGAAGGGCTACCATGGCGTCGCCATCGCCTCGAAGCTGCCGATCGAGGCTACCGCAAAGAAGCAGTTCTGCGGCAAGGAAGATTCGCGCCATCTGCATGTGACGCTCGGCGGCGAGGCGGCCGGGCTCAACGTGCATAATTTCTATGTGCCGGCTGGCGGCGACGAGCCCGATGTCGCGATCAACGAGAAATTCGCCCATAAGCTCGCCTTCCTCGATGAAATGGCGGCGTGGATCAAGGCGGACAAGATCGCCAAGGAGCGCGCCATCCTCGTCGGCGATCTCAACGTCGCGCCGCTTGAACAGGATGTCTGGAGCCATAAGGCGCTGCTGAAAGTCGTCAGCCACACGCCTATAGAAGTTGAGAAACTCGGCCTTGTGCGAGCGTCAGGCGACTGGTTCGACGCGTTGCGCAAGTTCGTGCCGGAAACCGAGAAGCTCTACACTTGGTGGAGCTACCGCTCGCCCGACTGGTCGACCGCCGACAAGGGCCGCCGCCTCGATCACGTCTGGGTCAGCAAGATGCTCGGCGAGAAGGTGAAGTCCATGCACGTCGATCGCGACGCCCGCGGCTGGGAGCGCGGCTCCGACCATGCGCCGGTGAAGGTGGAGATCGCGCTGTAGCAGGCTCTACGGGCAGATCATCCCTGCCGGAGTGCAGCGATACTGCGAGGCTGTCGTCGGCGCTCCTGAAAGCTCTTGCATAGCGCCCTCCCGGCGCTAGGGAAATGGACGCTTGTTAAGCTTTTGTGACAGGCAAAAAAAAATTCACCTCGATTGAAAAAAACACTTGTACATGACGGCGATTCGTTCACATAAGAACTTGCCCAAATCGCACGTGCCTGTGGTCGTGTGTCGGTCGGTGGGGATCCGGACAAGAGGCCGGTTAACCACCCTGGAAAAGACTGGCAGCCGGAGGCGAACCGGCGAACCCCGCCAAACGGGGGACGCGACTTAAAGCAACGACGGACCGGGCTTTTTTGGTCTCCGCTCGCCCTCCAAAGGCGCAGCTTACCGAAGAGGCTAGTCTATCTTGCCGGGCGTGCGGAAGGGATTTCCCCTCCAAACGATGGCTAGGAATAACGGGAAGGTCGCGAGGCTGTCCAACGGGTTCCTGCCACGGCGCTGCATCTGATCGGACGCTTAACGCCCAAGGCCCTCAAGCCGGCGGACATGAAGGCGCTCGATCGCGATGGTCGATGATGCTGACGGTCGCGTCTCCACCGCGCGCCGGCGGACTTATCGTCATCACCCTTCAACCTTGTTCCGCGTGGGAAACCCACGCGACGGGGGATGCCGCTATGACCGATCGCATCATGAATTTCCTGCGCGCCAATCGCGAGGACGGACCGCGTCTCGTCGTCGATCTCGACGTCGTGCGCGAAAATTATCTCGGCTTCGCCAAGGCGCTGCCGGACACCCGCGTGTTCTACGCCGTCAAGGCCAATCCCGATCCGGCGATCCTCGATCTGCTGGCGCGGCTTGGCTCGTGCTTCGACACCGCTTCGGTGGTCGAAATCGAACAGTCGCTGGCGGCTGGCGCGACGCCAGACCGCATCAGCTTTGGCAACACGATCAAGAAAGAGAAGGACATCGCCCGCGCCTACACGCTCGGCATCCGTCTCTTCGCTGTCGACTGCGAAGCCGAGGTCGAAAAGATCGCACGCGCCGCCCCCGGCTCGAAAGTGTTCTGCCGCATTCTGTGCGATGGCGCCGGGGCCGAATGGCCGCTATCGCGCAAGTTCGGCTGCGCCCCCGCGATGGCCGGACGCGTGATGGAGCACGCGCATCGCCTAGGCCTTGTCGCGCATGGCTTGTCGTTCCACGTCGGCTCGCAACAGCGCAATCCGCGCATGTGGGACGGCGCGCTGAAGACCTCGGCGGCGATCTTCAGGGATCTCGCCGAGAAGGGCATCAATCTCGCGATGATCAATCTCGGCGGTGGCTTTCCCACTCGTTACCTCAAGGAGGTTCCGGGCGTGAAAACCTATGGCCAGACGATCTTCCGGGCGCTGCGCAAGCACTTCGGCAACCGTATTCCCGAGACGATCATCGAGCCGGGCCGCGGCATGGTCGGCAACGCCGGCATCATCGAGGCGGAAGTCGTGCTGATCTCGAACAAGGCCGACGATGACAAGGTGCGCTGGGTCTATCTCGACATCGGCAAGTTCAACGGCCTCGCCGAGACGATGGACGAAATGATCCGCTATCCCATCCGCACCGCCTATGACGACGATGCGCTGGCGCCTTGCGTGATCGCCGGCCCGAGCTGCGACTCCGTCGACGTGCTGTACGAGAAGGAGCCGTATCTGCTGCCGGTGACGCTCGAAATCGGCGCGAAAGTGCTGATCGAGGGAACCGGCGCGTACACGACGACCTATTCGTCCGTCGGCTTCAACGGCTTCCCGCCGCTAAAGAGTTACGTGATCTGAGAACTCCTTCTCCCGCTTGCGGGACTCCGCGAACACTGCGTGTTCGCTCGGGGTGGCGCGCAGCGCCGCAGGGGGGCTGTTTGCTTCAAGCGCCCTAACCCCAACCCTCTCCCGCAAGCGGGAGAGGGGGCGTAAAGGCCCGTTCGCAGCTTTCAACTCTATCTCCTGTCCTCGCATATCTAAGCTTGTTGGACTCCGCCATGCTCGCGCTCCTGCATACCAACGCGACAGTCGACTTCGCGCCCGCGCCAATCCGCATCGAGGATGAGCGCCCTGCCGACGCGCGCGCCCGAGAAACCTTGCTCGACGAAGCCTTTGGCCTCGATCGCCTCGCCAAGACGAGCCAGCGCCTGCGCGACGGCCGGCTTCCCGCGCACGGCCTCGCGCTCGCGGCGCGCGACGAGCGCAAGCTTCTGGGAACGCTGCGTTGCTGGAACATCGACGCTGGCGGCGTCCCCGCGTTGCTGCTCGGCCCGCTGGCCGTCGCCTTGTCGCATCGCTCGCACGGCATCGGCGCCAAGCTGATGCGCGAGGCTTTGTGGCGCGCGGCGTCGCGCGGCCACAAGGCCGCGCTGCTGGTCGGCGATGCGCCGTATTATGCGCGCTTCGGCTTCGACGCGGCGCTGACGGCAAATCTCGATCTGCCCGGCCCGGTCGATCGCGCGCGTTTTCTCGGCTTCGAAATCGAGTGCGGCGCGCTCAATGGCGCGCAGGGCCTTGTGCGAGCCACAGGGCCGCGCGCGTCCGCAAGCGCGCGAGCCCTCAAGCGGGCCGCCTGAGTTGAGCACGGGCCGCTGATATGTTTCCACGGCCGAGGAATTGACGTCGCTCTATTCCATGTACGGCGGCGCGAACAAGCCGCCGCCTTGCGTTGGCGCGTTCGGCCCGGGCGGCAGTTTGAGCGGCGAGGCGGCGCCAAGATTACGCGAGAGGATTTCCGCATAAATCCCCGCAGCGCCGACGACGCGCTTTTGCCAATCCTCGTCGAGACCGAGTTCCGGCGCCTTGACCGGCAGCGCGTCGAGGCCGCCCGCCGACCATTCTGTCTTCGCGACATCGGCGCGCTGCAAGCTGTGGATCGCCCAGGCGACGATGGCGCTCCATTGTCCGTCCTGCGTCGGCGTCGCCGCGATGATCGGAAAAACCGCCAGCGGTTCTGGAAGGATGCGGCTGTTCAGGGATTTGCCGGCCCCGCCGATCCTCACCGCCGCGAGCGTCGTAACCTCTCCGGCCTCGCCAGCGCAGACGCGCGCGTTGTAGGCGTCGAAGAGTTCGACATCTTCCTGATAGCCCATGCGGATGAAGTTCACTTTGCGCGCGCCGAACCAGCCCTCGAGGTTGCGCTCCGCATTTGATCCTTGCGAGAAACAGATCGAATGCCCCGCGAGGTCGGCTAGATTTTGCGCTGGCGATTCATCGGCGACCATGACCGCGGTCGATTCGAAAAACACTGTGGGGCCGGGCACGATCTTGCCCTCCAGCGCCGCCAGATGAATTTCGGTTTGGCTCAGAAACAAAACATCGTCCGCGCCGCTGCGCGCCGTATCGAACGCCTTTTCCGAATCGTATTGACGGAACTCAATCCGTCCGTGCGGACCGAGCACCGAAGCGCCGATCGCGCGGCAAAGATCGAGGTACATGCCGAACGCGCGCCCATCCGGGGCGACGCCGACCAACCCGGGCCGGGACACGCCGCCGCAGCGAATGATTCCTTGCGATTTTATTCTGTCGATCACGCTTCCGGCAGAGGCGCCTGACGCGGACGTCGCGAATATGAGGCCGATCAACGCAAGGCGAACGACTGACATAGGCTTCGACTCTATTGAGCGCGATGGCGCGACCACGCGGACAAGGGTACGTCTTGGCCGGGACAAGCCCAGCCAAGACGGAGGCTCACGTCAAGCGGACAAGGTTCAATTATACGCCGGCAGCGTCGACGGCAATGGGTTGAAGTTGTCCGGTATCTTGTTGACGATGCCCTGGCGCACGTCCTCGGGGATCACGCCGATCGCCTGGCAACCCTTGCCGCCGTAATGCGGGAACGTATTGACGACGTTATCCGGGATCATGACGTAGGACGCTGGAAGCGGCGCCAGTTCGCCGCGCAACCGCTCGGGGTCGAAGCCCGACAGCAAGCTATCGGTGATCTTCGAATTCGTATCGCGCGGTCCAAGATATTTTTGTTCAAATCCGGCGGGTCCGAATTTGTTGAACGCCGGCGAATTGCCTGCCTTCAACGCCTGCGCTTCATCGGGAAGTTTCGACAGCGCGGGCAATTTGAACACCGCGTTGATGGTCTCGATGATCGCGTTGTGATCGCCTTCCGCATGCGAGACCGCGTGAGCGCGCGCATAGGGAGAGATCAGCAGCAGCGGGATGCGAATGCCGCGCGACAGCGGCAGTCCATCCGGGCCGTAGCTCAGAATGCGCGGCGGCACGTGATCGTAAAAGCCGTCGGATTCGTCATACGTGATGATGATCGCGCTATGCTCCCAGATTTCCTTATTGCTGGCGATCGCGTTGATCGCCCGCGCCGCCATCGCTTCGCTCAACTGACTATCCGAATACGCCGGATGATCGTCGTCGCCGGACTTGGCGGCGTTGATCGCGGCGATGTCGCTCGCCGTCAAAGCGGCGGGATAGTTGGGATTCTGTATCGGCGGCTTGTCGCGCTTGAGATTGCCGAAACCGCCACGAATGTAAAACACGCCTCCGTCGCGGGGCAGCTTGTTGTTCGCAATGTCTGAGAAGAAATCGCCCTCGCCGCGCATCTTGGCCCGCTCGACCGGGTTGTTGGCGAGATAGCCGAAATACTGCGGACCTTGATGATGGGCGACGTAGTTCGCATGCGACGCGACATTGTTGGTATCCGTCGGCTCGAGATCGTAGCCGTTCTGATACCAGCGCCAATCAACCGGCCTGCCATGCTTTTCGCGGATGTAGGGGATGTCCTGTTTGATATCCGCGAGATCGAGCGACGGGTCGGCGTCCTGATTGGTGATCCACCTTGCCCAACCGCCCATGAGGGTGAGCGGCACCGACGCGAACGTCAGGTTTGACGCGAGGTTGTAGACCGGAGGGTTGAGTCCGACCGCGCGTACGGGGCCGTAGAACTCCTTCGGCGAGGTTGGCTGCCGGTTGCTCGCGGTGTTGTCGAACTGCGAGCCCCACCAGGGATTCGGGTCGTTGACCAGCGGCGGACCTTGCGTGGTCCCGGTTCCCGTGTAGGTCGTCCCGTTGATGGCGCCGCTGATCGGGCCGGTGAAGCCGGTCGCCGTCGGATCGGCGCTCGTGCTGGGATGTTTGACCCATTGCGTCTCGCCCGATTGTCCGGCGATCATTGCGATCGCGTTCGGCGTCGAAGGGGTGTCTTCGGTCGCGAAAATGTTGTCGAAAATCGTGAACCGCTTGGCGTATTGCCAGAAGAACGGGATCGTATCGCAATCGATGTGCGACATCACCACACGGGCGAATTGCGTTCCCTTCGCCTGGGCGGCGTTTGAACTCGAGGACTTGGTGTACTTGTTGTACTCGTCCTGCGCGAACTGATCCATCTGCGCCGCGCCGTTCTTCACGTCGATCTTGAATGCAAGACCCGTGTGCGAGTGATCGACGCTATCGCGGAACGTGGCGTTCTCGATCGGACCGAGCTTGAACGGCTGCACCGTGTTCATATTGCCGTTGACGTCCTTGTAGGACTGCGTGAAGCCGGGCGTGTTGGCGGGCGAGCGCGGCTTTTCGCCATCGGAATAAATGCCGTTGACACCGGGGAACGTGCCGAATTCGTTGTCGAACGAATGGTTCTCGTTGAAGATGACGAACACGTATTTCACTTTCTCGCGTAGCAGCGCGACCATGCTGTCGTCGTCATCGTGATCGCGCCAGCGATGATCGCCGCGCTCGACAAAATACGGCCCCACATCCGGGCTGGGGTCCGGCTGCGTCGTCACGAGAGCTGGCGTTTGCGCGGCGGCGGCGCCCAGGAGCGCTGGCTGCAGCAAGCTGACAGCGGCGACCAATGCGGTCGTGCTGCGGAGAAACAGTTTCATCGAAAAACCCCGCGTTGGAGAGTCACAAGCATGGATATGTGCCGTTATTTTCATTGCGGTTTGACGACAGTGGGATGGCGGCCGGATGACCGGCGGTTGGAGGACGTTGGCGCCGCAGGGGCGCGTCCGCAAGAGCGGCGCGCGAAGGAGTTGCCTTATCTTCACTGACGTCGCATATAATGTCCTATGAATAAGGCATTTGATGAGAAAGGAACCAAGCGGCGTGCCGCGGCGTCGTCCGCCGAGAACAAGCCCCTGGCAATCGGGCGCGGAGCCTTTGCAACCCCATTGACGGATTATACTGGTCCTACCGGTGAAATTCCGATCGACGATGTCGCTGCAAGATTTGGCCTGTCAAAAACCCAGCTTGCGGAAATGACCGGCCTTCGCCGCGAGACGCTCTACAAGTCGGCGCGGGCGCGAGCGAACAAGACGCAAAATCGTGTTCGCGAAATGCTCGAAATCCTTACCCGCGTCTCGCCCTGGGCGGGCGGCGCGCGCCAGGCGATGGCGTGGTATCGCGCCGAGCCCATTCCCGCTTTTGGCGGCAGGACGGCGGAATCGCTGGTTAAATCAGGACAAGCCACCGCCTTGCGCGACTATCTCGACCATATCGCGATGGGCGGCTTTGCGTGAGGTTTCGCGGCCTCGCCTGGCGCGCGCATGACCCGCGTTGGGCGTTCAGGCCGCTGTCAGGCGATGGCGCGGCAATCCATGGCGGCCGCTTCAATCCGCCTGGCGTCCCGGCGCTTTACCTCGCGCTTGATCCAATGATGGCGATCAAGGAAATCAGCCAGGGCTTTGCCCGAAAATTCGAACCCTGCGTGCTTTGCTCGTATGAAATCGACTGCGCCGACATTGTCGACCTCAGAAGCGAAAAAGGGCGTGAATTGGCAGGCGCGTCGGCGGAAGACATGGCCTGCGCATGGTTCGCCCATCGCGCCAAGCGCCGCGAGGCGCCCTCGCAACTTCTGGCGCGGCGGCTGATGGATCGCGGCGCGGCCGGCGTTCTGGTTCCTAGTTATGTCAACGGCGCGACTGTCGCCGACCAAAATTGCGTGCTGTGGAAATGGAGCAACAAGCGGCCGCTTAAGATGAGCGTGTTCGATCCGGGCGGGAAACTGCCGAAGGATCAGCTTTCGTGGGGGTGAAGAGCGCGCGGACGATGCCTTGTTGGATCCCACAAACTACTTGGATGGGTTCTCGATATTATCGAGCTGTCGCACCATGAGTGGTGCTGTCGCGAACGGTGTTGGAATTGGCGTGAGGCGTTCTCCGGCGTCTTGAGGGTATCGGATCATGCGGCGCGGTCAATGATCTGGTCGGACGGC
>JAYUFK010000371.1:0-2981 GCA_043739325.1 Methylocapsa sp. | reverse complement strand
TGGTGCCAAATTCATTGCCCTTTTTGCCGATCAGGCGCCCGATGTCGTCGTCAAGCTCCGTCGGGAATGGCCCGCCTCCGACCCGCGTCGTATAGGCCTTGGCGATGCCCAGGACATAGCCGATGGCGCGCGGGCCCAGACCGGAGCCGGTCGCCGCGTTCGCCGCCACCGTGTTGGACGAGGTGACAAAGGGGTAGGTGCCGTGATCGACGTCCAGCAGCGCGCCCTGCGCGCCTTCGAACAGGATGCGCTTGCCGGCGCGCAGCTCGCGATCGAGCAAGTCGAAGGTCGGCGCCATGAACGGCAGCACTTGCGGCGCGATGGCGAGCAGCTCGGCCTTGATCCTGGCCGCGTCGGGCGGGGTCAGGCCGAGTCCGCGCCACAGCGGATCGTGATGCGCCAGCAGCCGGGCGATCTTGCCGTCGAGAAATTCCGGCTCGGCAAGGTCCATCAGGCGGATTGCGCGGCGGCCGATCTTGTCCTCATAGGCCGGGCCGATGCCGCGTTTGGTGGTGCCGATTTTACCGCCGCCCGCCTCGCCCGCCTCGCGATGCGCGTCGAGCTCACGATGCAGCGACAGGATCAACGGGACGTTCTCGGCGATCTTCAGATTGTCGGGCGTAACCACGACTCCCTGCGCGCGAACCTTGTCGATCTCGCCAACCAGGTGATACGGGTCGAGCACGACGCCATTGCCGATCACCGACAATTTGCCGGCTCGCACGATGCCCGAGGGAAGCAGCGCGAGCTTGTAAACCTGGTTGCCGACGACGAGCGTATGGCCGGCGTTGTGGCCGCCCTGAAAGCGCACGACGACATCGGCCGAGACCGAAAGCCAGTCGACGATCTTCCCCTTCCCCTCGTCGCCCCATTGGGCGCCGACGACAACGACATTGGCCATGCGGCGCATCTCCCCACACGAAACGCAAAACCCCGGCGCCAGCAACAAGGGGCTGGGCCGGGGCTCATTGCGTCAGTGCGTTACGCGTTTCGGGCGCGCGAGTAAAGGCGTGGGTTGGAGCGGCGCTAGTTGAATATCTTGGCGGCGTTCAGCAACGTCATGTAAACTCCCCAGGCGATCGGGATGCCGACTGCGGCCCAGGCCAGAAACGCCGGAGCGTCCAGACCGCCAAAACCGATGCCGAAGGAGCCGCCCGCGGCGGCGGTCGCCGCCGACGCCCTGGCGCCGGCGCTGTCGGTGTGAATAAACCATTTGTTCGCGACCGGCCGGATCAGCAAATTGGCGATGAGACCGATGACCAGCAGGCCGACGAGCCAGTAAAAAATCACATCATAAATGTGATCGGCCGGCACGCCGCCAGCTTTTCGCGAGTCGTGGAGATAGTTGACGAGAACTGGCCCGAGAATGCCGGCGGTCGACCAAGCGGTCAGCAAGCGCCCGTGAATGGCGCCGACATATTGCGTGCCAAACATATCGGCCAGATAGGCCGGCACGGTGGCGAAACCGCCTCCGTACATCGACGCAATGATGCAAAACACCGCGCCGAAGAAACCCAGCATTGAGGCGTTGGCCAGCGTTGTCAGCGATCCATAGCAGAGAATACCAAGGATGAAGAACACGAAGTAGGTCGCCTTGCGGCCCAATTTGTCCGACAGCGAGGCCCAGAAAAATCGTCCTGCGATGTTGAACAGTGAGAACAGGCCGACAAAGCCCGTCGCAACCGGCACCGCCAGCTTGCGGCTATCGTCGGTGAACTGCGCAAAGCCGATCGTGTGATCGCCAAACAGGCCGCCGCCGAATGTTTCCTGCAGCATGGGCGAGGCCGCGCCGATGACGCCAATGCCCGCCGAAACGTTCGTCAACAGGACGATCCAGATCAACCAGAATTGCGGCGTCTTGTGCGCGTCGGCGAGCGCGACATCGCCCTGTGCGATCATCGCATTCTTGGCGGTGGACGCCGTCCAGCCATCCGGTCGCCACCCTGCCGGGGGTATGCGATAGCCGAATGCGCCGCCCAACATGAAGACAAAATAGATCGCCGCCATGACCAGGAATGTCTCCCAGACGCCGACGCTGGTGGCTGTCTTGAAATATCCGATCAGCAGCGTCGCCAGCGGCGAGCCGATCATCGCGCCCCCGCCAAACCCCATGATTGCCATGCCGGTTGCCATGCCTCGTCGGTCGGGGAACCATTTCACCAGCGTCGAGACCGGGGAAATGTAGCCAAGACCGAGGCCGATGCCGCCGATGACGCCGGAGCCGAGCCACATGATCCAGAGTTGATGCACGTAGACGCCGAAGGCTGAGATGACGAGGCCGCCGCACCAGCACAGCGCCGAGACCACGCCGGCCTTGCGCGGCCCTTCGCGCTCTAGCCAGCCGCCCCAGATCGCCGCCGAAGAGCCGAGCAAGACAAAGAAGAGCGTGAACATCCAGCCCAGATCGAACTGCGTCCAATCGCAGTCCGTCGCAAACAGGGCATGCCCGGTGATCCCCAGCTTGCCCCAAAAACTCGTGGCGTCGCCCGGACAAGCGATGGGCTTGGCGGCGCCGCTCGCCGCCGCCACGGCGCGGCCAAGCGGCACCCAGAACACCGAGAATCCATACGCCATGCCAATGCAGAGATGGATCGCCAGCGCGGCCGGCGGCACCAGCCAGCGGTTGAACCCGGGCCTGGCGATGGTGCGGGCGCGATCGAGCAGTCCGCCCGTGGGCGCGCCCATATTTCCCGCGTCAATGACGCTCATATCCTTCCCCCCATCTGAATTCGCCGAAACTGCCGCCATTCATATTCCGCCGCACACGCGCTGACAATGAATCGCCGAGCCCACGGTGTCGTCATCCCGTCGCAATTTCCTTCGGCTTGCCGCCGGCGCGATGCAACTCGTCGATGACGCGCGACGCGAGCGGATTGAGCCCTTCGCCGCCCTTGTCGAAATGCGCGACGATTTCAGCGAGCATCTTGGGAGTCCAGAACGCCCGCAAGTGATCGCTCGCGCCCTTGAGCGCTTCGGCATCC
>JAYUFK010000370.1:0-21979 GCA_043739325.1 Methylocapsa sp. | reverse complement strand
TTCCCAAAAATTGGGCCGAGTTCCGCGACTCAGTCACAGACAACTTCCGCGTCATCAAACCCGGAGATTTTCGGGTCATGGCGTGAACCGGGTATATTTTGCTCCAATATCTCCGACGGCAAGATTGTCGCCATTGGCAACCCGAACGCCAAGCAATTGCTGGGCACGGACGCAAGGGCCCTTAAGGACTCCACTGGCAAGGCGTAAGGTCTGGAACTCGTCGCCGGAGAACAGAAGGAAGGTCAGATCAGCGAGGTCAGTTACATCTTTGTAAGGCCGGGCGCCGACAAGTCGCCGGCCGCGAAGGTCAGCCTCGTAACCAAGGCCGGCGATGATCTGGGCTGCGGCGTTGGCTATTACAAGTAGACTGTTTCGCACCCACCGATCTCTTGGCGCGCCTAAATCCGGCGCGCCAACTTTCGCGGACGCCGCGCTTGGCTAATCGCTAAATGGTCGTTCACCGCCTTGCCGTCCCCTCTCGAAAACGGAAGTTCTTGAGAGAAGTGACCCCGAAGCCCGAAACGAGGCGTCGAGCCCAGGCGACCAGACCGCTATCGACGCCTTTCCCGGCGCGATCGCCAGAATGCCGCCGCCGACCCCGCCCTTGCCGGGCCGACGCGGAAGGCGAAGTCGCCGGAACCGTCGTAATGGCCGCGGGTTAGCCTCAGCGCCTCGCCAGGCCCCCCTCGCCCGGTCAATCAGCGCCTTGCACCAGGCCACCCAGCTTGGTCAAAAGCTCCTGCGAGCTCGCCTGCGCGCCGCGCTGCTGAAACGCGACGTTGCCCTCCGCGTCGAGCAGCGAGATCACCGCGGCGTGGTCGAACCCGCCCTGCCCGTCGGGGCGATAGCTGACGTTGAGCGTCGCGGCCAAGTCACGGACCGTATCGGCATCGCCGGTGAGCAGCGTCCAGCGGTCGGGATCGAGCCCATGCGCTTGGGCGTAGAGCTTCAGGCGCTCGGGCGTGTCGGCGACCGGATCGAACGAGAAGAAGGCGAACCTCACGCGCTCGACCGCCTGTGCCGGCAGATGCTTTTCGATCCACGTCATGTTGGCGACGATCGCCGGGCAGATGTCCTTGCAAGTCGTGTAGCCCATCGCGACGACAACCGGCTCGCCGCGCAGCGAGGCGAGGGCGACGTTGGCGCCGTCCTGATTTGTCCATCGCGACCCGAGATTGTAGAGCGAGCGCCCCGGCAGCGGTTTGGCTTCGTCCAGTTGCGCATCGTGATGAGCGTGATCGTGCGCCCGGGATAGCGCCGGAAGGAACGCCAGCGGCGCCAGCACAAGCGCAAACAGAAATTTCCGGCGTCGCATCATGGCTCTCCCGCGCAGCGAAATCCGACATTCTCGGCGGTGTAATCGGCCTTCAGGCTGGCGCGCAGCGCGTAGCGCATGAAGGCGGGATAGTCGCTCGAATCCGCTACGCCGGCCGCCGCGCCGCCGCAAAATTGCGCGCTGTCCTTGCCGTTGGGATCGCGCGATTCGGCGCTCACCGAGTACGCGTCGAAATCCAGCGTCCATTCCCAGATCAGCCCGACCATATCCTTGACGCCAAAACCGTTCGGCGCGCCGGCCCCAACCGGGCCGGCGCGGCTCGCGTTGGGCTTTGCGAACCATTCGAGCGACGCCAGCCTGATTTCGGCTTGATTGCGTCCGCCGTCCGCGAACGCATATTCCCATTGCTCGGTCGTTGGCAGGCGCTCGCCTTGCGCGCGGCAGAAGGCGCGCGCGGCGAACCACGAAACATTGGTCGCCGGCTCGTCGCCCGCCGGCGCGTCCGGCAGTTCAAGATCGCCCGGCCAGCGCCTGAGATAGCCGGCGTCAGCGAACAATTGCTTGACGCGCGATTTCCGCCATTCCGGATGCTCGCTGACAAAGGCGAGAAAGCGCCCGTTGGTCACCGGCAGGACGTCGAGGCGAAACGGCGCGACCGCGATCGGCGCCGCCAATCGCGCCGCCGCGCCGGTCAGCTTAGTGCGCTGGAACGGCGTGTAGTTTCCCGCCGGCAGAAGGACAGTGCGTTCGGTAGCCATCGCGTCGCATGCCGCGCCGACGCAGAGCGCCAGCGCGGTAGCAGCGATGCGCCGCCATGCGCGCGACATCGCTACTTCGTCTCGCGAGCGGCCTTGACCTCCGTGGGCAGCACTTCATGGCCGGAATTGCCCCACGAATTGTAGACGTAGGTGATGACGTTGGCGATGTCCTCGTCCGGCAGGCTCCAGGCCGGCATGACGCCGTTGAAGTCATGGCCGTTGACGGTGAGCTTGCCTTCGAGACCGCCGACGACGGTCTTGATCGCGCGCAGCTTGTCCGCGTTCAAAAAGTCGGACTTCGCCAGAGGCGGGAAAGCGTCGGCGACGCCCTCGCCGCCCGCCTGATGGCAGGCGGAGCAATTGTTGGCGAACACCGCCGCGCCCTGTTCGACGCGCTGCGCCTTGTTCTGGGCGGCGGGCGCGGTCGCGCCGGGCTGATTGGCGACGCGAATGCCCGCGCCCTCTGGCTGATAAACCTCGTCGCTCATCTTGCCCGAATAGATCAGCTTGTTCTCCTCGCCGCCGACCTTGAGCTGCGCCAGGGCGCCGCGATTGAAGGCGCGGGTCAGCGAATGATCGACGATGATGAATGTGCCGGGCACGCTGATCTTGAATTCGGTGATCGTCGAGCCGCCGGCCGGAATTGTCGTCGTCTGCACATTGTGCGATGGCGCGCTCATGTTTCCTTCCGCCCAGACAGTATCGAATATCTGCCCGATAACGTGGAACGACGAGACGATATTCGGCCCGCCGTCGCCAACGAACAGGCGAACCGTTTCGCCGAGCTTCGCGGTCAGCGCCTTATCGCCGACGGTCGATCCGACCGAGCCGTTGAACACGACATATTCCGGCTTTTCGTCGATCGCCTTGCTCATGCTGAACGGCTGCGCGCCCTGCTCGCCATTGGCGCCCTTGGTGTAGAATTCCCCCTGCATGACGTAATATTCGCGATCGACTTTGGCCAAGCCTTGCTTCGGCTCGACGAGAATCAATCCGTACATGCCGTTGGCGACATGCATGGCGACCGGCGCGGTCGCGCAGTGATAGACGAATAGGCCCGAGTTGAGCGCCTTGAACGAAAACACCGAACTGTGGCCCGGCGCCGTCAGCGAGGCCGCCGCGCCGCCACCGGGGCCATTGACGGCGTGCAGGTCGATGTTGTGCGGCATCTTGTTGTCGGGATGATTTTCAAGATGCATTTCGACGAGGTCGCCCTCGCGCACACGGATGAATTTGCCCGGCACCTTGCCGCCAAATGTCCAGAAGGTGTAGCTGACGCCGTCGGCGAGCCGGCCCTCGACCTCTTTCACTTCGAGATGCACGACGACTTTCGTCGCGTGATCGCGTATGATCGGCGCGGGCACATTCGGCGCGTCGGCGAGCACAGCTACTTCGCTGCCGATGATCGGATCGTTGAGGTTTTCCTCGCGCGACGCACTGTAGGCGGCGCTGGCGAGGATGGTTGTCGCCAGCAGCGCGCAGGCGATGAAACCGCAAGCTTTTATCGTCACTTTCAACTGCCTGCCTCCCGCTATAGCGGCGCGATGCCCAAAGCAATAGTCTGCGCCTCTTTGGGATCGTCTATACCCACGGAACGCGGCAACCGTTGACTTGCGTCAAGCTGCTCCCGCCGGCAGCGCTAGAAGCGCTCGTCGCGAAAGCGGTCATGAGAAGGAAGACAGACACATGATCGTCGCGCACTACCGGAGCGAAGAGCTGGAGGAGATCGCCGCGCTGGTGAACTCGGCTTACCGCGGCGACGCCTCGCGCGCCGGCTGGACATCGGAAGCAGAATTGCTCGGCGGCCAGCGTACTGACGCCGCGACCCTGCGCGCCGATCTCGCGGCAAAACCGGGTGCGACGATTCTGACGATGCGCGAAGTCGCGGAGGACGCAATCCTCGCCAGCGTCTGGCTCGAACCCGCCCCCGCCCGCGCCTGCTATCTCGGCATGCTCACCGTGAACCCGCAGCGTCAAGCCGACGGCCTCCGCCGCTTTCTTCTCGGTGAGGCCGAACGCCTCGCCGCAGCGACGGGCGCGCGCACAATGCAGCTCACTGTCATCGAGCAGCGGGAAAGCCTGATCGCCTGGTACGAGCGGCGCGGCTACCGACGCACGGGCGCGATCAAACCGTTCCCGTACGGCGAAGACCGCGTGGGCAAGCCGATGCGCGACGGTTTGCGGCTGGCGGTGTTCGAGAAATCGCTATAGCAGGTAAGATTTGCGTGCTCCCCGCACGGGCGATCGACGAGCGATCGACCGCGCAGACGAGGCTAGGTTATCCACAGCGTGAGCAATTGATCGACGCGGACAAACCTGCTCACGAATCGTACCCTCTTCCGGCGAAACGACTGCCTCGCAGGCGCTGCGCACGCAGGACCGAGCCGACTTTCGGCGCCCGGATTTCAATTGCAGTTTCGCGGTGCAGCATTCAATCCGGCGCCTGCCGCAGCGTAACGATCGATCGCCTTTGGTTAACCGCGATCGCCATGCTCATTGTGCGCTGCATCGCAAGAATTATCTCGCGTCGACTCGTTGAAACCCCCGGTCTTGGCTGGCCTCCAATCAGACGGCGCCAAACAATCAACAACCATTTGTAATCAAATTGTCACGCAATTCTCATACAATTTAGCGAGTAACATTCCAGCACGCGTCGCCCTGTCGCCGATCAAATTAAATTCATGCGGTTTAGAATCGATTCCCTTTGCGTTGCGCATTTTGCTGAGTTAGCGTCGCGCACGTTGGATGCGAAAGGGTGTGCAAATGCTCGTCTCGTCTCGTCTGGAATGTTTGACCGTCGACGGTCATGACGACTGCACATTCGTAAATCGCACAACAGAATCCGCATGGAACGCGCTTCGTTTCGCCATTGATGACGAAGCTAGCGAAGAGGCTGGATTTCTGCGCCAACGCTTGCGCGACGGGATACTGCGCGCGGTCGAAATGGGCGAGCGCAATGCCACCCGCATCGTCGATTCCGTGCTCGCCGATCTGCCGCCGATGATGGCGCGGTATGGCGCCGGGGGTTGATAGTTGATAGTCGCAACGACCGGGTTCATCATTGAACGACGCGCCGAATGCGGCGTATTATCCGTTTGCGGCGCTTGATCGCAGGGTAATCCTCGCGCATGGCGCTTTCGCGACTATGTGAAAAGGAGGCCGCATGTCTCTTGTGACGCGCCTCACCCAGAAGCTCGGACTGGAGCATCCGGTTATCTCGGCTCCCATGGCGCTGGCGGCTGGCGGGGCGTTGGCGGCCGCGGTATCGAATGCTGGCGGGCTGGGCTTGATCGGCGGCGGCTATGGCGATCAGGTCTGGCTTGATGACCAGTTTCGCGCCGCGGGGAATGCGCGCGTCGGCTGCGGGTTCATCACCTGGAGCCTGAAGAAGCAGCCGCACTTACTCGACCTCATACTGGAGAAAGGGCCTGCGGCGGTCTTCCTGTCGTTCGGCGATCCATCCGACTTCGCGGTCAGGATCGCCCGCTCCGGTGTTTGCTTGATCTGCCAGATTCAAACAGCCCGCGACGCCGAAGTCGCGCTCGATTGCGGCGCTCAAGTCATTGTCGCGCAGGGCGGCGAGGCCGGCGGTCACGGCGAGAAGCGCGGAACCGTGGCGCTTGTACCGGAGATCGCGGACTTGTTGGCGCGCCGGGCCCCGCAAACCCTGCTCTGTGCGGCGGGCGGCATCGCCGATGGCCGCGGCCTCGCCGCCAGTCTCATGCTCGGAGCCGACGGCGTGCTGGTGGGCTCGCGCTTCTGGGCGAGCAAGGAGGCGCTCGTGCATGCAAACATGCACAAAGCCGCCCTCGCCGCCTCGGGCGATGATACGATCCGCTCATCGGTGATGGATATCGCGCGCCATCTCGATTGGCCCTCACGATTCACGGCCCGCGTTCTCAAGAATGCATTCACGCGGCGCTGGCACGGCCGCGAGAACGAACTTGTCGCCGACGCCACGCTCCAGTCCGCTCAGTGGCGTCAGGCCTGGGCCGACGGAAACACCGACGTCGCGAACACTTTCGTCGGCGAGGCTGTCGGCCTGATTGACGCCATTGACCCTGCGGGCGTTGTCCTCGAACGCATGGTCGAGCAGGCAGAGACTTTGTTGTCTAAGACTTCGAAAATGATCGCGGCGCCTAGCGCCGCCCGCTAGCTTCCATGACCAAATCCGCCAACCTCTCAGCGGCATCCGCCACGCCAGCCGTTTTGGCTGCTTGCGCCGCTTTGACCAGCCCCGCCGGATCGGCCAAAGCCTGCCGCAAAATTCCGGCCAGCCGCTCCGGCGTGAACTCGGGCTGCGGCACGACTTGCGCGGCGCCGTTGGCGGCGAGCAGCGCGGCGTTGGCGGCCTGATCCTGATCGAGCGCGTGCGGGAACGGCACGAGGATCGACGGACGGCCGATCACCGCGAGCTCCGACACCGTCGAGGCGCCGGCGCGGCCGATCACCAGATGCGAGCCGGCGATGCGGGCGGGCAGATCGGCGAAGAATTCCTGCACCTCGACAGGGAAGCTCATCCGCGCGCAGGCGGCGGCGACGCGCGCCAGATCTTCGCCGCGCGCTTGCTGCGTGAGGCGCAGGCGGGCGCGGTCGGCCTCCGACAGCAGCGCGATCGCGGCGGGCACGATATCGGACATGACCTTGGCGCCCTGCGAACCACCGGTGATAAGCACGCGCAAGCGTCCGTCGGCAAACTCCGGATAGGGCGTTGCAGCGGCAGCGATGACGGCGGGGCGCACCGGATTGCCGGTATAGCGCAGCTTGCCGTTGATTGCGTCGTCGACGCCCTTGAGCTCCGGAAAGCCCGTGGCGATCCAGCGCACGCGCGCGCTCAGAAACTTGTTGGCGCGGCCCATCACCGCGTTCTGTTCGTGCAGGATTGTCGGCAGCCGCAACAGCGAAGCCGCCAGAAGCGGCGGCACCGTGGGATAGCCGCCAAAACCGATGACGGCGAGCGGCTTGATCTGGCGGATGCGCCACAACGCCGCGCCGACGCCGCGCGCCAGCGTCAGCGCGGCGCGCGCCTTGCTGAGCGCGCCGGCGCCGGTGGGCGTCGCCGACGCAAATGTGTGGATCGCCCGCGCCGGAAACGCGCCGCCGTATTTCAGCGCGCGATCGTCGGTCGCGAGCTCGACTGCAACGCCGCGCGCTTGCAATGCGGCGGCGAGCGCCTGGGCGGGAAACAAATGGCCGCCGGTTCCGCCGGCGGCGATCAGGATGCAGCGCGGTTCGCTCACTGAGCGCCGGCCATTCTGTTCTGCAACAAAGCGTTCGGCCGCTTGCGCGTCAGCGCAATCAAGAAGCCCATGCCGATGCCGAGCGCCAGCAGCGACGAGCCGCCGTAAGAGATGAACGGCAAGGTCATGCCCTTGGCCGGGATGGCGCGCAGGTTGACCGCCATGTTGATCCAGCTTTGCACGCCAAACATGATGACAAGACCAGCCGCGGCAAAGCGACAGAAGGGATCCTCGTTGCGGTTGGCCTGCCACAAGCCGCGCATGACGACGAAGCCGAAGAAGGCGATCAGCACGAGACAGGCGACGATGCCGAATTCCTCGCCGGTGACGGCGAAGACGAAGTCGGTATGCGCGTCGGGCAGGATGCGTTTGTAGACGCCCTCGCCCGGCCCGCGTCCCAGCCAGCTCCCCGACAGGATGCTTTGCAGCGCTGTATCGACCTGAAACGTATCGACCATGCCGCCGGTCGATTCCGGATCGATGAAGCGCAGCA
The DNA here is from genome assembly GCA_043739325.1 of Methylocapsa sp. Lineage (GTDB taxonomy): Bacteria > Pseudomonadota > Alphaproteobacteria > Rhizobiales > Beijerinckiaceae > Roseiarcus. The sequence goes on along the minus strand of JAYUFK010000370.1, from coordinate 14,212 downwards.
CGCGCTCATGCACGTGCGGCGAAAGCTTGAACGCGGCGAAGGCGCCGATCGCGCCAACGCCGCCAATGCCGACGACCCAGAACCAGTGCAGCCCCGCCATGAAAAACAGCGCCGCCCAGACCAGCGCGATCAGCATCGTCTGGCCGAAATCGGGTTGCAGAATCAGCGGCACAATGGTGATCGGCAGCAGCGCGACCGCCAGCGCCTTGGGCAGCGCCCCGCCCTGCGTGCGGCCGCTTTCCGCGAACGCCCACGCGGCCAGGATGACGAAGGCCGGCTTGATGAATTCCGACGGCTGCACGCCCAGGATCCAGCGCCGCGAACCCTTGACCTCGACGCCGAACAGCAGCGCCAGAATGATCAGCGCCAGCGTGGCGACAAAGAGTATCAGCGCGGCGCGGCGCACGTGGCGCGGCGACAGGAACGACACTGCGACCATCAAGGCGGCGGTGGGCAGCAGCAGCAGCGCTTGCCGGTCGACGAAATGGAATGTCGTGAGGCCGAGCCGCTCGGCGACCGCCGGGCTTGCCGCCAGCGCCATGACGAGACCGAACACCATCAGCGCGCCAAACGCGCCAAGCAGCCAGCGATCGATGGTGCGGAACCAGTCGGCGACGGGGCCGCGTTCGGCGCGAGAAATCATGATGGGCTCCTTGAACTGATAGCGGACGCGCCCGCTTGCATGAGCGCTGAAACGGCGGCGCGAAAATGATCGCCGCGCACTTCGAAATTGGCAAATTGATCGAACGACGCGCAGGCGGGCGAGAGCAGCACGACCGGTTCTTTCGCGTTGCTCATCGCCGCATCGCGCGCGGCGGACACGACGGCGACGTCGAGGGTCTGGCTCCGCTCGTACGGGATGGAATCGCCCAACGTGCCGGCGAATTCTTCGCTGGCGGCGCCGAGCAGATAGGCCTTCGCGACGCGCGGAAACAGGGCGCGCAGCGGCTCGATGCCGCCGTCCTTGGCCTTGCCGCCGATGATCCAGAAGATGTCGCGGAATGACAGCAACGCCTTTTCCGCCGCATCGGCGTTGGTGGCCTTTGAATCGTTGACGAACAAGACGCGCCCAATCCGCCCGATCGACTCCATGCGATGCGCAAGGCCGGGGAAGGAGGTAAGGCCTGCGGCGATCTCCTCACACGACAAGCCTATCGCCAACGCGGCGGCGTAGGCGAAAGCCGCATTCTGCGCATTGTGCGCGCCGCGCAGATTTGGCGCCAGACTCAAGTCGAACAGAATTTGCGAGCCGCCGCTATCGTGCTGAACAAGGCAGCCATTCTCGTAAGCAATATCGGCGCCCGGCGTAGCGGCCGCCGTGATCGTCATGACGCGCCCGCGTCCGCGTTGCTTCAATCGCGCCGCGATGGCGCGGCACGGCTCATCATCGACGCCGATCAGCGCTGTATCCGCGCGCGCGACAAGGCGCGCCTTGATCGTGGCATAGTTCTCTACCGTGCCGTGCCGATCGAGATGGTCGGGCGTGATGTTGAGAAGCGCGCCGACGCTGGGGTTGAGCGAAGGCGCGAGATCGATCTGGTAGGACGAGCATTCGATGACGTGAATGCGGTTTGGCGTCGGAGCCGGCAATTCAAGCACCGGCACGCCGATATTGCCGCCCATCGCCACATCGCGTCCAGCGCTGCGCAGGATATGGGCGGTCAGCGCCGTCGTCGTCGATTTGCCATTGGTGCCGGTAATGGCGATAAACGGCGCGCCCGGAGCGTGGGCGTTGCGCTCGCGGCAGAACAATTCGACATCGCCGATGATCTCGACGCCCGCCGCATGCGCTTTGTCGACAGTCCAGTGCGGTTTGGGATGCGTCAGCGGCACGCCGGGCGCCAGCACCAGCGCGGCAAATCCGCTCCAGTCGGCATCGTTGAGATTGACGATCGCCAGACCCGACGCGAACGCCTGTTCGCGCGCCCCGGCATTATCGTCCCAGGCAGCGACTTCCGCGCCGCCCGCGACGAGCGCGCGCGCGGTTGCAAGGCCCGAGCCGCCCAGACCAAACAGCGCAATCTTGCGGCCGCTGAAAGCCCTGACCGGGTTCATACTCACCTCAGCTTCAGCGTGGCGAGGCCGACCATCGCGAGCACGAAAGCGACGATCCAGAAGCGCATGACGATCTGCGGCTCCGACCAGCCGAGCTGCTCGAAATGATGATGGATCGGCGCCATGCGGAAGACGCGCTTTCCCGTCAGCTTGAACGACGCCACCTGAACGATAACCGACAGCGCCTCCATCACGAACAGGCCGCCGACAATGGCGAGAACGAACTCATGCTTGATCGTCACCGCCAACGTGCCGAGCAAGCCGCCGAGCGCCAGCGAACCGGTGTCGCCCATGAAGATTTGCGCGGGCGGCGCGTTGAACCAGAGAAAGCCGACGCCCGCGCCGATCAGCGCGCCGCAGACGACCACCAACTCGCCAACGCGCGGCACATGGTTGATGCCGAGGTAGTGCGCGAACAGGAGATTGCCCACGAGATAGGCGATGAGGCCGAGCGTCGCGGCGGCGATCATGACGGGGACAATTGCGAGGCCGTCGAGACCGTCGGTGAGATTGACCGCGTTGCCGAAGGCGACAATGACGAACGGGCCAAACAGCAGGAAGCCCCAGCTCATATCGACGACGTAACCGTTGACGAAAGGCACCGCGAGCGAGGTCGCGCCGATGTTGCCGACTTTCATCATCGCATAGCAGGCGATCAGCGCGATGATGAATTCGCAGCCAAGCCGCAGTCGGCCGGAAAAGCCAAGATGCGACTGCTTGGTGACTTTCAGATAATCGTCGTAGAAGCCGATGCCGGCGAAACCCGCGGTGACGAACAGTACGATCCAGACATACGGGCTGGCGAGGTTGGCCCATAGCAGCGCGGACACGAACAGGCCGGCGAGGATCATCAGGCCGCCCATCGTCGGCGTGCCCTTCTTCGTCAGCAAGTGCGAGGGCGGCCCGTCGACGCGGATCGGCTGTCCCTTGCCCTGCTTGAGCCGAAGCGCCGAGATGATTGTCGGCCCAAAGAAAAACACGACGAAGAGCCCCGTCCCGGCAGCGCCGATCGTGCGGAACGTCAGATAGCGGAAAAGATTCAGCGGGGAGAACAGATACGAAAACTCGGCAAGCCAGGAGAGCATAAAAACCCCTCAAGCGCTGGCGCCAGCGCGAGCGAAATGTTGGCGGAGAGTGGCGGCGAGCTGCCCCATGCGGCTGCCGTTGGAACCTTTGATCATGACGACATCGCCGCCATGCAATGCCCTGAGGATGGCAGGCTCCAGCTCGGCGGCGGTTGGCGCCCATGCGCCGCGCATTGTCGCGGTAGCGGCGTCGAACAGCGCGCGCATCAATAACCCAGCGCAAAACAACCGATCGACTTTTGCGGCGCCCAGCGCGTTCGCAAGATCGGCATGCATCGCCGCGCCCTCAGCGCCAAGTTCGAGCATATCGCCAAGCACCGCGATGCGTCGCCCGCCCTTGCCCGGCGCTGTCGCGCCCAGCAGCGAAAGCGCGGCGCGCATCGACGCCGGATTGGCGTTGTAGCTTTCGTCGATCAGCGTCAGAGGGCCGCCGACGGTCATCAGCGTAAAGCGCTCGCCGCGTCCCTTAGGCGGCGCGAATTCGGCCAGCGCCGCGGCGCAGACGAGCAGGTCGGCGCCAAGCGCCTTGGCCGCAAGCAATACGCCAAGCCCGTTCTGCGCCATATGCACGCCGGGGGCGCCAAGCCCGAACGACAGTTCGCCAACGCCGATGCAGGCGCGAATGCGCGAGCCCTCGCCGCTGGGGTCGCAGCGCAACAGTTTGACATCGGCTTCGTCGTCCGAGCCAAAGCTCAACACCTTGGCGCCCTGCGCCCGCGCGCGTGTTTCCAGCAATTCAAACTGCGGCGCATCGCGGTTGAGCACAGCGACGCCCTTGGGCTCCAGACTGCTGAAGATCTCCGCCTTGGCTTCGGCGATCGCCTCGATCGAGCCTAGATGTTCGATGTGGACGGGCGCGATCGTGGTGATCAGCGCGACATGCGGACGCACCATTGCGACCAGCGGCGCGATTTCATTGGCGTGGTTCATGCCAATCTCGAAGACACCAAACGCCGTATCGGCGGGCATGCGCGCCAATGTCAGCGGCACGCCCCAATGATTGTTGTAGGAAGCCGCCGAAGCGTGCGTCGCACCGACCTTGGAAAGCACAAGGCGCAGCATTTCCTTGGCGCTGGTCTTGCCGACCGAACCAGTCACCGCGACGATTTTCGCCTTGGTGCGCGCGCGCGCCGCGATTCCAAGCTGCTCCATCGCGCGTAGCGGTTTGTCGACAGCGAACAAAGGGCCGTGCGCCGACAGCGCCTTGCCGCGTTGGATCCCGACGACGCAGGCTGCGGCGCCAGCAGCGAAGGCGCGCTCGACGTAATCATGGCCATCGCTGGAATCGCCCTTGATCGCGAAGAAGAGATCGCCCGGCTGCAAGGTTCGCGTGTCGATCGAGACGCCCTTGACCGGCGCGCGCAGAGGAGCGCTGGGCGCGGCGCCAAACGCTTGCATCAATTCCTGTTCGCTCCACAACATCGCATTCACAGCGCGTCCTCCAGCGCCGCACGCGCAGCCTCGTGATCGGAAAATGGCAACGTCACTTCGCTGACGATCTGGCCGGTTTCGTGGCCTTTTCCCGCGATCAACAAGGCGTCCCCGTCTTCCAGCATTTTCACGGCGACGGCGATCGCCCTGCTCCGGTCGCCTATTTCCATTGCGCCCGGCGCCATAACCAGGATCGCGGCGCGGATGGCGGCGGGGTTCTCGGAACGCGGATTGTCGTCGGTGACGATGATCACATCGGCGCATCGCGCCGCGATCTCGCCCATCATCGCGCGCTTGCCCGGATCGCGGTCGCCGCCGCAGCCGAACACGACGATCAGGCGGCGCTTGACGAACGGGCGCAGCGTGTTGAGCGCCTTCTCCAGCGCGTCGGGCTTGTGGGCATAGTCGACAAACACCGGCGCGCCATGACGCTCGCCAACTTTATCGAGACGGCCGGGCGCGCCCTCGAGCGTCGACAGGGCGGCAAAAACCTTCGCGGCGTCGCTGCCAGTGGAAATGCAAAGGCCAGCGGCGACAAGCGCGTTGGAGACCTGAAAGTCACCGGTTAGCGGCAGCAGCGCGTCGTATCGACTTCCGCCGTACGCGAGCTTGAGGCGCGTCGAGAATCCCTCGCGCGTCATGCTTTCCAGCGTGATGAAACGCCCTTTAGCGCCGACGCCGCGCAAGGTCGGCGCACGCGCCGTCAGCGCCGCAACCAGCTTTACCGCGACATCGGAATCGGCATCGAACACAACGGCCGCGTTGGCCGGCAGCAGCGTCGTGAACAGGCGCATCTTGGCGGCGAAATATTCTTCGAGCGTGGCGTGATAATCGAGATGGTCGCGCGACAGATTGGTGAAGGCGCCTGCCGCCAGACGCACGCCGTCGAGGCGCTTCTGATCGAGGCCATGCGAGGAAGCCTCCATCGCCAGGTGCGTAACGCCGGCGTGAGCAAGTTCGTCGAGCGCCTTATGCAAGGCGACCGGGTCTGGCGTCGTCAACGAGCCGTAAACGTTCAGCTTGTTCGAGACGATGCCGATCGTGCCAAGCGAGGCCGCTTCGAAATGCAGCTTGGTCCAGATCTGGCGAACGAACGCCGCGACCGAGGTCTTGCCGCTGGTGCCGGTCACCGCGACGATCGTCGCGGGTTGGCGCGGATAAAGGCGCGCGGCGGCTTTTGCCAGCGCGGCGCGCGCGTCCGTAACGACGATATGAGCGGTGCCAAGCGCCTCGCGCGGCGCCCGCTCGGCGACGATGATCGCCGCGCCCTGTCTGACAGCCTGCGCGGCATGGGCGAGACCGTCCTGCTTGGCGCCGGTGAGCGCGAAAAACGCCTCGCCTGGCTTAACCTTGCGGCTGTCGACGCAAAGCCCGCTGATGTCGCGCGACGCCAGAGCCGCGTCGGCGGCGCTCAGCTCAATGAGATCGCCAAGCCGCATCACTCCTTGCCTGTCCTGTCCGCGTCGCCGCCATAGCCAAGACGCGCGATCAACGGGAACGGCTGGGTCGGGAATTCGCTCTTGGGGGCGTCGTTGAGCAAGGGCTCGACGCGCGCGATGAGAGCGCCGGTGACGCGACCCGCGTTGTGCGCCGCCGTGTGATAGCCGCCGTCCTCGGCAAGGCCCTGAGGCTCGTCATAAAGCACCATGTAAAGATACTTCGGCTTGTCGGCCGGCGTGATCGCCATGAACGTCGCGAACACCTTGTCCTTGGAATAGTGGCCGTGGAAAATCTTGTCGGCGGTGCCGGTCTTGCCGCCGACGTAATAGCCGGGAATGTTGGCAAAGCCGGCGGAGCCATGCGTCGCGTTTGAGCGCATGAGATAGCGCATCGATTCAGACGTCTGCGCGCTGACGACGCGATGGCTCACCGCTGCCGCCGCCTCTTGTGTGCGCGTCAGGAATGTCGGCGTCATCATATTGCCGCCGTTGACCAGCGCCGCCACCGCCATGAGCGCCTGGATCGGCGCGACATTGAGACCCTGCCCGAAGGCGATGGTGATGGTGTTCAGTTCGCTCCAATGCTTTGGCGCGAGCGGCTCGGCGCTTTCGGGCAGTTCGGTGCGCAGGCGATCGAGTTGGCCCATCTTGCGCAAAAACACCTGGTGCGCGTCGACGCCAACCGCCATCGCCATGCGCGCGGTGCCGATGTTGGAGGAATGCGTGAAGACTTCGGGCAAGCTCAGCACTTTGTGCGTGGCGTGAAAATCGTGAATGGTGAAGCGGCCGTAGCGCAGGCTTTCGCGCGCGTCGACATGCGAGCCGAGCGTGAACTTGCCGGACTCCAGCGCCATGGCGATAGAGATCGCCTTGAAGGTCGAACCCATTTCGTAGACGCCGACATTGACGCGGTTGATCTTGGTCGGATCTTTCATGTCTCCGGGGTCGTTGGGGTCGTAGTCTGGCAGCGATTCCAGCGCGATGATTTCGCCAGTGTTGACGTCGATGATCGCGCCCGCCCCGGCTTTCGCGCGATAACGGACAAGGCCGGCCGCCAGTTCATCGCGCAGCGCATGCGTGACGCGTAGATCGAGCGACAGCTTGACCGGCTTCAAGCTGAGCGGATCGACGGAGAAGCCGGCGACATGCGGGTCGGTGAGGCTTTGCTGGTCGAGATATTTCTCCATGCCGGCGATGCCGATATTGTCCTTATCGACAAAGCCGATGACATGCGCGCCCACTGGCCCATTGGGATAGACGCGCTTGTTTTCGGGAAAGAAGCCGACGCCGGGCAGACCAAGATGGAAAATCTCCGCCTGTTCTTTCGGAGTCACCTGACGCTTCACCCAGACGAAGCCCTTCTTGGAGCCGAGACGATCGCGCAGTTCTCTCGCGTCGACATCCGGCAACACGGCGGTGATGAGTTCGACCGCCTCGTCCTTGTCGATGATGCGGCGCGGTTCGGCGAAGATCGACATCGTCTTGACGTCGGTCGCCAGAATTTCACCGTTGCGGTCGAGCAGGTCGGGGCGCGCGCCTGACGCCGCCTGATCGGCCGCGACCTTGAGGGTCTGCGGCTGGTCATGCGACAGGCCGAGGAATACCAGCTTGGCGCCGAGGCCGAAATACGCGGCGAACAGGCCAAGCATCAGCAATCGTATGCGCCCGCGACTCTTGTCGAGCCGCGTCGACAACAAATCGAGAGCGAAGACTTTTGCGCGCTCAAACGCGCTCTTCTTTGCCGGAGCGGCGCCTTCGAGGACGGAGTTGGCGTCGGACGGGTTCATGCTACCTCGTTGAAGGCGTCGCGCCGGTGAGGCCCGGATTGGGTGTCGAGTCCTGGCCGAGCAGGCCGAGGGATTCCAGCTTGCGGCCGATTGAATCGACCTTCGGCTGGGCTTCCGGCAAAGCGTCGGCCTTGACGATCTGGGTGAGCGCCAGCGGCTGCATGTCGAGCTGCTTGTCGGCCAGCGCCTGCAAGCGATCGGGGCGCGTCAGGCGCGCGTATTCAGCGCGCAGCATGTTGATCGCGTCGCGCTCCTTGTTGACGAGATGGCGCGTCTTAAGGAGCTGCTCCGAGGCATAGATCGTCTGATACTTGACGGAATACACATAGCCCGCCGAAGCGATCAGCGCGCCGATGGCGATGAAATGCAGGAGACGCCACATCATCCTCTCCGTGGCCGCGTGCGCGGCAATTGTGTCAGCATGGCAAGATCGTCGTCCGCGCCGCGCGGCGGCGCCTCGGTGCGTATGGCGAAGCGCAGCTTGGCCGAGCGCGAGCGCGAGTTGTCGCGGCGCTCGACTTCCCCGGCGACAACAGGCTGTCCCGGCGGCGCGATGAAGGTCGGCGTTGGCGGCGCCGGTTCGCCCGGCAGCAGCCGCGAAGTCGCCTGCCCGCGCCCCGAGCGGCGCGCCAGGAATTGCTTGACGATGCGATCCTCCAGCGAGTGAAAGGTTACAATCACGAGACGGCCGCCCGGCGCGAGCGCGGCTTCGGCGCCGATGAGGCCGCGCAGCAATTCGCCAAGCTCGTCGTTGACGGCGATGCGCAACGCCTGAAACGAACGCGTCGCCGCATGCGTGAGTTCGCCCGGCTTGGCGGGGGCGACGCGCTCGATCATTTCCGCAAGCTGCAGCGTCGAGACATAGGGCGATGTCGCGCGGTCGGCGACGATGGCGCGGGTGATGCGGCGCGAGGCGCGCTCTTCGCCGAAGTAAAACAGGATATTGGCGATCGTCTCTTCGTCTTCTTCCAGCAGAATGTCGGCGGCGGAGCGGCCCGAAGCGCTCATACGCATATCGAGCGGCGCATCGTGGCGGAATGAAAAGCCGCGCGCCGCTTCGTCGATCTGCATCGAGGAGACGCCGATGTCGAAGACAGCGCCCGCGAGCCGGTGCGCGGCAAATTTTTCGGCAATCGCGCGGATTTCGCCGAAGCGCTCTTCGACGAGCGTCAAGCGGCCTTGCGAATTCTCGACCATCGTCTGGCCGCGCGCGATCGCCTGGGGATCGCGGTCGACGCCGATGACCAGCCCGCCCCGCGCGAGTATGGCGCGGCTGTAGCCGCCGGCTCCGAAAGTGCCGTCGAAATACACGCCGCCCTCTTTGACATCGAGCGCTTCGATCACTTCGTTCAGCAGAACCGGAATGTGGCGCGCTTGGCCGCGATCGGCTGTCATTCGCGCGCTCCAGCGGCTGGCGCATCCGCCGAGCGCATTTCGCGCAGCCGAACTCGCGCTGCTTCCAGCCGCTCCGCAAACCGGGCCGGCTGCCAGATCTGAAACTTGTAGCCCTGACCGACAAACACCGCTTCGCCTTCCAGTCCCAGATGCGCCCGGCTTGTGGCGCTGAGCGAAATCCGCCCCTCCGAATCGAGCCGCAGGATTTCGCTGGTCCCGAGCAAGGCGGTGGCGAACAGATCGTGCGACGCCGAATAGGGCGGCATCGTGTCGAGCAGCGCGTCGATCCGCCGCAGCAGCGCATTGCCGCCGCAGTCCAGCGCCGGCGCGTCGAGCGAGGGATGGATATAGAGGCCGTCGAACCCGTCCTTGGCCAGCACGTTGCGAAACGGCGCGGGAATCGAAATGCGGCCCTTGGCGTCGAAACGATTGGTGTAATGGGCGACGAAGCGGTCCAAAACGGCCCCCAAACCCGTCGCGCGCGCGAAATGCGGCTGGCAACGCCGCCAGGCGCCGTCCGATCCGCGCAATTGCGGCTGCTCTTAACGGGATGATTTGGGATATCATGGGATACTATGGGCGTCAACGAAACCAGGCCGCCGAAACCCGCTCCGGCATCCCCTGCGCCCATTAGGGGTTGTTAAGGTTAAGGGTCGGTTAGCAAACGGGGAATTGGGGCGCCTCGCGACGTTGTATGGAGGCGATTGGGGGACTAGAACCGCGGCTGAAACCTTTTGCGATGGCGTGCGACAATGACCCTCGACGAATTCCGCCGCTCCCTGACCGCCCCCGCCCCACCGCCGGGCCTCGGCGCCGCGCTGCAAGCGTTATGGCGTGACGGGCGCGGCGACTTCGATCGCGCTCACGAACTGGCGCAAGGCGACGAGGGCGGCGAGCGCGACTGGGTTCACGCCTATCTCCACCGCAAGAAGGGCGACGCCGGCAACGCCGCCTACTGGTATCGCCGAGCGGGCCGGGCTATCTCCGAGCAATCGCTGGAGGCCGAGTGGGGGCAGATTGCACAAACCTTGCTCGTGTCGACCCGGCGATAATCCGCCATTTCGGCGGCCGCGGTCGCAGAAGCCGAGGCAAGCGTGATCGTTTTGTCACGCCGCGATATTTGACCGGACGCCAAAGCCGGGATTTCGAAGGGACATTTCATGAAGATCGCCGACGTGCGCGCCCGCGCCTACGCCATGCCGTTGACCAACCCGTCCTATCCGCCCGGCCCCTATCGTTTCTATAACCGCGAATATTTCATCATCACCTATCGCACCGACATGGACGCGTTGCGCGCGGTCGTGCCCGAACCGCTGGAGATCGCCGATCCGATCGTCAAATGGGAGTTCATCCGCATGCCGGATTCCACTGGCTTTGGCGATTACACCGAGTGCGGCCAGGTTATCCCGGTGACGCTCAACGGCGAGAAAGGCGGGTTCGTTCATTCGATGTACCTCGACGACGAGGCGCCGATCGCTGGCGGGCGCGAGCTTTGGGGATTTCCCAAGAAGCTCGCCAGCCCAAAAGTCTGCAACGAGAGCGATACGCTTGTCGGCAAGCTGCACTACGGCAGCGCGCTCTGCGCCGTCGGCACGATGGGCTACAAGCACAAGATCCTGCCGCCCGAACCGATCCTGCGCTCGATGAGCGAGGCCAACTACGTCATCAAGATCATCCCGCATGTCGACGCGACGCCGCGCATTTGCGAACTCGTGCGCTATCATATCGAAGACGTGCAATTGAAGGGCGCGTGGAGCGGACCCGCGGCGCTCGAACTGTTCCAGCACGCCATGGCTGATGTCGCTAAGCTGCCGGTGATCGAAGTGATGGGCGGCGTGCATTTCATCGCCGACCTGACGCTCGGACTTGGCGAAGTCGTCTACGACTATCTCGCGCCGGAAGCAGCACGGTAAGCATTGAGCGCGTGCTTTCAGCCGGTCTCGTCGATGAGCGGCTGGCCTTTTGTCGAACCTAGCAGCACCGAAAGTTCGCTGACTGTCTTGGTGAGATAGAGCACTTCGATCTGGCGCATCTGGTCGAATTTCTGATGCAGCAGTTCGATCTCCAGCTCCGCCTTGATGTTGATGCGGTGATCGGTCTCGGCGGCCTGCCGATCGATGTCCTGCTGGCGATTTTGCGCCATCATGATGAACGGCGCGGCATAGGCGGCCTGAAACGACAACGCCAGATTGAGCAGGATGAACGGATAGGGATCCCATTGCTTGACGTAAGCGGTGACGTTGAGGATGATCCATATCAGCAGGACGATCGACTGAATGATGATGAACGGCCACGACCCCATCGTCGCGGCGACTTTGTCGGCAATGCGCTGCCCGGTCGTGAGCGTGATCTCGGGAATTGTCATCGCGTCAGGCGGGCGCAGGTTGCGGCGCAATTCGCGCAACTCGCCGAGCAAACGCTCCTCGGTCTCGTGAAGCTCGGTTTTGAGGTCAGCCAATCTGCCCATTTTCGCCCCCTTCGCGATCGCCCGCGCACTCGCTCGGCGCGCCCCTAGCGCCTGAATATACCATCGCACATGAAGCGATTATGATAACGCGTCATCGCGGCGCGGCAAACGCGGGCGCCGAAAGCGGAACGCGTCGGCGCCCTTCTCTCACGCGAACTTCGGATCGAGCTCGCCGCTGGCGTAGCGCTTGGCCATTTCGGCCGGCGTCAGCACACGCTTGATCTTCGACGCATTGCCGGCGGTCCCAAACTCCTGCAGGCGCAGCTTGCAGAGTTTGACCATCGCTTCCATCGCCGGCTTGAGATATTTGCGCGGATCGAATTCGTCCTTGTGCTCGGTGAGCACACGGCGGATCTGCCCGGTCAGCGCCATGCGGTTGTCGGTGTCGATGTTGATCTTGCGCACGCCGTGCTTGATGCCGCGCTGGATTTCCTCGACCGGCACGCCCCAGGTTTGCGGCATCTTGCCGCCGAACTTGTTGATGATGTCCTGCAAATCCTGCGGCACGGAAGACGACCCGTGCATGACCAGATGCATCGAGGGAAGCTTGTGGTGGATTTCCTCGATGACGTTCATCGCCAGGATCGCGCCGTCGGGCTTGCGCGAGAATTTGTAGGCGCCGTGTGAAGTGCCCATGGCGATGGCGAGCGCATCGACCTTGGTCTCGCGCACGAACTTCACCGCTTCGTCGGGGTTGGTCAGCAGTTGATCATGGCTCAACTTGCCTTCGGCGCCGTGGCCGTCTTCCTTGTCGCCCTCGCCAGTCTCCAGCGAGCCGAGAACGCCGAGTTCGCCTTCAACCGAAACGCCGCCCAGATGCGCGAAATCGGTGACGGTTTTGGTGACGCCGACATTGTAGTCCCAATCCGCCGGCGTCTTGCCGTCGGCCTTCAAGGAGCCGTCCATCATGACGGAAGTGAAATTCGCCTGGATCGCGCTGACGCAGGTCGCCGCGCCGTTGCCGTGATCGAGATGCACGCAGATCGGGATCTGCGGATAGATTTCGGTCAGCGCGTCCATCATATGGCGCAGCATCACATCGTTGGCGTAGGCGCGGGCGCCGCGCGAAGCCTGGATGATGACGGGGGCATCGAGCGCGCTGGCCGCCTCGCCAATGGCGAGCGCCTGCTCCATGTTGTTGATGTTGAACGCCGGCACGCCATAGTTGTTTTCGGCGGCGTGATCGAGCAATTGCCTGAGCGTAATGCGGGCCATTTTCTTCCCTTTGATGATTTTATTTTGAGCGAAGCGCTTCGACGCCCGGCAAGGCCTTGCCTTCCATCCATTCCAGGAAGGCGCCGCCGGCTGTCGAGACATAAGTGAAATCGTCGGCGACCCCGGCGGCGTTCAACGCCGCAACAGTATCGCCGCCGCCCGCAACCGAAACCAGCTTGCCCGCCTTCGTGCGCTCGGCGACGTAATGCGCCAGCGCCATCGTGCCATGCTCGAAACCAGCAAGCTCGAACGCGCCAAGCGGGCCGTTCCAGACGACGGTCGTCGCTTCGTTGATCGAGGCTTTGATGCGCTCGACCGAAAGCGCGCCGATGTCGAGCATCATGCCGTCAGCCGGAATCGCGTCGACGCCATAGGTCTGCGACGGCGCGCCAGCGGCGAAATGATAGGCGACGATCGCGTCAACCGGCAGAATGATCGCGCAGCGCGCGGTATCCGCCTTTTCAAGGATCGAGCGGGCTGTTTCGGCGAGATCTTTCTCGCACAGCGACTTGCCCACACGGAGGCCCTGCGCGTTGAGGAACGTGTTGGCCATGCCGCCGCCGATCACCAGCGCATCGACCTTGGCGACGAGATTGCCGAGGAGATCGAGCTTTGATGAAACCTTGGCGCCGCCGACGATGGCGACGACAGGACGCTTTGGCGAATCCAGCGCCTTGCCGAGCGCTTCAAGCTCCGCCTGCATCGAGCGGCCGGCAAAGGCCGGGAGAAGATGCGCGACGCCTTCGGTGGAGGCGTGGGCGCGATGCGCGGCGGAGAACGCGTCGTTGACGTAGAGATCGCCGAGCTTGGCGAGTTCGGCCGACATGACGGGATCGTTCTTCTCCTCGCCCTTGTGGAAGCGGGTGTTTTCCAGCAGCAGCACGTCGCCCGCTTTGAGCGCCGCGACAGCGCTGACCGCGACGGGGCCGAGGCAATCATGCGCGAAGGCGACGGGATGGTGCAGGCGCTCGGCCAGCGCCGCGGCGACGGGCTTCAGCGAATTGGCTTCGTCCGGTCCGCCTTTCGGGCGGCCGAAGTGCGCCAGCAGGATAACCTTGCCCCCTTTGTTCATGATCTCTCGGATAGTCGGCAGGACGCGGTCGATGCGCGTCGCGTCAGTGACCTTGCCGTGCTCCATCGGCACGTTGAGATCGACGCGAAGCAGTACGCGCTTGCCGGAGACGGAGGCGTCATCGAGAGTGCGGAAAGTAGTCATTGGCAGGTCACCTTCAGAATAACGTGTCCAGCGGACTGATAGGTAACACTTCTGACCGGGATGATGGGTGACACAATACGTGTTTCTTTCTTACTTTTGCGGCGCATCCGCGCCCCGAGGGG
>JAYUFK010000369.1:0-8269 GCA_043739325.1 Methylocapsa sp. | reverse complement strand
CCTTCTCGACCGCGAACGCCCAGTCGAGCCAATGCGTCAGCGCGGCGACATCGGAGGTCTCGACCGTCGCGCCGCACCAGATCCGCAGACCCGGCGGCGCGTCGCGATAGGCGCCGATGTCGAACGCGACCTTTTCCTTTTCCAGCAGCCCCGCCAGCGCCTTGGCGAAAGCCGCCTGCGCCTCGGCAGGCATCGCGACGATCGCGGCGTCAACCACCTTCAAACAAACGCTGGTGTTGGAGCGCGTCTCGGGCCGGGTGGCGAGAAAGTCGATCCAGCTCGTCTTCGCGGCCCAGTCCGACAGCGCCTTCGTGTTGGCGTCGGCGCGTCCGATCAGCGCGTCGAGCCCGCCGATCTCGCGTCCCCAGTTGAGCGCGTCGAGATAATCCTCCACGCACAGCATCGAGGGCGTGTTGATCGTCTCGCCCTCGAAGAAGCCTTCGATCAACTTGGCCCCTTTGGTCATGCGGAACAGTTTCGGCATCGGCCAGGCGGGTTTGTAGCTTTCCAACCGCTGCACCGCGCGCGGGCTCAGCACGATCATGCCATGCGCCGCCTCGCCGCCGAGCGCCTTCTGCCAGGAGAAGGTCGTCACATCGAGCTTGCTCCAATCGAGCGCCTGCGCGAAGGCGGCCGAGGTCGCGTCGCAGATCGTCAGACCCGCGCGGTTCACGGGAATCCAGTCCGCATCGGGAACGCGAACGCCCGATGTGGTGCCGTTCCAGGTGAGCACGACGTCATTGTTGAAATCGACCTTTGTCAGATCGGGCAATTCGCCATAGGCCGCCTTCAGCGTGCGCACGCCCGGCAGCTTCAGCTCCTTGACGATGTCGGAGACCCAGCCCTCGCCAAAGCTCTCCCAGGCGAGCACATCGACGCCGCGCGCGCCCAGCATCGACCACAGCGCCATCTCGACCGCGCCGGTGTCGGAGCCCGGCGTGATTCCGATTCGGTAATCGGAGGGGATGCGAAGCATTTCGCGCGTCAGATCGATGGCGAGCTTGAGCTTGGCCTTGCCGGCCTTAGCGCGATGCGAACGGCCCAAAGGCGCGTCGCGGAGGTGTTCGAGAGACCAGCCAGGGCGCTTCGCGCAGGGGCCGGACGAAAAGTGCGCGCCAATAGGCCGCACGGTGGGCGTATCAACCATCAGATGCCATCCTCTCAGATGGGCGCCTCTCGTTGGGGAGAGGTGTCCCGCCGCTGCTGATATAGGCGGCGCTGAAAAAAGGCAAGTTGAAAAAGGAACTCAGCCGCGCTTGCGTTTGCGCTTGCCGCCTTCCGAGGAAGGCCTTCCGCCGCTCGCCTTCGGCGGCGTCGGCTCGATCATGCGCTGGTAGCGCACTCCGGTGAAGAAAAGGATTTGCGCGCTCGCCGCGTCTTGCGCGACGCTCGCCGCCTCAACCTGTTTTCTCAGCGGTTGTAAAAATACCACGTCTCCCATTGGATACCCCATCGCGCGGCGCCTGTCTCAATTTGGCGCCTGCGACGACCATTTCGGCGGCCAAGTGTTAACACTCAGTCAACACGGCGGGTTTACAGCTTGAAAAGGTTTTGGTGCGCCTGCGGAGCCACATCGTGTACGGAGTCGCGGCTCTCCCCCTGGTTCATTCCTACGCCCACAGCGTCGCTTGCGCCGACCGCGCCGTTTTCATGCGCGTCTATCTCGACATGCTGGCGGAAAGCGTGACGCAAGCCGAGGCCGTGCCGCGGGATTGGCTCGCCGATCTGCAAGCCTGCCTTGCCTTGTCCGCGCCCGCCGAGCGCGACGTCTATCTCGCCGAACTCGCCCATGCGCTGGCGCCCCGCGCGCCCGCGCCGGCGGGCAAAACCCGCCTGGTGGAAGATTACGCGCGCGCGACGCGCGAGGACATCGACGCGCTGCTGCGCGAGGGCTCGCTCGATCGCTGGGTCGCCATGGCGCGCGACCGCGCCGCGCGGCTGCGGCCCGATCATATCGCCACGCTGGTCGCCCGCGCCCGCGCCATTGCGGCGCAGAGCGGCGACCGGCGGCTGGTGGAGGCGATCCTGTCGCGCGAACCCGTCAGGCTCGAAGCCGCGCCGCTGTTTCTGGAGGCCTCGCGCGAACAGCGCTGGGCAATCCTGCTCGCCGCGCAGCGCGCCGATCTCGGCCGCAAGACAGGCGCAACGCCGATGCTGGCGAGCGAGATCGCCGGCCGACTGGAATATTGCGCCATCGCGGGCGAATCAGAGGAATTCGCGCAGGCGCTCGCCGCCGCGCTCGGCGTCGGGACGGAACTGGCGCAGCGCATCGCCGCCGATCCCCAGGGCGAACCGCTCGCCGTCGCGATGGCGGCCCTCGGCGCGCCGCGCGATCTGAGCGTGCGAATTATGACCGCGCGCGACCTGCGCGACGGCAACGCCTTCGCGCGCATTCACACCCTGTCCCGGCTCAGCGATCAACTGACGCCGAGCGCGGCGCGGCGTATCGTCAGAGCGCTTAGCGGCGGGGGCGCCGTCGCATCGACGCCCACTCTCTCACCGGCGTCGCCCCGGCTGGCGGAGCATCCCTCGCCCTTCGCCCGGCGCGAGGGCGTCCGCAAAGCGCCGATTAGCCCAGAAACGACAGCACGTTCGGCGCTAAATAGCCGAAAGCCATGAGCACGGCGCCGATGATGCCAAGAATCCCCGCGCCCCAGGCCAGGGCCGAAACGCCGGTGATGATGGCGGCCGAGGCCAGCACGATCGAGATCTGCAACGCGCCGCTCGCGAATTCGAAATGTTCGAGCTTCTTGTTCCACAATTCGCGCGCTTCGCCGGCTTCCGTCGCGCGCTCCTGAATCTTTTCGAGATTGTCCTGCGGCTTCTCCGGATTGTTCTCGAATTTCGCCGCCGCCGCCTTCCAGGCGGCGATCTGCTTCTCAACCCCCCCCTTGGCTTTTTCTTCCGTGATCGTTGGCGCGATCGCCTCGAACGCCTTTTCCGCGGTCTCGAACAGGCTCATCCGCACTTTGCGCGCCTGATAGAAATTGTAGAGGTCGGACGCCTCGATGTTCTTCTCAGTCGAATGATGCTCGGCCTTCTTCGCGCCGGCTTCCGATAGCGCCAGAAACAACGCCAGCACGGCGATCATCAGCGCGACCGACTTGTTTTCCGATTCGGTCGCCTCGTCGAGTGTATTGCCCGGTTCACCCATGGTCGCCCCTCCTGCTTCGGGCGCGCGGCGGCGCCCCTTTTCCCTGACCGTCCCTTAACACAACCCAGGCGGGGGCAAAGCGGGGTTATACTCAAGGCCGTGGAAACTGACCGTCGTCATATCCGGGTGGAGAGAGGTGGCCCACCCTCATGACCACACTCATCCACTCCAAGCCGCCCCCCCGCGAAATCGAGAAACAGATCGAGGCCTAAAACGCGAAGGGAGGGTGATTTAGAATTGCTGCCTAGGGGGTAGTGTCTCAGTTTGAAATTTGAGGGGCTTGACCGCGCTCGCGCCGATCCCACTTTCCGGCTATGCTTAGCGGAAAGCAGGAGCGGAAAATGCCTAACACGATTGGCTCTTTTGATTTTGATATCGGAGGATACGGGGCGCGTGTCGTTTGCACGAAGAACCCCCTTCACGCCTCTTGCGTTTCTGCCGTTGAGGTCGATGAAATTGTTCAGCATCTAAAAGATGATTTAGACGCGGTCGCGAAACGTATGAAGGCGTCCCTTCGGAAAAAGTTGGCCCAACTCCAGGAGCTTGAATAACGTGCCAACCGGACCTAAAGGCGAGCGTCGCCCGGCCGACGTAATCGGCAACGTCGTAAAGGTCATGCGGATCGCCACCGGCGAGGAAACTGACCCACTACCCGCCGACGACGGGAAAGATCCGGCTGCCAAAGCGCTCGGGAAGAAAGGCGGCGCGGCACGGGCGGCGAACATGACGCCCGAGCGCCGCGCGGAGATCGCCAAGAAGGCAGCGGCAAAGCGCTGGGGAAAGTAGCAAGCACGTTCGCTTTTGTTCTCTTTTTTTGCTTGCTGATAGCCAGCAAGCATGGCACCGTCTTGCGGAGCAAGCACGGAGCGATTCGCAATGTCGGAGAATTTTCAAAGTAAGGGCGGCAAGAGTAGGGCCGCCGCGCTGACCCCAGAGCAGCGGACCGAAATTGCAAAGCAGGGCGCAAGAGCAAGGTGGTTTCAGCCGGCGCTTCCCGAAAGCGGGAAAGTGCCGAAGGCCGTAGCTCTGGGTGTACTGCAACTCGGGGGTATCCCATGCGCAGTCCTCGACGACGCAGACAACACTCGGGTTCTCACCCAGACCGGCTTTTTGAAAGCGATTGGCCGCGCAGGCACCCCACCAAGCCCTGGACAGGATCACCTCGCCAACTTGCCCGCTTTTCTTCGGGCAAAGAACCTAGAACCTTTTATTTCCAATGAGTTGCTCTCCTCGTCAACTTCGATCCTTTTTGATACCGACCAACTAGGTGGCGCGAGGGGAAAATACGCCCTTGGATTCAAGGCCGAGCTTTTGCCCGCCGTTTGTTGGGTATACCAAGAAGCGAAAATGGCGGGGAAGCTTGTACCCGCGCAGATGCACGTCGCTGAGGCGTGTGTTGTACTGCTTAAAGGTCTAACCAACGTTGCGATCAATTCGCTAGTTGACGAGGCTACAGGATTTCAGGATATTCGCGCCAAAGACGCGCTCATCAGACTGTTGGAGAAATATGTATCTAAGGACGCGCTACCTTGGGTAAAAACATTCGACGATGAATTCTACAAAGAAATGTTCCGTTTGCACGGTTATCCGTATACCCCAGGGAGCGTTAAGAGACCAATGATCTTCGCTAAAAGAACGGAAGACATTTATAATAGGTTAGCACCTAGAGCCCGCGAAGAATTGCAGAAAGTTGTTAGACGTGGCCCATCAGGACGGCCAAGCGAAAAATTATTCCAGCATTTGACTGAAAACGAGGGGTACGTCGCTCTTGTTGATCTTATTAAGACGGCGAAAATAGTTATGAAACTCTCTAGCGATCCCAAGGATTACGAACGGAAGCTGGATCGGATACAGCCTCGTTTTGGCGACACCATTCCTCTCGCGTTAAATGACTGAAAATATTCCTTGACGCTAAGCATGAAAGTTCATATCATGGCGGGTATGAACAAGCTCGACGTCGCCTCCCGCGCAAAAATCCTCGCAATGCTCTGCGAAGGCGCTTCAATCGTAGCGTCTCGCGATTGGCTGATGTTAGCATCAACACCGTGGCGAAGCTCTTGGCGGACGCGGGCAAGTTCTGCGCGGGCTACCATGACGCCAATGTTTGCGGCGTGAAAGCCAAGCGCGTACAGGTTGACGAGATTTGGTCGTTTGTCGCTGCCAAGGACAAAAACGTTGCGGAAATGAAAGCTCCCGTTGACGGCGCTGGCAGCGTTTGGACATGGACGGCGATTGAGGCCGATACGAAACTCATCATTTCGCACTTCGTCGGCGGTCGCGATGGCGAATGCGCGGCGCGGTTCATGAATGACGTCGCCGAGCGCGTCGCCAATCGCATTCAGATCACGTCAGACGGTCACAAGGCTTACCTTGAAGCCGTTGAAGGAGCGTTTGGAGGGGACGTCGATTACGCGATGCTGAACAAGATTTACGGGGCCTCGTCAGACAGCGCCAAGGGCCGCTACAGCCCCGCCGAATGCATCGGGACTTTAAGAAGGAGCGCATCACCGGCAAGCCCGACATGGCGCACGTTTCGACGTCCTACGCCGAGCGGTCGAACCTAACGATGCGGATGCACAACCGCCGCTTTACTCGCCTGACGAATGCGTTCTCGAAGAAGTTCGAAAGCCATGCACACATGGTCGCAATTTGGGCGCTCTGGTATAACTTCATCCGAATCCACAAGACGCTTCGCGTTACGCCTGCGATGGCGGCGGGGCTGTCCGATACGGTTCTCGACTGGTCGGACTTCGTTGCGCTGATGGATGCGGAAGCGCCGAAAGGCCGACCGCGCGGACCTTACAAAAAGACATCAATTTGAAAATAGGAGCTCCAATCCTTTGCCTTTGCAGAATGGTTTTTGGAGCGCTTTCGCTTGCCGCAATAGGCAACATCGTTTTCTACTGGCCGCCGGCGAGCAGAAACGATCCTGAAATTTTTACCGTCATTTGGTGGGTTAGGTTTCGACCGTTAGCCGTAGCTGGCTGGAGCGCTTACGGCGCTGTGCTGGGTTTCTTGTGGCACACGATTGATCGCCTCAATAAAAATTCAAACTGAGACACTACCGCCTAGGGAGCAGACTTCACTTCGATCAATCCCTGGGCGGCTTCCGCGCGTCTTAGTCTAGCGCGCGAGGGGCGCAAACGCGGCCGCTCCCGCGTAATTTGCGCCCGCGAACGGGGGATTGCCATCGTCGGCGCGGGCGAAAAGGTGTTCCAGCAATTTAAGCAATGCCACCGCGTCGGCGTCGGCGCGGCCAATTTCTACGGCCCCGTGCTGAACGGCCTGATCGGCCGCAAGGCGGGAAACGTGCCCGGCTACAAATATTCGCCGGCGCTGGAAAATTCCGTCATCGTCTGGGATCAGGCCGCGTTGTCCAAATATCTGAAGGCGCCGCGTCACGAGGCGCCCGGCGTCGCCATGACCTTCCCCAGCCTGAAGGATTAGACCGAGATCGACAATGTGATCGCCTACATCTCCCAGTTCCGCCGCGACGGCGGCAAGGACTAAAGAAAAACCCCGCCGGATCGCTCCGGCGGGGTTCTTGTTTCAAAAGCGAGGCGATCAGGCCTTCTTCATCGCGGCTTTCACGGCTTCCGTCGTGATCGGCAGCGAGCGCACGCGCGCGCCGACCGCATTGAAGATCGCATTGGCGAGCGCCGGCGCGATCACGGTCACCGTCGGTTCGCCGGTGCCACGCACCGGATCGCCGTTAGCGATGATCGCCACTTCGATCTCCGGAATGTCGGCCATACGCATCGGCGTGTAGGTGTCGAAGTTGGTCTGTTCGATGGCGCCGTTCTTCATCGTCGCCTGTTCGAGCATCGCCAGCGACATGCCCCATTGCGCGCCGCCCATCACTTGCGCGCGCACGCCATCGGGGTTGATCGTCGTTCCGATATCGGTGGCGACGGTGAGTTTCTTCACCTTCACCGCGCCATCGGCGCCGACCGCCACATGCGCCACGCAGGCCGTCCACGAAGCCGTGCCGCGCTCCTGCGAGCTGACGCAGGCGACGCCGAGGCCTTCGCCCTTCTCAAGCTTCTTCGTGCCGTAGCCGGCCAGGCCCATCGCTGCGCGCAGCGTGTTGGCGAGACGTAGCGCGCCGGCGTTGTCACCGGCGCCGTCGAGCATCGCCAGCCGGAATTCGGCCGGATCCTTACCGGCCTCATGCGCGGCTTCGTCGATCGCGCTTTCGACCGCCCAGAACGTCCAACCCGGCGCCACCGAGCGCAACTGTCCCGACGGCGTGGCGTTCTGCGCCACTTCGTTGAGGACCGTGCGCACGGTATGGTTCGGCACCGAATAGAAGAAATCGGCGCCGTTTACGGCAAACCCGTCCAGGGCCTGTTTGTGGCCATCGACGGAATTGCCCATAAAGCCCGGGATGCCCCACCGCTTCGTCGGCCAGGCGCTGACGAGATCGTGGTGCAACGCAGTGGCCTTCCCGGAGCTGTCGAGACCAACCGCGACTTTCTGATAGACCAGCGGACGCGAGAAATCCATCTGCATGTCATGCTCGCGCGAATACACGATCTTGATCGGCTTGCCGACCGCCTTGGTCGTAACGGCCGCCACGACCATCATGTCGCCGTCGAGCTTGCGCCCGAAGCCGCCGCCGATCCAGTATTGATGGGCGACGACGTCTTCCGGCTTCATGCCGACCGAAGCCGCGGCGATGGCGCAGGAGCGGGTCATGAACTGATTGCCGCAATGGATATGCAGCTTGCCGTCCTTGATCTCGGCGATCGCGTTCATCGGCTCCAGAGGCGCATGGATGTTGATGCTCGTCGTATATTCCGCCTCAACAGTCTTGGCGGCCGACTTCAGGGCGCCTGAAGCGTCGCCAACTTTGAAGAACAATTCGCCGCCGGGCGCGGCTTGCAAACGCTTCGACTCCGCCAGGATCGACTCGCTTGTCACGCTCGCGTTCGGGCCCTTGTCATAAGAAACCTTGAGGGCCTCCGCCGATTTGGCGGCCTCCCAATAGGTCTTGGCGACGGCGACGACCCATCCGGTCACAGTGCCGGTCGGGTCTTCCACGACCACCGCCTGCACGAAGCCGGGGAGTTTCTTGGCGGCGGAATCATCGACCGCCGTCACCTTCGCGCCGTA
>JAYUFK010000368.1:0-2988 GCA_043739325.1 Methylocapsa sp. | reverse complement strand
CCAACAATCGCTTGATCGGTCGCGCCATCTCTGTGATCCTCGTCGCAAATCAGTTGTGACAAAGATCATAGTCGTTAATTAAGAGACGGAACACTAGGCTTCGATGATTTCAGATATATCGCTCATCTGAGGCAGCGCCTTCGGGCTGACGAATGATCCGAACTCAAGGCGCGCGGCACGCCGGACGCGTGAAGTGACTTGGCGATTGCGATCTTCGTGCTTGTCAGTATGAAAGTCGCGATCGACTAGAAGCCGTCTCTTGGACCGACCTCGACGATTTCAACTTCGTTCATCGCCTGCCGTCCCAATTTCAGATCACTTCTGCCTGAAGCTCGAGCTATGGCGGGACAACGAGATCTCTCAAGTTCACTTTTCGCCTTTGAAATCTAGCAGCCGAGACCCAGGCCCAAATTGGCGCGTCGCCAGGCGCGTCGAACGACCATTGCCGCCGCCGCGCCTGCGGCGGATGATCGCATTTCATCCAACCACTAGCGAGCGCCCCGCTCTTGGATGCCAGCGCAGGAGCCTCAGAGACAAGTGATTGAACAGAGCGTAACTGACCGACGCATAAACAATAAACAATAGCGCAACCAGGAACATCCGATCCAAATAGGCGAACTGCTCGGAATAGACGATGATGTACCCTAGGCCTGACTGCGCCCCGAGGTATTCGGCGCCAAGCACCGCGCCCCAAGCCGTTCCGAGACTTAGGAGGATGGAAGCTCTCAGCTCCGGGAAGATCGCCGGCAAGATAACGGTTCGATAAAGGTGGAGGCGACTCGCCCCGAGGCTGCGAGCATTATCGATATAGATCTGAGGGACGTTCTTCACGGCATTCACCGTGCCGGCGAAAAAGATCACTCCAACGCCATAGGCGACAAACGCGACCTTGCCGATAAAGTAGGTGCCGAACCAGAGTTGGAAGAGGGGAACCATTGCGAGCAGGGGCAGCGTGCGGATCACCTGCAATGGCAATTCGACCAACCTGCGTGTCCAACGCGACCACGACACGGCAAGCCCGAGGAAGACGCCCAGTACGCCGCCGACCAGCAATCCCGTGTATAGGCGAACCATCGTATCGAATGAATGGCTGGCGATCGAGAGAAAAGCGGCGGGGTAGCTGCGCGGGGCGCCTTCCGCCACTGAGGCGACCCCAAGTCCGCCTTCCCAATAGTCTGAGAGGGAAATCAGCGTCTGCGTGAAAATCACCTGCCAGCCTGGAATCAGCGGCTCGCCAGGAACCGCCTCAGCGACAAAGATGAGCGAAAGCATTTGCCAGACGCCCGCCATGCCCAAAAGTACGAGAATGGATGTCAGGTTCCTGCGAAAGAAGGCGGCGATCGGATTCATCGTTCCTCCGCGATCATCCCGGGTTGAGGCGTCTGGGCCATCCCCCGAACCTTCTCCAAACCAAGATGGGCGAGCAGAACATGCTTGTTGCGGACCATATCGGCCGTAAGCAAATCATCGGTGTTGCGGGGTCGCGGCGCGGTGATGGCGAGATCGTCAACGATTTGCCCGGAGTGAAAGACCAGGATGCGGTCGGCTAGAATAAGTGCTTCGTCGACGTCGTGAGTCACAAATAAGACTGTTCGCCGCGTTCCGTCCTCAGTCTCACCCCACAGCGTAAGAAGGACATCGTGCAACTGCCGCTTCGTGACGTAGTCGAGCGCGCCAAACGGCTCGTCCAATAGAAGGACCCTGGCGTCATTGGCGAACACCGTTGCGACCGCGACGCGCTTCAGCATGCCGCCGGACAATTCGCGCGGCCAGGCGCGGGCCACGTGAGACAAACCCACGCGCTCGAGATATTGCTCGGCGATGCGCTGCCGCTCGGTCTTGGCAATCCCGCGGCAAACCAAACCATATTCGACATTGTCGATCACGCGCTTCCAGGGAAAGACGCTATCGCGTTGGAAGACCATGCCTCGTTCCGGATTGGGTCCTAAAATTGGATTACCGTCCATTGTGAGGATTCCAGACGATGGTGTGAGCAAACCTGCGATAATTTGCAGAAGCGTTGTCTTCCCGCACCCGGAAGGTCCGATGAGGCAAACGAACTGCCCGTTTGGAACCGTGAAGCTTACCTTCGACAATGCGCTGACCACTTGCCCATCGGCGCGGCGGAATGTTCGCGACAGGTCGCTTGCCATGATCGCCCCATCGCCGGATTGCTTGGCCATTGCCTTCACCCTTCGCCTGGACGAGCCGCGACGCTCCATGACGCGATCAGAGAAATTACGAGGGCGGCTAACCCGTCAAAAACCACCGCGACGATTCCAAGCACAGCAAGGCAGGCGAAAATTCCTTCGACGTCCGTCGTTCCGGCGAGAACCTGGACGATTTTGCCGATCCCATATTGCGCCCCCAAAAGTTCGGCGATCGCTTCCAGGCCCCAGGCGCCCGCCAGCGCTATACGAATGCCGCCTAGAATCTGAGGCACCGTCGCCGGGATCAATATGTCCCAGACGACACGTTGGCGGGTCGCTCCTAGCGTGAACGCATAGTCCTCGTAGGCAGGGTCGAGATTGTCCGCCGCCCTTTGCGCAAAAATATAGAGGATCACCCCGACGTAGATGATGACCAGCACAAGCGCACTAGCCCGCCCGACTCCGAACCAGATCAGAAAGAAGGGCGCGAGAACGAGGATTGGTATCGTTCCCGCCGTCATGAGAATGGGATCGACGACGCGTCGGATCATCTCGAAACGAGAGGTCAGTAGCCCGCCGACCGTGCCAAATACTGCGCCGATCGCCACCGCGATCAGGACGTTCGAGCCTGTGTACAGCATGCTGTCGAGCAGCCCGGTATCGGGCAGGCCGTAGAAAGCAAGCTCGGGGGCGCCGAAGAAGTCGCTCGCGATACGCCTTGCCACAGCCAGGGGCTGCGGCAAGGAATGGGTTGGCGTAACTTGGGCGAGCGCCCACCAGATAATAATCAGAAGGATGAGGCCAAGCAGTCCAGCAGGGTCGAACCCCAACCAGCGCC
>JAYUFK010000367.1:0-2988 GCA_043739325.1 Methylocapsa sp. | reverse complement strand
GCGATCGAGCAGCGATCCCGCGTCAGGCGAGAGCCGGCAAAGGCAAAATCCTTCTTGGCGCTCGGCCGCAAAGCCCCAGTCCGACAGGCTGCTAGGCGCTCGCGACTTGCCCTGACCCCCCCCCCCCCAGCGGCGAAACTCGCGACCATCGGAAGTGCGGACTAGTATCGGCGCAGCGCTCGTTGATGGCGTCGGCTACTTCTTTGCTATTGTTTGCTAAACTAGCCAATTGGTGAGGCGAAGTGGCAGCCACTGTCCCGCTTGTCCCGACTGTCCCAACTGTCCTGAGCGTCCCATTTGTCCCAATGTGCCGTTCGCGGCGCGGGGCGATCAGGCGCTCGAGGCAGAGGCGCAGGGCCGAAACGTCGCCAGCCAATGCCAATTGAATTGCTTTTCGAGTGAGAGCATTTCCCTCCCCGTCCAAGAGCGCTTCTGCGGACAACGTGGTACGATGTCGCGCCCCCTTGGGCTTGCCAGATGGGTTCCCGCTGCTCCGTCAACGTGACAGTCCCCGAAGAACAGGCATACCGGCTCTGTCACGCTGTCGAATAAGGAGCGTGAAATGTCCGCGTCTCGCACAATTTCAAACGGCCGCGAATTCCTCTCGCCACGTGCGCATCGCGGCTCGGGCCAACTCCATAGACAGCCCGCCGCTACGGCCCAAGATTGGGTGAAACGCATTAATGGCGTAGACTTCGTCGGTGCAATGGGTCCCGTAATCCGATTGTACTCGACCCACAAACTCATACACGAGAAAAGGATATTCCCATGCTGGCTGACGGGATCGCAATTGGGCTTGAGGCTTTTCTGAACAACTCGGCAACAGCATATTTCAAGAAGCACAAGGTGCTGCCGCCGCGGGATCTCGCGATCGCGAGCGTCTCGGTTCCCTCCGGGCCGGCCTCATTCGAAAATCTTCTTCAGGCGATGAAGAAATCAAAGCAGGCCAGCTTCCTGGTCTATGCGCACGGGCATAGTGATGGGAGCGGACTGTACATTAAGCTCGCTTCAAGAAAGGGAGGCCCGATCGGCCAGCAAACAACGTTTAATAATCTGGAATTAATCATTCGCTTGGGCGAAGGCGATAAGCCGCCGAACGATCGGGACCTGAAGTTTTTGGGAATCAATAAAGACGAACTCAATAGACTCACCAGCTTGATGCAGGACATGCGAAACAAGAACATCGACGCGATCGAATTTCGAGGCTGCAACCTCGGAAGAAATCCCTCGTCAATGAAGAATTTCAAGGACTTTTTCGGGACCAAGAATTTCGGTGCGCCGGATTTGTATAGTTTCTTTGGCACGTCTCCTGTTCAAATAGGGCAGAAACTGGTCGACGAGAATGAAAAACGTCTACCAAAAATGAAAGACCTCGATTGGCACATCTATCGGTACTCGTTTGAACAACCAGCCGGAATCTTGATCAGCAACATCGCTACCGACGGCGAACTGAAAGCGAAGGCCGGCGCGATCGTGGCGGACTCCGTTGCGACCGTGCAGAGGTGGGTAAAGAAATATGTCGATGCTAATTCCACATACGAAGCAACGGAACGGTCCGTGTCTCTGCACGGCATGTGGGATACGGGCAAGAGAAAGATAGACGTCAAGGAGCTCGAGAATGCGCCCCTCGGCGCCGATGTGAAAGTCGTTGAGCCGAACATGATCCTGCCCATCGGCTCCGACGATTACAAGAACCACGTCATTTACGTCTGAGTGCTCGTCGGGCGCGCGCAAGAGTCAAGGTTTGCAGGCTTTTGCAGTGGCCCTGTCAGACAAAATGCAGAGCCACTGAACCCGGCATCCGCAAGATGCCAGCTTTACCGGCGTGCTACTCTGGCCGCTAATAACTGCGGCGGAGCCCATCGATGATCCTGGCAAAGGCGTCAAACTACAGCATGTGATCCTGGCCCGCGCGGCCTAAGCAGAGGAAAGGAAAGGACAATAAATAGGAATTCGCCCGAAAGGATGAACCGGATCGTTCCCATGGGGACGAGGGGCAAGGCGATCTCGTTGAGAGTTTAGAGCCTGCAGGTCCCTCAAGGTCGTGAGACAGATTGAGACGCCTCGCCTTCTTGGCCCGATCATGCGGCGGCTCAGCGCCGACCACGAAGAGAAGCGCTTAACCCACGCGAACGACAACAAACAACCGGGAGGTTCGAATAGGAACTGACTGCAATCGGATTTTGGGCTCGCTCCTTGAGAATGATTGATTTGTAGGCTTTGTCACGGCGAGGAAAGCTTGCCGGCTACCGGCCGGTTCGGTAGGTTTCACGATGACAAAGATCAGCTACGCAGGTTACCGGTTCCCGCCTGAGATTATTCAGCAATCGATCTGGCTCTATTTGCGGTTCACGCTGAGTTTTCGCGACATCGAGGATTTGCTGGCCGAGCGCGGGATCGCAGTCTCATACGAAACAGTCCGCCGCTGGGTAAACCCCTTCGGGCCGATAATCGCCGCTAAGCTGCGCAAGCGCCGCCCGAGGCCTCATGCGGTGTGGCATCTTGACGAAGTCTATCTGAAGATCGACGGCCGCATGGTCTATCTGTGGCGCGCTGTCGATGCTGAAGGCGAAGTCCTGGATGTCCTGGTTCAGTCGAGGCGAAACAAGGAAGCGGCGCTTAAATTGATGCGCAAGCTCCTGAGGAAATATAGCTTCCTCCCCGACCGATTGATCACTGACGACTTGCCATCCTATGGAGCCGCCGCTCGCGAACTCGGGATTCAAAAACGCCATGAGCGCGGTCGATCGAAAAACAACCGCGCCGAGAACTCACACCAGCCAACGCGGCGGAGAGAACGGAAGATGCAAGGCTTCAAGAGTCCAGGCTCAGCCCAAAGATTTCTTTCCACTCACGCCGCCGTTTACAACACCTCACATGGGGAGGTTAGGTCAAGGGTGAAGTTTAGTCGCGCATGAGAAGTCCTCCAGCGAGTGTTTCGGTATCCAAGGTCTGAGCCCGATCGTACAACCTGGCCGTTTCCTCACC
>JAYUFK010000366.1:0-2994 GCA_043739325.1 Methylocapsa sp. | reverse complement strand
TGATCGACGACAGCTTCCTCTACGCCGAGGGCGAGCGCGACTTCGACCGCTACCGCGTCGATCCCACCCAGCCGCTGGCGGTGGATTTCTTCGTGCCGGAGGATAGCGTGGCGCCGGTGGGGTTGGGGGCGGTGAAGGGGTAGGGCGCGGGGCCACTGTATCTGTGCATGCTCTCCGCAGAGCGGCGCAATTCCGCGCGCCCAAGGCTAAACTGCCGCGATGCGACCCTCCCCCTGGAACTGGACGAGTCGATTCGCGCGATTTTCCTAAGCCGGCGGTAAACGTCTTGAATCTGCGTCACGACCGCCGATAAGTCGGATATCCACTTTATGGGTGAAATGCCACCAAGTGTTTCAGCTCCGGCGCAGCCTTTCGACCGGCAAGCGGCGGCGAAAAGCGACCCGCGCAGTGAATAAACTCATTGCCAGTGTTATAGTCCGAAATACGCATCCGCCGCAGGCTGCTGCAAATTTCCAGCAAAAACGGCTGTTCTAGGGGCCTGCCGACGATTCTAGCGTCCCAGCCGCGTCATTCGCCTGCCAAACGCGGCAGATTTCACCTTCAATACGTCGGACATAGCGCCCCCCGACGCGCCAAAACCCGAAATCGCCGTTTCCGGGCACGTTTTTGGCCGGTCGAGTCGGCCATTCCGCCGCCGCTGTCGCCCCGTTTCGCCACGAAATCGTGAAAATGCGCGTCTTTTGCGCGTCACGCGCGTTAGCCCGAATTCGCGGATTGGGGCAAAATTGATGGGGCTACATGTTATGAATCAATGATTTAGGCTGAAAGGTCTTCACTACGCGGAGTGTTTGGTCAGGCTCGCGGCGGTGATTTTCGGGGGCGGCTGGGCCGGCAGGGCGAGCTTGAGGCGATTGAGCAGCAGTTGCAATTCGGGCTCGGGCTGGGTGGTGCGGGTGAGGACGATCTCGCGTCCGTCGGTCGTTGGCAGATGAACGTCGATCATCTGGATGGCGGCGAACTTTTCGAGGGCGCTGCGCGCGGTCAGTCCTGGGGCGAGCGCGTGGAGGCGCCGGGTCAGGGTGATCTGCAGGCAATAGGCGAGGAAGGCGACGAAGATATGCGCCTCGATGCGGCGTTCGTCCTTATGGAAGATCGGACGGATCGCCAGATCGCCCTTCAGGTTTTTGAAGGCTTCCTCCACGGCGACGAGTTGAATGTAATATTGCCATAGCAGCGCCGGATCCTGGTCGGTCAGATTGGTGCGCAGGAGATAGCGGCCTTCGCGGCGCCTGGCGATGCGCAGCTTCTTGCGATCGAGCGAATAGGCCAGCGCGGCGCTTTGTTTGTCGAGCGTGACGTCGACGAGGCGCCAGGCGCTCGGCGCCTTCGAGCGCGCCGCGCCCAGCTTCATCAGCATTTCCTCGTAGGGGACGTTCATCGCGGCGAGCTTGCTTAAGCGCGCCCACAGCCGTTTCAATTGCCGCCGCCGCATCGCGCGCTCCTTGGCGACGCGGTCTGCGCTCTGGGCGAAGACATAGAGCTCGTCCCCCTGGGCGAGCAGCTTGACCTCGACGCCCTCGCGCGCCTTTCGCCAAGGCTTTTCGGCCAGGTGTTTCTCCAGCCGGCCCAGCCGCCCTTTCGGCGTTCCCACGAGATATTGCACCGGCGGGTCGCTGGCGCGCATTTCGGCCAGAACCGCCTCGGTGGGCACGCCGCGATCCATGACCCAGACGCGCCGCGCTTTGCCGTATTGCGTCTCGATCTTGCCCAGGAACGTCTTGAGCGTCTTGCTGTCGGCCGTGTTGCCGGGCAAGACTTCGTAGGCGAGAGGCAGGCCCTCGGGCGTGACGACCAGCGCGATCACGAGCTGTGGGCAATCGGGCCGCTTGTCGCGGCTGTAGCCATGGCGACGCTTGTCGCCCTCGGGCAAATCCGAGGCGTTGACCTCGAAATAGGTGCTGGTGAGATCGTAGAGCAGCACGTCGAAATTGGCGTTGAAGAGATCGCGCCAGCGCTCCGTCAGATGCGAGAACAGCGCGTCCTTGTGGGCGAGCAACAGGTCGTGGCAGGCATAGAGTTTGTGCGCCTCGGCGAGGCCGAAATCCGAGCCCAAGAGATCGGCCATCGCGCTGTTGGCGAACCATTCGCGGTGAAGCCGCCATTCGCTGCCCGGTTCGATCAGCCGATAGGCGACCAGCACTTGCAGAACGTGGTCCCAGCGCGTTCGTTTGCGGCTCGGGGGCAGGCGTTCCGCCCAGAACCGATCAAGTTGGAGGTCGCGCCATAACAGCCCGGCCAGCCAACAGGCGCCCCACTGGCGCGGACGGCGCAAGCGCATCTCGGACAGGCGCAGGCGCACGAGCGAAGCGTCGTCCGCCGACGCTCCCTCGCAACGGTCCTCGGGGAACAGGGCCAGCGTCCGCGAGCCGCCGGCGTCGGCGTCGAACACTTCGACCGCCTTGCGCCAAGCCTCCGCTTGCGAGGAATTGATCTCGCCCAAATAGAGAACGTGACGTTGCGCCACTCGACCGCCATCGAGACGCCTATTCTCGACGACGCTCCAGTAGAGATGCGTCTTGCCGTTCTTCCGTCGTTCGATTCGTCGCAGGAACATGACGGCGACGATTCAACCACAGGTGCGCCCTCATGGGAATCGACGGAAACCGTTGAAAGTCTTCACTACAGCCAGTTTCGACGATATTGCAAATCGACCGTCCTAAAAAATCAAATACTTACAAGCTCAAAAAAAACTCAAAATCGCGTTTTCACCCGCGAATCCGCGAAGACGGGCTAAGCCGTGCGTCGGAGGCGACGGCCCAGATCGCGCTTCTGCGTGTCGAGAAGCAGCCTCACGCCGCGCCCAACACCATCTTCCCGAAGAACATTTTCGCGACCTCCGCGTTGACGGAGTCGAACTCCTCCTGGGAATAGGTCGCGAATTGGTCGAAAGCGGCGCCGAGGAAGAAATCATCATCGCTCGCGCCGGCGGCGCGGCCGAAGCGGCGACTCGGCCTGCTCAAGGGCCAATTCGCG
>JAYUFK010000365.1:0-22074 GCA_043739325.1 Methylocapsa sp. | reverse complement strand
GAAGCATTTCGAGGGATGGCGAAAAAACTCGGATGCACGGTCAAGGAAATGCTTTGGGTGCAGGGCAAATATGATGTTGTCACCATTCTAGAGGCGCCGGACGACGCAGACGCTACGATGGCCGCGCTAACGGTCAGTATCGCTAAATTGGGCAATATCACGAAACAGACGTTACGCGCCTTCACTATCGCCGAGTTTTCATCAATCCTCGAAAAGGTGATTTAGGGGGCGCGTCCGCGATCGGGAGAAATCCGAAAACGATCACGTAAAATCCGCTTTCTGCGCAGCGTGACATCAAAGGGCTGCATAATGCGGGCTAGCAGGCTGCTGAAAAACGTGTTGCTTCAATCAAGAGCGCCATCTTGTCCATCGCGAAGTTTACAAACAAAAGTGCTCTGCTGCGACTTGCCGAGTGGCGCGCTATCGCGGCCCAATCGCTGCTTGGGTTTGGGCCCGCAGTGCCAAAAGATCGAAACCCGCCGTTTCGTTGACACCGCCTTTTGCCGGCGTCGTCGCGTCTCCGTCGATTTGCCAAGGTAATTCTAGGAATCGGTCTGCTGGGGCACGGGGCCATAATCAGATTCTGGCCCTTTGCGCGGTTCGGTTAAAGAGCGAAACCGCTCTCCTGAAAACCGCGGGGGCAACAGGGCCGTCCGTTCCGCGAGGGTAAACCCCCGCTTCCGTCGCATGACCGCGGCGTAAGAAAAAGTGGCGAAGCCTTTCTTTTCTTGAAGCAAGCTCGAGTGCTGACCGAAATTCGCAATTGCGGGCGAGGGTAAGCGCTACGCAAAAGATCGTGTGAACGTGGCCGTGGACAAAGCGAATTTTCACTGCATTCTAATTTGCGGCTTATTAGTAGCTTGCCCCGCGCTCGCCATAGTCCGTTCACAGAAGCTTCATCTTGGAAATCGCTTCATAATAGCAGAATGCAAAAGTCTGTGAATGACGAAGGCCAAGTGCGTTTGGTGATCGCCACTCGAAGTCGAACGAAGTTCCACACGACCCCAGGAGAACGTTAAGTCATGCGCCCCTTGTCCACCGCCTTGTTGGCCCTCATGCTGGGGACCTCCTCAATCATCGCCCTTTCGATGCCCGCTTCCGCGCAGGTCGGCATAAGTTTGACGATCCTCGCTTACGCGCCGCCGCCGCCGCTACCGATTTATTTGCAACCTCCGGTCCCCGGCCCGAATTACTTCTGGACGCCGGGTTATTGGGCTTGGGACGAAGACGATTATTATTGGGTGCCAGGCACCTGGGTCGAAGCGCCGCAGCCTGGACTTCTCTGGACTCCCGGATATTGGGCGTACAACGATGGCATCTACGCCTTTCAAACGGGCTATTGGGGTCGGCGCGTCGGTTTCTACGGCGGCATATCCTACGGCTTCGGCTACACCGGCAACGGCTATCAGGGCGGCTACTGGAACAACGGGGCCTTTTTTTACAATCGCGCCGTGAACAATGTCGCGGGCCCCAACATCAAGAATGTCTACAACGACAATGTCGTCATCAACAACACGACGATAAACAACGTCAGTTACAATGGCGGGACCGGCGGCGTCGCCGCCCGGCCCAACGCGGCGCAAATCGCCGCCGCAAGCGCGCCCCGCATTCCGGCCACCGCTCCGCAAATGCAGCACCAGACCGCCGCACGCGCCGACCCGACATTGTTCGCGGCCAAGAACAATGGATTGCCGCCGGTCGCGGCGACCGCGCACGCGGGCGAATTGACGGGTCCCGGCGCTGTCCCGGCCAACGCCGTCGGCGTGCCGTTGAAGCCGCCGGACGCGGCCAAGCCCAAGGGCTCGGCGCCGACCGGAGCGATCGCGACACCCAAAGCAGGCAACCCTCCGGTCGGTGACAAGGCGCCCGTGGCGCAGCCCGCGGGGACGCTTCCTACGGCCCCAAGCAAGCCTCAGCCGGCGCCGACGGTCACGCCGGCTCCGACGATCGCGCCAAAGGCCTTGCCGACGCCCAACGCACCTGCGTCCGTCACGCCAAACGCGATTCCAGCACCCATTCCGATCCCGGGGGTGACTCCAAAAGCGATCCCGAACCCGCCGCCGGCGACAAAGGCGGTGGTGCCGGCGACCCCGGCGCCACTCGCGCCGCCGGCGGTCTCGGCGCCGTCGGCTCCCCAAAAAGCTGCGGTTCCTCCAGCGCCGGTGGTTCGTCCGAACCCGCCGCCGGCGGCCCGAGCGCCGGAGCCAGTTCACCCAGCCGCGCCTTCTCCGGTCGGCAAAACGCTTCCGGATTGCGGTCGCCCTGGATTGCCGCCCTGCGGCTGAAGGCCCGACGTCCCGCGTTGCGCTCGGTCGTCGTTTCCCGCTCTGACGGTCTGGCGCATGAATGTCGGCGACGGCGTGCCGAGACCAGTGGATTTCGCGGCAGGCGGTGAGGACGCGCTGATCATTCGTCCGGCGGCCGCGGTCGAAGTGCGCCTCCTGCCGCCAGGCGGAGCGGAATTCGCCGCATCGCTCACGGCAGGAAAATCCGACGGTCAACGCCTCGTCGGTTTCGAATATGTCGGTCGTTGGCATGAAAACGCGGGTCGGGATGGTCGACTCTTCCTTCTTCTGAAGCTCTCGCTTTTTCTCGGCTTTCATCGCGGCAATCGCCGCGATGCGTGCTCATTTCAAATCGTCGGCGCGGCGCGCGATCCCTATTTCTTAGTGAATCTCGCACGGGACTTGAAGTCGCCATGAATTCGCGTCAGAGCAACGAGCCAAGTGGAGACCAGGGAATGCAGGATCGAGCGAAGCTGCCGCGTACGCTCATGTTTGTGCTCGCGCTCGCATTTCTGTTCGAGACATGGATTTGGGGCAGCTTGGTCGCCGCGGCCCGTGGGCTGATCGCGCTTGTTCCATGGACAGAGCTGAAAGCTCGCATCGCGTTCTTGATCAACAAGCTCCCTGCTTCCGCGGCGCTTTTGCTTTTCGGCGTTCCGTTCGTTCTTGTCGAAGTTGGAAGTCTGGGCTGCATGATCCTGATCGCTATTGGACATGTCATCGCCGGCGCGATCCTGTACGTGGCGTTGAAGATCTTCGGGCTCGGGCTCGTCGCGGTCATTTTCGATTTAACCCGCGATAAATTGCTAACAATGCCATGGTTCGCGATTGTCTATGACAGGTTCGCCGCCTTTCACGATTTCGCGCATCGGCTTGTCACGCCTTACAAAATCGTCGTAGCGGCATATATCGCGGAATTGCGGCAACGCGCACGCACCTATTGCGGACGGCTGTGGATTAGCCGGGGCCAGGAAATAGGCTGAGACTCGGGTCAGAAGCGCGCCTTCATGCCAGACTTTGATCGGGGGCGAGCGGGCTAGTCTCCCGACCAGATGGATGCGTTGGTGTGGGTTTGACCGAATTGATGGTCGATGGCAACTTTCGTTCGCCGCGAGGGTCGAGCGATACACGTTCACATTTTCGCTCACGCGCTGGATGTAGGCGCGTGTTTTGCAAATTGGAGTTCGTTCTATCCGATCGACGGGGTCGGCGTTCGTGCCGGGGGTCGCCGTAGGCGCTGATCCATTGCTGCACCTGCGCGCTCCCTGGGTTGTACGCGGCGAAGGCGAGGAGAGCGGATCCGGCCTCGTCGTTCACAAATTGGCCGATTTGAGCGTTGAACGCAGGAGCGTTGATTAAGCGTTCAGCCTCAAATGGCAGCCCGGCGCTTCGCGTAGTATCCTGTGCGGTTGCAGTCATTTGTTGCATCAGGCCCTTTGCGCCTGACCCGGAAGCGGCCTTTGAGTCAAACTCGCTGTCCTGGCGCGCCACCGCACAGATCGGCGGAGTTCTCCAAGTGAACGAAACTTGGGACTTCGTAGTTAGGAAAAGCGACCTCGTCGAGAATGAACCCGCGCTCGATCGCTTGCTTGCCAACCACGACGCTGGCGTGGGCGCGCCAGCGGGGTCGCTACCCTCCGACCGCGCGATGCCCAATCAGATCAAATCCCGCATCGCGCCGCCGCCCGTCGCCACAGCCTCGACGCCGTGATCGCCGACGTCCGCGGCAGGGCTGGTCTGATCCGCTTCCCGCTCGCGGCGCGCCGACAGATTCGCGAAGGTCTCGCCCGTCTCGACAAGCACGGCTGCTTTTCCGCTGGCCGCTCCGTAGCGCCGGATGATGATGTCGACATAGAGCGGATCGAGCTCCACGCCGCGGCAGACGCGGCCAGTGTTTTCGGCGGCGATGAGCGTCGATCCCGAGCCGAGGAACGGGTCGAGCACGATGTCGCCGCGGTTTGGTGAGATCGAGGAGCGCGTCCTGCAGCATCGCCGTCGGCTTGACGGTGGGGTGATCCTGCAGGCCGCGGCGGGCGTCTGAGCCCAACGACGAGGCGCCCGGGTAGGTCCACACGTTCGAGCGCCAGCGGCCGCTCTTGCCCAGCTGGACGTTGTTGAGGTGCGGCGCATCGCCGTTCTTGAACAGCGGCAGGAGTTCGTGCTGCGAGCGGTAGAGGCTGCCCATGCCGGCGTTGGTCCCCCCCACTCGCGCTAGCAGCGGTATACCGGCTTGAACCGCAGGGGTCGCTCGAAGACATTGTCCAGCCAGGCCGTCCTAAAACGCATTCTTGTAGGCCGCTTTTGAAAACACCGTCATCAAAATGATCTTCACATCGAGGAGCAGCGACCAATTGTCGATGTAGTGGATGTCGCAATCGAATCGTCGTTGCATTTTTTCCAGCGTATCCGTTTCCCCGCGATATCCGTTGACCTGCGCCCAACCGGTGATGCCGGGTTTGACCTTGTGCCGGCGCGACAACGGCGAGATGCGCTGCTCGAAGCTACGATTCATCGCAACGGGGTGCGGCCGGGGTCCAACGATCGACATATGGCCCGCGAGCACATTCAGCAGCTGCGGCATTTCGTCGAAATTGGTCCGACGCAACAGGCGGCCTATTCGCGTGACGCGAGGGTCATCTCTCGTGGCCTGGACGAAAGCGTCTCCGTCCTCCAATGTCGTCATCGTCCGGAATTTGAAGACGCGGAAGATGTCGTTGTTATAGCCGTGTCGACTCTGTCGGAAGAAGACCGGTCCGCGGGAATCCAATTTAATGACAATGGCGGCGAACAAGAGAAACGGCCAGAGCAATAGAAGCCCAGCGCTCGCTGCGACGATGTCGAACAATCGCTTGAGGAACTTGTCCACCGCGCTGAGGGGCGAACTGACGAGCTCAACTGTCACCAGAGTGCCGAACTCGCCCAGCCTCGCTGACCCGAGCATCGCTCCGGTGTCGATCGGAACCACGTGAACCGAAACCGGAAGCTCAGACAGGAACTCGGCAAGGTTGGCGGATCTGGGCAGATCCGAGGACATCGCCAGGATCACAATATCGTCGGGCCTCGCCGCTCGGCAGGTCTCGATCATGCTGCGCACCTTCGCGTGGTCCATTTTGCCGACTTTGGCAAAGGCCATCGCCGGAAAGGGCAACGAGCAGACGATGTTCACGCCGGCGGCGCTGAGTTGCCTCGCAATGGCGGCATGATCCTCCGCATCGCCAACGATGACGGCGCGGCGCGCCTCGACGCGATCGTTGGCGATCGCCGCTCGGACCCTCGCATGGGTCAGGGCGCGGATGCTGAGCACAGCAGTGGAGACCGTGATCAATTGAAACAGGAAAGTGGCGCGGGAATAGTCCGTCGTCACCTTCATCAGGAACAGCCCCGAGAGAAAGAACGAGAAGGTCAGGCCAACGGAGGTCGCTGCGTTCCACAGCACGCGCTGGCGCGGCTGCGTCTGGAAGGCGGCATAGTGCTTGGAGGTTAGCGAAACGACCAGGACTCCGATAGCAAGCAGCACTGCGGAAACGGCATAGGCCTTGTTAGGCGTCACGCCTGACCAGACCACCTGACCATAGATCAGGCTTGTTAAAAAGGAGATGCTGGCGACAGCGATAAATTCAACAATTGCGTAATGAGAGAGAAAGGTCGAGACGCTTTTTGTGGGAGAGTCCTTCGACGTTGGCGACCAAACCGACGAGGCACGTTGTTGCGCAGGCGCCCCAAAGGCCGATTTCGCCGAACTCGCGATTTTCTTCATGCCGCACCCCTTTCAGCAACCGCCGCGACCGCGCATTCCCTGTTGACCTTCGCAGGACACGCCCGTTTCAACATACACCTCTGCCCGACGGCCATCTCGTTGACCGTCGGGGGCGTACTACCGTATGAGGCACTGAAAAAGATTCGGAATCTACTCAGTCGAGTACGCGCGAAAGTCTCGAGCGAAGCTCCCGGATCGATGCGATCGACGAGGCGGAGTGGCTTTGTCAGAGTAAATTCTATACTGCCTGCTTGCACTACGGTGCAGTATGGAGACCAACTGTTTTTGCTCACGAATCGCCAACGCGACCGGCGGGAGTGCACCGAAAAAGGCCTATACTCATTTGCCTTGACAGTGCCATTGAAGGCGCTCGAAATCGCTCTCATCGGCAAAGCCGCAAACAATCAGAGCGCGCGCTTGTTCCTGAAGATTGGCTTGGACCAGTTTGAGCGATCTAATGGCTTTCTCACGCATGCGCTCCAAAGAGTCACCGGGGTAAGCAGGGTCAGCTGTATCGTCGTACGCTATCGCTTTCAACGCGGCGGCGATTCCATCGACGAGGTCGCGGGCTGGCTGCCGGTCGTCCGCTGCCGCCTCGATTTCGGCCCTCAGTTGGTTGTTTTGGTGTTGCAGTATCGTGAAATCATCCGCCATTGTCTCCGCCTGACTCCATTCGCGTACGCGTGAATATTGTTCGGAGTGAGTTACAGTGGAACCTTCATGATTGCAAAATCGCGCGCAATAGTCATTAGACGCGAAATGGGGGTCGCGGTTGGAAGCGATTTGACGCAAGCTCTTGAAGAAGTCCCGAAGAGCGCCTCGCGTCAGGTTCACCGACAAACTCAAATCGTACGGCGCGGCATGCAAGGACATGGGCTTGCGCATCGAACATCGCCAGCACAAAGGCCTCAACAATCGAGCGGAGAATTCGCATCTACCAACGAGACAACGCGAGCGGACAATGACGCGATTCAAATCCCGGCGACAGTTGGCATCAAGGAGGTCTCAGGCATCATAGACCGCAGCAATCAGTTCTTCAGGCGACTCATCATTGAACTGGGATACGACAAACGGGCGACTTGGAATCGGCACATTCGCGCCGTCCGAAATGCTCCACCTTTCGAAAGGGGGGGGGAACTATGCTTCGTGTATCGATAGCGGCGCTGGTCAGTGTCGCTTGCCTATCGGCGTCTCTGGCGTCGGAATTATCTGGGTCAAGGTCACCAATTGGTTCTTCCCAGTAACTTTTGCCGAGGCCTCTTCCGAGAATGCCGCAAATGCCCCCATCTTTTGGCTAAAGATAGAACCTTTTCTCAGGGCTTAGGGCGCAGCCGGACGCCGGGCGCCCTTCCGCCAGCGAACTGTACTCCTGCGACTTCGAGCGCCGCCCTGATCGTCGCGATGGCCTCCTGCGATGCAGGAACTTTTCTTTCGCTCTCGACGCGCCGGATGGTCGAAAGGCTGAGACCCGTCAGCGCGACTACGTCCGTCTGTGACAACTTCGCCAACTCCCGCGCCGCCCGGATTTGGGCCGGGCTTATTTTGGATATTGACATATATATCTCACAGTGGGATTGTCTCATGGGGAGTACTACGCGACATGATTCACTTCATTTCGGGCTTTGTAGCAGGCGACATGGCGACCACCGTCGCGCTGCTGTTTTTCCTAGGACTTTTCAGCGAAGCACGTAAATACACGAAAATCTCGGCAGTGCCGCCGCGTGATCATCTTGCCCATTCATTCCAAGATGATCAGTCACGTTCGTCTCCGTGTGTTGCCAAGAAGCTTTTTGAGTTAACTCCCTATAAGCACGAAATTCCAAACGAAATTACAAGGTTAACACTTCGCTATGGTGAAAGACCTTAGTGAATGCCGTCAATCCGGGCGGTGGCCCGTCTTGGCGCGGACTGTTGAGCCGCTGTAGCGTCTCGTCGAGGATGAGCGTCATCGGTGTCTCTCGCGAGTAGGCTCCCGGATGAAGCCGATTTAATAAAGAAGCAACGATGAGCACATGCAGCTCGAACTAACAGCGCGCCAGCCACGAGCGCACAAACCCGCGCCCGAAGTGGAGTGGGGCGAACTACGAAGACATTGCCTCGGGCGAAGTGCGGGCATCTCTCGCCTCCAGCTGACACATTTTCATGAACGCGCAGGCCAACTTCGGCACGTCCACCATGGCCGTGTTCGGCCTGCGCGCGCCCCCGGGGACTGCCTATAGCGAGGAGACGGCGAAGCTCTTCGCAAAGCCGCGTGTTGTTATGGATTGGAAGGGATCGTCTCCAAGCGCGCCGACAGGCATTATCTGCCCGGCGATCGCAGCGTCTGGGTCAAAAGCAAATGCTTCAACCGCGCAGAATTTGTCATCGTCGGTTGGTCGGAACACGAAGGCTCGCGCAATGGCATCGGCGCGCTATTGCTCGGCTATTACGAGCCGGATGGCCGCCTGCTTTATGCCCGCCGCGTCGGCACCGGCATGACCTTCAAGACGCTCGCCATGCTACATGCGCGGCTGTCGCCGCTATCTATCCCGAATATGGCTTTCCCATGGCGCCGCCGCGCAAGACGCGGTTTGCCTGGCCTCTGGCGCTGTCCAAGGTGCATTGGGTTAAGCCAGAACTCGTATGCGAGATCACTTATCTCACCTTGTTGGAAGATGGCCTGTTGCGCCATACAGTCTCAGGGCAACGAACTCAAGTTAACGGAACCAACCAAACGCGGCCGACGACCCACCTCGGGCGCATTCATGGGTCTCGACGACCGTGTCAAGGACTAAAAATTGCTCGCTCTGCGAGTCCCAATATCGCGGATTTCAACTATTCCGACGCATTTCACGAGCGGTATCGATTTTTGTTAACTTGGATTCGTTGCCCTGCATACAGTCTTCACTGGCTTGCGCGAAGACAAAGCGGCGAACCAAGTACAGCGAGAGCGGCCCAGCCAAATTGGGCCCGACACATCGTCGGCTTCTCACACTGATTCTGGTTAGGGCATTATGCCGAGATAACGGTTAGCACCGTAAAAATCAGCCAACCTACCCTCATATTTCCGATCCCAGTTCGGTTCAGAATCTTTCGCGAAAGCTGGAGCTCCTTCCAGTTGGGCCGGGGTCACGTCTGTGACGTATCCCTCTAGCCGTGTGTCGTATGTTAGCGCCTTCCAAGGCAAAGGGTAGTAATCGCTCCCCGCTCGAGCCCGACGGCGCCGGCGCCGCTGTGGGAGGGGAGCGTGCTTCTTCGCCTGGTTCGCGAGATGGCGCTTCCGCTGGCGCGGCCATCGCCGCGTAAGCGGCTATCCGGTCTTCGTCGGCCGCCAGCAGATCCTGGCGAATGGAGGAGAGCGGCAGACCATAGATGTCCCGCATGGCTTTCACCGCGCGCGCCCGCGTCAGCGCGGCGGGCGCATAGCGGGCGTGGCGCCCCACACTGTCGGGCCCGGATGTCAATATTAAATATTCAAAACCTCCTGTGGTAAGTTGCTCGATCCGCTGCCTCAGGCTACCGCTGCCTCAAGCTTGCAAAATTAAGCTTGCAAAATGCCGCCGGTCCGGGGTTCGCGACATCGCCTTTGGAAGCCCCAAAAGCCCAACAACGTTTCACCGTGCAAGAGGGCCAGCGCCGCCTCACCCGCCAGCGCAGTGGCCGCGCACTGCTCCATGTTTGTCTTGGCGGCCGTCGCGAAACATTTGATGCGCGAGCGCCTCGCGTTCGCGCCGCGCCGCCAACTCGCGAAAGCTCTCGCCGGCCTCGATAAGCTCGGCTTTCCCTCCGGTCGCGGCTTCGTAGCGGCGCACAATGACGTCAATGTAGAGCGGATCGAGCTCGACGCCGCGGCAGATGCGGCCGGTGTTCTCGGCCGCGATCAGCGTCGACCCGGAGCCCAGGAACGGATCGAGCACGATGTCGCCGCGGTTGGTGAGATCGAGGAGGGCGTCCTCCAGCATGGCCGTCGGCTTGACGGTGG
This sequence comes from Methylocapsa sp., assembly GCA_043739325.1. GTDB lineage: Bacteria > Pseudomonadota > Alphaproteobacteria > Rhizobiales > Beijerinckiaceae > Roseiarcus. The sequence goes on along the minus strand of JAYUFK010000365.1, from coordinate 12,071 downwards.
GATGATCCTGGAGGCCACGGCGGGCATCTGAGCCCAAAGACGAGGCGCCTGGGTAGGTCCAGACATTCGAGCGCCAGCGGCCGCTCTTGCCCAGCTGGATGTTGTTGACATGCGGTGCGTCTCTGTTCTTGAACAGCGGCAGGAGTTCATGCTGCGATCGATACAGGCTGCCCATGCCGGCGTTGGTCTTGGCCCAGACGATGAGATTGAGCGGGACCAGGCCGAGCTTGACCGCGGCGGCGTGGACGATCGGGTTGCCGCGCCAGTCGATGAACGTGCCGAAGACGCCGCCATCACTGAGGCAGGGCAGGGCGGTTTCGATCCAGGCGACGTTGAAGGCGAGGAACTCGGCGTCCGACATTTCGCCTGAGGCCATGGCGAATTCGCGGTGAGCGCCACCGGAGACGTGGCCGGAGATTTTCACGTTGTAGGGTTCGTCGGTCAGAATCAGTCGGGCCGGGCTATCGCCATCCATCAGTCTACGAACGACTTCCGGGTCGGTCGCGCTGCCGCAGATGACGCGGTGCGAGCCCAGCTGGAAGATATCGCCGACGCGGGCGACCAAGACGGCGCCCTTTTCAGGCGCGAGCGGCCCTTGTTCGATCCCATCGGGTTCGCCGCCCAGAACGATCTGGTCAATCTCATCGAGCGCAAAACCGGCGATCTCGATCGGCGCGTCGCTGAGGATCAACTCCTCGAACTCGAGCTTAAGTTCATCGAGGTTCCATTGACCCTTCTCGCCAAGGCGGTTGACGGCGAGGCGCAACACGCGCTCCTCGTCCTCGGACAGGTGATCGACCCGGATGCAGGGGACACGATCGAGGCCCAGTAGCCGCGCCGCTTCAACGCGGATGGAGCCGTCGAGAATGAGGTTGTTCTTGCCAATCAGGACGGGGTCGCAAAAACCGAGGGCGCTGATCGACCCGGCGACCTCGCGCACATGAACGCGATCGATGCCTCGAACCGTGCGCGCAGGAAGGCGCAGCTCGTTTAGCGGGATGTCGACAATCACCAGAGCCGGCCGGATGTCATTGCGCGGCGCGCGTGCTGACGCCGCGGGCGAAGCCAAACTGGCCAAGCGCTCACGACGGCTGCGGCTCTTCGTTTTCAATTGTCCCGTAAGCCGACGCTCAGGTCCGAGCTCAACGTCCGTAAATTTAGTCATAACGGGTACTCCTGATTTTGGCTGAGGTCGAATTCTCGCCCCCACGCTTTTGAGCTAGTGGGCCGGCCTTATCCATTGCGATCGAAGTATCGGGACCTTTGCTGAGGAGCCGTCGGGGCATGGCTGGCCCGCTCCAGCGCCTCCCGATGAGCAGAGGCCCACCTCGCATAACGATTTGCGTTGATGCGTGCTTCGCTCAAGACCTTGCCGCGATAGGCGCCGACGACGGTCACGGCATCGACCTGGTCGTCGTGCTTGCCGTCGGGAAACGACGCGAGCTCCTCGAGAAACGTCGAAAGGCCCGGCATCACCTCAGGGATCAAGATGAACCCGTCATAAAGGTGCGGCAGAGTGTCATGAAAGCGCTGAATCTTGAGGCCCGATGTTCTCGCGTGGGTCAGGCCGCTGGCATGCGTGAGGTGCTTGAGGCCTCTGCGCGCAAGGTCCTGATAAACGCCTTTGCCAATGCCATTGGCGTCGACGATGATCAGTGCGGGCCGCTCAAGTTTGTCTTGCGCGGCGATGATTTCGCGCACATCAGGCAATTCGATCTGCATGCGAAGGATACAGATCAAATAGAGAAGGTCTTTGCCGCGCTGATCGCGAGCCAGGCCAAATTGGGCGCATACGGTCCAGTCGCCGCCGCCCTTGGTCGCGGCCAGATCCCACGAATGGATCGTCAACTCAAACGGCGGTGCCTTCTGATAGCGGACAAGGCGATCGATCGAGCACATGCCGCTGCCGCCGAAGCGGGGCCGCTGCTGACATTGCGCGTCGAAGATGTTGGAGTTGAGCTCGCGCTTCTGCCTCGCAACTTCGGTTTCGTCGCGGTAATTCCGGTTGAGAATGTCGCCGGGCTTTCTGGTCCAGAGAACGTGGCCGCGGTAGTCTTTGTAGACTTTGCCTTCCTCGGCGATAAGCGGCAATTTCACGACATACCAGCCGCCGTTTTCTTCCAGTGCCGCGCAGAAATCGTCGGGTGCGAGGCGGTGCATGACCACCAGGATCACACCTTCGGCGAGCAGGCGTTGGACGACCACCCCTTGGTACCAATCGACAAGCTTCTCCTTTTGCTCCGCCCTACTGGAGTCATCGGGTTGCATAGGGTCGTCCAAAATAATGCAGTTCGCGCGAAAACCGGCGATATCGCCACCGACCTTGGTCGCGTAACGAAGGCCGCCGGCAGACGTCTCCAGGAAGTCTTCCGCGCCCTTTGTCAAAACGGTCCTCGGAAATATTGTCCGATACAGCGGCGACTGCATGATCTGTCGGGTTTGGCGGCCAAACTTATGCGCGACATCGTCGCCATAGCTGGCGCAAATGAACCTCTGCACCGGGTTCACGCCGAGACGCCATGCGACAAACAGGACGGATATCAGCAATGACTTCATATAGCCGGGCGGCATGTTGACGATGACGCGACGGCGTTGGGGCACCCCGCATCGGGTCAAAACGTAGCAAACCCATTCGATATATGGCGCCTGCTTCATCAGCTGGCCTCCGTGCAGGAGGGGAAACATCAGAAGAACAAAGACAAAAAAATCCCCGCGCGCCAACGCGATCAAATGCTCTTGAGTCAGAGCGGAGCCTTCATTCGGCTTTTCAGACTGGGTCAACGAGTCTGCTCACGCGCCGCTCTGTCGCTTGCGGCCTCCCCCGCCTCCAATTCCTCGACGTCCCTCAGCATGCGCTCGGCGATTTTGCGCTTTGTCGCGCGGTCCAAATCGGGCACAATCAATTCTGCGCGGCTGGCCGACTCGTCGCTGATCTTGGCGGTCTCTCGCAAGTAGATTTCCATCGCCTTGAGATCGCCCTTCATCGCCTTGTTCACGATCGCGTGGAGGGCGTATTGCTCTCTGGTGACAAGTTTGCGCCGGCCGCCTTCAGTAACGGGGACCTTCTTGAGACCCGTCTTTTTCAAAAGCGCGCCGGCGCTGACGCTACCCTTGGGTCGCCCCCGGCGATTGCCGGTGACGCCCGGCTTGAATCGGGTTTCCAGCGGCGGGCGACCAGGGCCGACGACGTAGGTCTCTTTCTTGCGATCCTCATCCGCCATGACGCCCTCCCGAAATGGGCGCCGAGATCTGTAGAAATGGCGAGACTAGCTGGAGCCTGCGTCGCGCGCCACAAACGCGCCGGCGATTGCGCGAGTGGCGCGATGCGCCCGCCGCCATGGGCGCAGGGGGCTTGCTGGCCGACATGCCAAGGCCAGGCGCGCCGCCGCCTTCGCGCGGTTGCTTCAAAATAAATTCGGACGTTTTACCCACTTCCCACATCGCTCAGCGCTCCCCATTCGGGCGCTGTCGCGAGATTCTCCGGGCATGGAGCATCTGGCGCGACAACGCACAAGTTTTGCGTCGCCACCTCCAAAGCCCTCCATGGCTACACGGGAAGTGAACGCATTGAACATGGGGCCGAGCAAATCCTTTGGCAAGGGAAAAAGCGCCAAAGACAGCGAAAATGCCAAATTAATTTAATTCGTTTACTATTAATCAGTGTTTAATTTGCCTCGAACGCGCCGCCTGTTAAGCCTAACGCCGCGATGATCGGCGCGGCATACCAATCGGCGGTCTTCGCTATGTGCACCGGAACAATAATCAGTCGGCGCTTAATCTGAAGCACCATTTCGTCCTTGGTCGCCAGCAGCGTCGGAAACTCGCTCGCCGGAAAGGCCTTAACTCGGCTTGAATAACGTCGAACAGCTTTGGTCGCTTTGTCGTCTGAAGCGGTCTCGCCTTCGACCATAATCATGCCGAGGAGGGCGGCTAAAGCCAAATCCAGAAAGCGCGCCGGGTTGGCTGGGGGCTTCCCGGCGCCGAGCGCCACGGAAAGAAGGCGTTCCAAAAAGACCGGACAGATAAGGTGATCTTTCGACAGCTCGAGCGCAATCAGCTGGGCAAGCGCCTGCTTGCCATGCACCGCCTTGAGCATGCGGAGGAAGAGGTCGCGCATATATCCGGCCGGCGTATCGTTTGGACCATATGGGCGGGCGACACTTCGCAGCGTGACGAAGACTAGGCCCTGTTTGAGCCCCTTCAATCCGCCCTCGAAGTGAGCGTAGATCGCCGCGGGGCTGACGCCGAGCTTTTTGGCCACAAGGCGGGCGCTGAAATCGTCGAGACCCGTCTCTTCAAGGACATCGAACGATGCAGCACTGATTTTTTCCAGCGTGAGGTTGGCGCGTTCGCCCGCTTTCCTTTTCGGCCGGAACACCCGCCGAATTGTTACAGTCATTCAACTTCCCGCAATGGCTGGGCACCCGATCTCCCCTACCATTGAATAGGGCGAATCGAAACGGCTCGTTCGCCGCTCCCTGTTCCTTCTAGTTTCCTCCCTGTTCCGATTGCGGGCCTATTTCGGCGGTTTACCCACAACCGACTGGAAATAAACGGCAAACGGACGCGAAAGCGATCGAAACCACTGCTTGCTTCCCTGTTATTCTCCCTGTTACCAGGGAGAAAAATGCACGGAGACCGGTTTGGCGGGACTGCGTCCGCCACCAGCCAGTCCGCCCATTTCCCCAAGACCGCCCGCTCCGAGAATTCACTGGACATTTCCGCGAGTTACCGCGAAGCCCCGGTCTCCCCCGCGGTACCGCCAGTCTCCGCCGAGATATAGTTGCCCATGCGAACCAAAGTCTCTGGCGTCGAATTACCGTTTCCCAAGTTGCTGTGCGGGAGGCTAAGCATGGGGGCGACAAAGCGGCGCCGGGGAGCCACGTAGCGCCTGGTCTTTGTCGCGCGACGGCGATCCGGAGGAGACCGTTTTGATCGAATTGCGCGTTTGTCACGTATGAAGAGCGTGGCTTTTTCTCAAGCGCGCTCTGGCGCTTTGAGACCAAGCGCTTGCCATTGATCGGACCAGGCGAGAGGAAGATCGATTAACCGGGTCAAGCCAAATCCGCGCGGCAGCCGGCCCTCGATCGCCGCCTTGACGATAGCGGGCGCGAGAAACGCGAGCGACAGGGTCATGCCGACGGACCGCTCGCTCCTGGCTTCGCGCGCGGCGATCGCCCCGATCGTGAGGCGCGGCTCGGCGAGGAGTTCGTCGAGCCATACATGCGCTTTGCGCAGCGCCTCGATCAGAACCAGCCGAGCGCTTTGTCGCAATGGCCTTGAAGAGGATGAGACGCTTTCGCCCTGGATGATCTCGCGCCGCCGATAGGGCGACGGCGGGGTCCAAGGCAAGACGAGGACCTTGTTCTCCGCTCCACTGCTCTGTTCGAACGCGTCGGACAGGACAATTCGGATCGCCCTTGGTTCAATGCTGACGCGATCAATCGCGGAGCGAATCCGCTCATGGGCTTCCGGAGCACTCCACTGAGCGGCATGGCCCGATGTAGGGGATGGGGCTGATCGAGGGTAGCCGTTGTCTGTGTGATCTCCAAAACGCCGTGGCGAGGTCTCGCCCAGGTTCACCAACTGGTCGATCGCCTCGATTACCAGGGTTTCGATCTGCGGCGCCGAGACTCTCCCGATCGACCCGGACCTGGACCTCTCGCCGCTTAGAACCGTCTGTGAGACGTAGTAGCGATAGCGTCTGGATCCCTTGCTGGACCAGCTGGGGGTCATGAGGGCGCCGGTTGCGTCGAACAGCTTGCCGACCAGCAGCGAGTCCGTCGATTGGCGTTCGCGCCGCGCTTTCCCCCTCGCCAGATGGTCCTGCAAGCTCTGCTGGACCTTGTCCCAGAGTTGGCGCTCGACGATCCCTGGATGCTGACCCTCGTGGACCTCTCCTTTGTGGGCGATCTGGCCGATGTAGATCGGGTTGGAGAAGATCTTGTAAATATGGCCGCGGCTAAGCGGTCCCCCGCCGGTCGATTGCCCCTTGAGATCGACGCGGACGGGAAGCCGTATATTCTCCGCGTCGAGGATCGGCTTGAGGCGGGCGACGCTGCCGACTTCGAGATAGCGCCGGAACAGCCCGCGCACGAGTTCGGCGTGGTCCTCGACGATGTGCAGCGCCCGGGCTTCGACGCGGTAGCCCAGGGGGACAACGCCGCCCATCCACATCCCTTTCTTCTTTGAAGCGGCGATCTTGTCGCGGATGCGCTCGCCGGTGACCTCGCGCTCGAACTGGGCGAAGGACAACAGGACGTTGAGGGTCAGCCGGCCCATGCTGGTGGTGGTGTTGAAAGATTGGGTGACCGAGACGAAGGACACGCCATGGGCGTCGAACAACTCGACCAGCTTGGCGAAGTCGGCGAGCGATCGGGTCAGCCGATCGACCTTGTAGACGACGATGACGTCGATGCGCCGGGCTCCCACGTCGGCCAGCAACCGCTGCAGGGCAGGCCGCTCCATCGAGCCGCCGGAATAGCCGCCATCGTCATAGCGGCCCCGAACCAAAGCCCAGCCTTCATGGGTCTGGCTTTTGACATAGGCTTCGGAGGCCTCCCGCTGGGCGTCGAGGGAATTGAACTCTTGCTCCAGCCGCTGATCTGTGGAGACGCGGGTGTAGATGGCGCAGCGCAGGGCTGGCTTTGAAGCCGGGGCCTTCATGGGACGGCCCCAGACCTTTGGCCAGCTGACGACGCCTTGCGCTGAGGAGATCGTTTCTTGGAGCCTGCCGGGGGCTCGGCGCTTGAATTGCGCGGCAACCCGGGCTTGCGATCTGCGAGCGCCGTCGCCTTGTTCTGACGCAGGCCGAAGAACCGATGGCCATTCCAGCTTGTGCCGGTCATCGCCTTGGCGATCTGCGACAGGCTCCGGTAGGTCGCGCCGTTCCAGGCGAAGCCTTCGTCGAGCGCCATGACGCGCTCCAGCTTGCCGCGCCATTCGCGCACCAGAAGCGCGCCGGGCTTGAGACCTATCCCCTCCCGTGTCTGCGGATCGCGCCGGTCGAACGGCGCGGTCCTGGCAGGGCCATCGCCCGGCGCCTGCTCGCGAACCACCCGACGCGCCGCCTTGTCGAGATCGCCATAGGCGGCGACCTGCAGGCGATGGGCGAAGACTCTGAGCAGCAGCCAGCGCGGCAGATGCGCCGGCGCTTCGCCGCCGAGGCGATTGCGCCATTGACGGCGCAATGCCTCGACGTCGAGACCCTCGAGATCGGCGAGGACAGTTGCCAGTGATGCGTCGGGCGAAAGTCGAGCGGCCCGAGAGGTCTCGCGAGAGCCCCGCGCGGCCTCGAAGGGCTGCTCGACCGACGTTCTCTTGCCGCCGCGCATCCCGGTCACGCCGCCCGCTTCGTCGCGGCCTTGCGCCGGGTCGGCGCGATCTGCCCACGATCCTTCTGCGAGGCGAATTCCTCCTGTTGAAGTCCCCCAAGGCGATAGAGGGAGTCACCTCCGCCGCTTCGCTCCAACACCACCGCGAAGCCCCGCTTGCGGACCCCGGTGAGGGCAGCCCGCGTGGTGTGCGGCAGCCAGCCGGTCGCCTCGGTCAGCGCTAGGATCGTCGCGCCCTCCGATCGGCGCAGCAGAGCCATCACCAAAGCGAGCTTGCTGCCCGGGCGGGGAGCCGCCGCGTCAAGCAGGCTAGTCGCAACGATCGAGGCCGTAGACCCCGAAGGTTTGGGAAGCGAGTCGACCACGCCAACAGGAGCCGCTATCGCATCCAAAGGCGTGTTGGGCTCGAGGAGAACCGCGCTCGCTTTTACTCCGGCCGCGGTAAGTTTAAGCGCAAACACATTCCCGCCTTCGCCATCGCGGCGCCAGACCGGCGCCTCGCCCTTCGCCTTGATCTCTTTGACGAGCCCCTCGGCGATCAATTTGTCGGCGACTTTCTGAGCGGTGCCTGCTTTCAGCCCTGGCGGCAGCGCCAGGCAACGGTCGTCGCGAAGACAAGCGCTGCGCAGCATCGTTTTTTGACTGTCGGTAAGTTTGACGGACATGGCGTAACCTTCGTGTCGAGGAAAGCCAGGACAATCCAGGCCTTCACTGACGCGAGCCCCGGATCGATCAGCGATCGAGGCGCGGGGCTTGCCGCTCCGCGATGAGCGCGCGACATCCCCACACACGCTCTCTTTCGAACAGAAGGCCAGTTCTTTCTGAGCGGGGCGCTCCCGCGCCGTAGTCTGCGAGCCTTAGCGAAGGCGCCAAGTCGGCCAGCGCGGTCAAGAAAAGACGACTTGTTTGGGAACCGATATGAAGCCGGCGAGTTATTCAACGGCAACTTTAAAAGGAATTTGCCATGAACAAGGACAATATCGAAGGAGCCGTGCGCTCGACCATTGGCCAGGGCGAACGGCTCGCGGGCAATTTGCTCAGCGATAAAGTAACTTCGGCGCAGGGCCGTTACGATGAGGTCGCCGGCAATGCCCAGTCGGCGTTTGGCAGCGCCAAGGACGCGGTCGCAAGCGGCGTGGACGCGGCATCGTCAATTGACCTGTCCGCGATCCGGGACGAAATCTCACGGCTCACGCAGACCGTGACTGACCTCGTCCAGAAGCAAACATCGACGGCGCGCGACCAAGTCATGGGCGCCGTTGGCGCGGCTGGCGACAATATCGCGCAATCGGCCTCCGTCGCGCAGGATAAGCTGATTTCGATGGAAGCGGATATGGGCGCCCGTATCCGGAAGAATCCTTGGAGCGCCGTCGCGATAGCAGCGCTGGTGGGGTTGCTGATCAGCAAGATGAGCTGATTGGCGGAATCTCGCTGGAGATCGCCACATGGCGGACAAGCTAGTCACGACGCCCACGCTGCAATTGATCGCGGAAGCATTCTCGCAGGTTCGTCGACTCATAGCGGCGGAAATTGACTTGGCGCGCGCGGAACTGGCTGAAAATGCCGGGTCCGCCGCGTGGGGCGCGAGCGCGCTCGCGATGGGTGCAGCATTCATATTCGCGGGCCTCATCGTGCTCCTTGCTGCAGTGAGCGTTTTTCTGGTTCGACTCGGCGCGCCGCTTGATATCGCGTGCCTCGTTGTGGCGGTAGCGGCGCTGATGGGGGGACTGCTGCTCATGCGTTCGGGCGGTCGGTCGTTGCGACCGAGCAAACTGCTGCCCGCGCGCAGCCTTGCACAGATCTCCTCTCTGCTTTGGAGGCGCTAAATTGCTCGATCAATCTCTCAGCGCCAGCAAATACGAAGAAGACGCCAACCGCATCAGGGCGCGCCTCCGCGTGACAATCGACCAGCTCCGGACCAATCTTGCGCCATCCAGTCTTGCCGACGAATTGGCTCGAGGATGTGGTATGCGCGACGTATCGCCCGCGAGCGCTTTCGATTTTGCGGCCCGTCGTCACCCGATTCCCACGGCGTTGATCGGGATCGGAATCGGTCTGTGGGCGTATTCGCTAGCGCGGTCGAGATCGATAGACCGCGGTTCCATTCGCAACACGGCGGGAACGCTTGCGCGCTCCGCGACGAACGTCGTTCGCGACCGGGCTGAGGCGAAACGTCTAGCGTTCGTTACCTTGGCGGAGTCGCATATCCGGGCCGGAGCCACGCAATTGAGCGACGCCTTCGAAAAAGGCGTCGACGATTTGATTGGAGAACTCCCCGCTGCGCCGACCGTGCGGCCTTTCATTGTGTCGGCAATTCAGATGGCCCTCTTCACGACATTCGATGCCTTATTGTCGAAGCGTCGATGAGACGCGTGCGGACGCGACGATCAGCACGCTTCACGAGCCATCGGTTGCATTACGCCTTATGATGCAACGCAGTTGAAAGCTGCTGCGGCATGAGAAAGCGCGCCCGTTGCGTGACTTAAACGAGACACATCCTGCTGCATATTATGAGTCACGCATCAGCGAGATTTGCCCGCTGGAGCCGTGCCGCGTGCAAGGCGACGCAGAAGCCATTTCCAGCAAGGTACGCAAACATAAAGGAATGTAAGAAATGACGAACCTGTGGTTGAAGAAGAATCCTGTCATGAGCTTGTGGCTAAGCGGCGCGAACGCGGTCGCCGGGCGCGCGCGAAGCGTTGTCTGCGCGGAAGTTAGCAAGCAACAAACAAAGCTTACAAAAGACGCGTTGCAGTATTGGATCCGAACGTGGCAGCCTGTGGCCAAGCCCAAGAGTAACCGATGAGCCCCATGTAGCGCCGCGAGTCGCTATTCGATCATGCGATCGACGCAGACCGCTTGACAGGGCTTGATTGCTGATGATGTTTTTCAAAAAACCGTTCGTCGCTCGACAAAATGACAGCCGCGGGTTGCGAAATCCGTTTTTCTTCCCCAGCTTCCTTCCGCGCGTCTCCCCTGTCGCATCTTTCGGATCAAATCCTGGCGGCTTGCGGATGCTGGTATATGCACCCGTTAAGATTCCCAGAGTTCGCCCCCTGATTGTCGTCCTGCATGGGTGCGGTCAGAGCGCAGCGAGCTTTGCCGACGATGCTGGCTGGCTTGCGATGGCGCGGAAATATGGGGTTGCTTTGGTTCTGCCAGAGCAAACCTACGAGAACAATCGAGGCCGATGCTTCAATTGGTTCCGTCGGCTGGATGTCGCGCGCGGGTCAGGCGAAGCCATGTCGATCCGACAAATGGTGCGCACTGCCGTAAAACGCTTTGGGTCAGATCCTCGAAAAATATTCATCGTTGGATTTTCAGCTGGCGGCGGCATGGCCGCGGCGCTTCTCGCCGCGTATCCAGCCGTTTTTGCTGCCGGCGGCGTCGTGGCGGGCATGCCCGTCGGTTGCGCCAAATCGCCGACGGGGGCAATGCTTCAGATGAAAAGGGCGGATCGGTTTAGAACGCGGCGCGGGCTCGCGGATGAAGTCCGCGCAGTAACTTCTTTCAACGAACGCAAAGTTTGGCCGCGCCTTACGATCTGGCAGGGAGAACTCGACCGGACGGTCGATCCGGGCAACGCTGAATCGCTGGCTGCTCAATGAAGCGAAGTGCATGGCTTGAGCGCTGAAGCAACGATCGACGAACGCGATTCTGGGGTGAGGCGGCGCGCCTGGGGTCGCCCCAATCGAAAGGCGTCTGTTGATCTTTGGACGATTGCGGATTTGGGCCATGGGTTTCCAGTTGGCGCTGACGCTCCCAGAAAGTTTGGTGTTGGGCCCTGGGTTGTGAGCGCTGGGATTAGCGCTCCAGAGCGGATGGCGTTGTTCTGGGGACTCGAACCGCGAAAATCAAAGTGACTATTAGAGAGGCGACTTGCAGAGTCTCGTTGGCGGCGCATTGGCGATTCCATTCGGATTCAAGGCTCGATCGGCGGCGTCAGCGATCCTTGGCCTTATCGCACAACGGAGGCGAGAAATTGCCGCATGTGTCGTCAGTCCTGCCAGACATGCCGAAGGTAGCCGATCTGCGCAACATCTCCTGTCGCGCAGCCGGCTGGCGAAGAAGAACACAACCCAATGGCGGAACTACTCCCCTCGAAGCGAGTTTAATGGAAACAGGGCTCTGCATTTGGTTTGCCCCGATAACGGAGAATATAGATGTTTGGCCTTGCTTGGATTTGGGTTCAAACACACGCAGGAGGTCAACTTTTTTGGCAGGCATCTAATTCTATCGCGACCAATGGGAGCTACACCATGAAGAAACTCTTCCCTCACGTGCTGGCGTTGGCGAGCGCACTTTCAGTCGCCGGTTGCAATACCCCGCAGGGTCAGAATGCAGCCGGCGGCGCCGTTGTCGGCGGCGCGACTGGCGCACTGATTGGCGCGGCGACAACCGGCCGCGCGAGCGGCGCATTAGTCGGCGGCGCAATTGGCGCTGCGGGCGGCGCGGTCCTCGGCTCGGCTTTGACGCCAAACGACCCCGGCTATGTGCCCCGCTGTGCCGAATACTATTACGACTATTACGGCCACCCGGTTTGCCGCTCTTATTATTGAGCTGCCTGCGATCGCCAAGCAGTCCTGTGCAGATTGGCCACAGGAAGATTTGCTAATTAAGTCTCTTGCTAACCCGCATTATGCAGCCCTTTGATGTCACGCTGCGCAGAAAGCGGATTTTACGTGATCGTTTTCGGATTTCTCCCGATCGCGGACGCGCCCCGTCGTCGCCGGCGAT
>JAYUFK010000364.1:0-49119 GCA_043739325.1 Methylocapsa sp. | reverse complement strand
CGAACATATCCATAAAATCGGCCATGTCGGCGGGATAACGCTCCATGCCCAAACCAACTACATCTAGTAGGCGCTGGAGTCAACTAGATAGCCATGTTGCGGAATTGCGATACGCAAGGCGCGTAACATAAAAGGGAATTGATATGGCGTCCCCGTAAAGATATGCCGTCCCCGTAAAGCCCGTAAAGGTCCCCTTAAAGCCTGTCGAGGTTTTACGGGGACGCCATATCAATTGCATAATTGCGATACGCAAGGCGCGTAACATAAAAGGGAATTGTTATGGCGTCCCCGTAAACCATGAACTTTGCTGCGCAGACCAGGCCCGGCGGGCCAGTCTGCGCAGCAAAGTTCATGGCGGACAACGGCTTGGCAAGGCATGTTTCGGCCATGCCCTCAGACGCCGGATTCCGAATTGATTTGCGCAGAGGGCCATCCAGAATATCGTATGAAAATGTCGCGACGAAATGACCTCGCTTGCCGAGGCGCGGCGCGAAGCGGCACACGGGGGCGGGAGATGGTGAAAGGCGCTGGCGGCTTTCTGAGTCTGTTCAAGCCCTCATGCCTGGCGGGGGCGCTGGCCGCCGGCCTTCTCGCCGGCTGCGCGGCCCCCATTATTTCGCACGATTTCCCTGGCATCGATTCACTGCCCCTGCAGACGGCCACTCCAAATCCCGCGAGCGATCCCGCGCGTCTGTTCGTCATTCACGGGATGACCAACCATGACCCCAACTATTCCGACAAACTCGTGGAGGCGCTGGCGGCGCGGCTTGGGCTCGTCGAGGTTGAGCCGACTAACAAGCTGATCCCGGTGCCCGGCGCGGTGATTGTGGATGGCAAGCCGGCGGCGATCAACCTTCGCGCCTATGCGCTCTCCGCCAATGGCGCGGAGCGCCTGCGCGTCACCGCCTTGACCTGGTCGCCGCTCACCGCCCCGCTCAAGCACAAACAATTCTCGACCGACGATGAGCTGCCGCGCGTTCCCATTAACGGCGCGATCAAGCGCGACGTGATCGACGACGGTCTCTGCGATGCGGTTCTCTATGTCGGCTCATATGGGGAAGTGATGCGCCGCGCGGTCAAGATGGCGCTGTGCGAATTTCTCGATGGGCGTTTCGCTAACGATGACTGCGCGGCGCCGGCCTCAAGCCGCACGCCGGTGGCGTTCATCGCGGAGAGTCTGGGCAGTTCGATGTTGTTCGACGGTATCGAAGCGTTGCGCAAGACGCCGGCGCGCCAGTCGATGCTGGAGCGAACGCAATTATTGTTCATGTTCGCCAATCAATTGCCGTTGCTGCAGTTGTCCGATGTGAAGCCGACGTCCGCGACATTTCAAGCTCAGGCCAGCCTCGCGCCGGTCGCCAGCAAGCTCGACCGGTTCTTGCGCTCGCGTATGGCGGCGCGGCAAGCCGTTGTCGGCGGCGCGCCGGCCGCCCAGGCACCGATCGAAGTCGTCGCCTTTACCGATCCGAGCGACCTGCTGAGCTATCCGCTTGAGCATGACAATGCACCCAACGATCAGGTCATCAATGTGATCTATCCGGTCGCGACGCGCTGGCTGGGGCTTTTCGCGAACCCTTTGAAGGCGCATACGGGCTATGACAGCGATGCAAAGGTCCTGTCGCTCGTCGTTTGCGGCAGCGCGGGATGCGCGAATTAGCGCGGCGCGAGGAACGACAATCAGGAAGGTCATGCGCTCGCCGCCGCCCCCGTCTCGCCTCACAACCCTGCGCGTTCGCCCCCTCCCCGGCGCGCGCGCGCGAGGTTGGCTGACGGCCGGCCCGTTGCGCATCCCCTGCGCGCTCGGCCCCGCCGGCATCGTGCGGCGCAAGCGCGAGGGCGATGGCGGGACGCCGGCGGGGCAGTTTGCGCTGCTGTGGGCGTTCTATCGGCCAGATCGAAATCGGCCGATGGCGGGCGGTGTGCCGATGCGCGCGCTCGGGCGCGACGCGGGCTGGTGCGAGGACCCGCGCAGCCCCTGCTATAACCGGCCGGTGCAGCTGCCGTTCGCGCTGACGGTCGATTCGATGTGGCGGGCCGACAATCTTTATGACCTGGCGATCGTGCTCGACCAGAATTTTTCGCGATGTCGGAAGGGCGGGGGAAGCGCGATCTTCTTTCACCTCGCTCGCCCCGGCCTGACGCCGACCGCTGGCTGCGTGGCGATTCGCGCCGCGGACATGCGCAAGTTGTTGCCAAAGCTGTCGCGCGCGGCGGTGATGGTGATAGGCTAACCCGCGCTCTCCCGCGCGCCAAATATCGCGCTGCCGACCCGCACATGCGTCGCGCCGAGTTGCACCGCCAGCGGCCAGTCGCCGCTCATGCCCATCGACAAGCCGGCGATGCCATTGCGTCTGGCAATGGTCTGCAGCAGCGCGAAATGCGGCGAGGAATGTTCGCTTAACGGCGGGATGCACATCAGGCCGGCGATATCCAGGCCATGGCGCTCGCGGCACGCGGCGATGAACGCGTCGGCGCCGCGTGGGCTCACGCCGGCCTTCTGCGGCTCGTCGCCGGTGTTGACCTGCACGAACAGTTTTGGCTTGCGTCCGGTCTTCGCCATGGCCTCGGCCAGCGCGGCGGCGATCTTTTCGCGATCGACGGTTTGAATGACGTCGAAAGTCTCGACGCCTTCGCGCGCCTTGTTGCTTTGCAGCGGGCCGATGAGATGCAGCTCGATGGTGTTTCCAAGCGCCGCCGCCCGCGCGCGCAAGTCGAGCCATTTGGGCCGCGCTTCCTGCACGCGATTTTCGCCGAACACGCGTTGATCGCCCTCGCCGATCGTCGGCCAGACCTCATCGGCGGAGAAGGTCTTGGAGACCGCGATAAGCGTGACCGAAGCCGGATCGCGCTGGCAGTCGCGGGCGCGCAGGGCAATCGCGGCGCGCACGGCGGCGAGGCGGGAGACGGCGCTTGTTGAATCAGTTATCAAGCCCGAGGCTCCTGTATTCAGCCCTTTCTCCACGACCCTTGCTTGCATTGTCAATCGCGGCCCGCCGTTAAGCCCCTCCCGCAATAAAGCCGACGGCCTTTCGTCTAATCTTGCAGCCTCAGTCAAAGCGAATGATAATACCCTTGGCGGCGGGCGGTGACAGGTTTTGGGCGCGGGTATGACGCTTCGTTTGGCAATTGAAAACCTGGATCGACTGCCCGACGGGGGGCCGCTGCGCGTTGAAATCAAGGGACGCGGCCTCGATATCGGGCGCGATTCGCATCTCGACTGGACGCTGCCCGACCCGAGCCGGCATGTTTCGAGCAAACATTGCGAAATCCGCTTCCGCGACGGCGGTTACTGGCTGCATGACGTTTCAACCAACGGCACTTTCGTTAACGGCTCACAATTTCGGCTTGACGCGCCCTATCTCCTGCGCGGCGGCGACAAGTTGACGATCGGCCAGTACATCATCGCGGTCGAGGTCGACGGCCAGGCGACAGGCGCGCGGCCATCAAGCGGAGCTGCATCCGCGATTCCAGCGCCGGCGGACCTATGGGGCGCGGCGGGCGACGTCGCCGCGCCGGATGACCGCAAGGCCTACATGCCCGAACGCGTCCAGAAGCCGGCGCCGGATTTTCTCGATTTCGCCACCGGCCTCGCCCCGCCTGCAAACGCGTTTGACGCCGCGTCCTTCAGCGCCCCGGCGAACCAGCCGGACGACGACTGGCTGCGCGGCAGGCCGGCCCCGCCGCCGCCTCCGCCAATCGAACCGGCAATCCCGACGCCGCGCCGGCCCGCGCCGGTTCGCGCCGAGCCGGAGATTGCCCTGCCGCCGGCTGAAGCGCCCTTCGCGCCCGCCGCTGGCGATGAGGCCGGCGCGGCGCGCGATATACTGCTGCGCATCGCCCGCGCGGCGGGAATTCCCGATCGCGCCATCGCGGCGCGCGAGCCGAACGCGCTCGCCGACGAAATCGGCGCGCTGCTCAAGCTGACCGCGCAAAATCTGGGGCAACTGTTGTCGGCCCGGTCGGAGACCAAGGGCGCGATCCGCAGTTCCAGCCGCACCATGATCAAGGCGCTGGAGAACAATCCGCTCAAATTCACCGCGACGCCGGAGGAAGCGCTGGCGATCATGCTAGGGCCACCGACGCGCAATTACCTCAACGCCAGGGCAACCATCGAGCGCAGCTTCGCCGACCTGAAGGAACACCAGATCCAGACCTTCGGCGCGATGCAGGGCGCGTTGGAAGCGTTGTTCGAGGATCTGTCGCCGGAGAAGATCGACAAGGCGGTCGAGGCCGACCGCGGGCTGGGCGGGCTGGTGGGGTCCCGTAAGGCGAAGTTATGGGATCTCTATACGGAACGCTGGCGCGCCAAGACCAAACGCAGCGACGGGCGCTTGCTCGACGCGTTCATGGCGCTATTTGCCGAAAGTTACGATCGGTTGCAGAACAAGGATCGCTGAGCGCATGGCGACCGGGGCCGGGTTCGCGGATTGAGGGTTTTTGACCATGTCGTGGTACGCTAAAGTCAATTGGTCAGAAGGCCTCTTCCTGCGCCCGCACCATTTGCAGCAGGCCGATCGCTATATCGAAAACGCCATCGAGGCCCGCACCCGGCTGGCGACGCCCTACCCCTGGGGCTTCTCGTTGCTGGAGGTCGATCGCGATCTCGCCCAGCAAAGCAAGTTCGGGTTGCGGCGCGGCGCGGGCATCATGCCTGATGGAACGCCATTCGAATTTCCCGCCGACTGCCCGGCGCCTGCCGCGATAGAAATTCCCGAGACGGCGGCGGGTCAACTCGTCTGGCTTTCCATGCCGGCCAAGGCGATCAATTCGCGCGAAGTCAGCCACGACAAGTCGGACAATGCCGCGCGCTATGTCGCAGCCTCGGAAACCGTTGTTGATTCGACCTCGCATCTGCGCATCGAGGAAGAGATCGATGTCGCCTATCCCCGCCTCGCCTATGAAATCCGCAAGACCGCCAAGCCCGGCTATGTCGGCCTGCCGATCGCCAGGATCGTCGAGGTGCATGACCGCACGATCGTGTTCGACGAAAAATTCGCGCCGCCCGTGCTGATCTGCGCGGCGCATCCCACCATCGAGGGCTGGCTCGACAGGGTGATCGGCTGGATCGGCAACAAGCTCGACGAACTGGCGCGCTACGCCAGCGACGCGACGGCGGGCGGCGGCCTGCAAAGCGCCGACTATCTGATGCTGCAAATGCTGAACCGCGAAATTCCCGTGCTGAAGCATTTCCGCACTTCGCGCTTCGTGCATCCCGAGCGGCTGTACGAGGAGCTGCTGCGCGTCGCCGGCGAGCTGGCGACCTTCGCCACGCAGGAGCGCCGCGCCCGCGAATACAATTCTTACAATCACGACGACATCGAGATCGTCTTCGCGCCGGTGCTGCGCGACATCCAGGATTTTCTTTCCGCCCGGCTCGACAAGCGCGCGATCCGGCTCGAACTCACCGAGCGCGCGCAAAACGCCTACATCTCGACGATCAAGGACCGCACGCTGTTTCGCAACGCGACGCTCATTCTGGAAGTTTCGGCGCGCCGCCCGCTCACCGAAATCCAGCAGAACCTGCCCGCGTTCCTCAAGGTCGGCCCCAACACCAAGATGAACGAGATCGTCCACGCGCATCTGCCGGGCATCAATCTCGTGCATTTGCCGACGCCGCCGCCGCAGATTCGCGCCATCACCGATCACGTCTATTTTTACTTCGATCGCACTTCGCCGCTGTGGCCGGAGTTCTCGGTGGCGAGCGCCATCGGCATGCACTTTGCCGGCGACTGGCCTGAGCTGCAGATGGAGCTCTGGGCGATCCGGGAAGACAGGCGATGAGCGATCCAGACGATCCTTTCGGTCGAAAGGAACGCACCATCATCCGCCCCAATCCGGGCGGCAGAATACAAACGCCGACGCCGGGTGGCGCGCCGCCAGCGTCGACGCCCAATCCGCCTGTCTCCTACCCAGCTCCGCCGCCGCAGCCGGCCTATGCGCCGCCGCAGCCGGCCTATGCGCCGCCGCCGCCGCCCTATGCGCCGCCGCCTTATCAACCGCCGCCGCAAACAGGCGGATCGGCCAATTGGGATGGCTGGGCGACGACGCCATCGCCCGCCGCGCCCAGCCCCTATCTGCAGCAGAGCGCGCCGCAGGCGCCGATGACGCCGACTCCCGCCTCGCCGCATGTTTCGCTCGATCTTTACACCGTCGCCGGCAATCCGCTGATGAGCGCCGCGGCGTCGCTGCTATTGCTGCTCGGGCGGCTGCGCGCCTCGCTGTCGCGCGCCGGCACCGGCCAGTTGATGGACCAGGTGGCGCAGTCGATCACCCAGTTCGAGGCCGACGCGCGCAACGCCGGCATTGCGCCGGAAAAGATCAACACGGCCAAATATGCGCTCGCCGCGGCGGCCGACGACATCGTGCAGAACCTGCCGAGCGACGACCGCACGCTATGGACGAAGTACTCGATGCTGGTGCGCTTCTTCAGCGAGCGCACTGGCGGCGTGCGGTTTTTTCAGGAACTCGATCGCGCCAAGCTGGCGCCCGCCGCCAATGTCGATCTGCTTGAGCTGATGCACGCCTGCCTGTGCCTCGGCTTTGAAGGCGTCTACCGCACCTCGGGCGGCGGCGCCGGCGCGTTGCAGGGCATCCGCCGCGATGTCTACGAAGCGATCCGCCGCAACCAGCCCAAGACGATCGAGGATCTCTCGCCCCACTGGCGCGGCCAGACCATCGCGCTCGCCGGCAGGCGTCTGCGCATTCCCGTCTGGTCGGTCGCCGCGCTCGCCGGGCTTATCCTGCTGGGCGCGTTTTTGGTGCTGCGCAACCTGCTGAGCAATGAGGCGGAAGCGCTGGCGTTGAAGATGGCGCAGGTGCATCCCGCCGGCGAAATAAAGATCGGCCGCCCAGAACCGGTCAAGCCCCCGCCCGACCCGCAGGCGCGTAACTCGACGCAGCTCGAGCGCATCCGCGCCGCGCTCGCCAACGAAATCATGCAAGGCAAATTGTCCGCCGACCAGACCTCGACGTCGATCATCATCCGCATCGGCAATCTCGTGCTGTTCCCCTCCGGCGCCGCAAAAGTGAGCGATACATTCGCGCCGATCGCCGCCAAGATCGCCGCCACGCTGGAAAAAGAACCCGGCGCGATTCGCATCGACGGTTACACCGATGCGGACCCGATCAAGACCGTAACCTTCCCGTCAAACTTCGAACTCTCCGCGGCGCGGGCGAAGTCGGTCGCCGCGATCCTGAAGCCCGGCTTGACCAAGCCCGACCGGCTGGTCGCGACGGGCAAGGGCGCGGACAATCCGATCGCCGCCAACGATACGGCTATTAACAAGGCGAAGAACCGGCGCGTGGAGATTTCGATCCCGCGCGCGGATTAGTTGAGCGGTGTTTTTGGGCTGCCGGGAACAAAATGTTTAGGGCTCGCACGTGAACAATCAATCTGGTGAGACCTGCGGGCCGGTAAAGCCTGGAACCCCTTCTCCCCTTGCGGGACCCGGCGAATGCGTTGCATTCGCGGGGGGTGGCGCGCAGCGCCGGATGAGGGGTCGCGCCCTACGGCGCTCGTTTCATGCGAGCGCGCTGCAAAGATTGAAGCCGGCGCCTGACGGCGCCCACCCCTTATCCGGCCGCTTCGCGGCCCCCTTCTCCCGCAAGGGGAGAAGGGGCGCGCTCCTCGCAATGACGGCTGGAGTCGCCGCATGACTCTCGTCTTCTGGATATGGATCGGCTTGACGATCCTGGGAACGATCGTGTTCTCGGCGCTCGTGTGGTTCGCCGGGCCGATAATTTCGGTTGGCGATGTCGAGCCGTTCGAAAGCGTCTGGGTGCGCTTGACGATCATTGTCGTTCTCTGGTTGATCGTCCTCGCCGTCATCGCCTGGCGCATCGTCAAGCGCCGCCGCGCCGCCGCAAAGCTCGAACAGGCGCTCACCGAGCCGGTCGCCGACGAGACCGACGCGCCGATCCTCGCCGAAAAGATGCGCGATGCGATCGCGACGCTGAAGAGTTCGAGCAAGTCGGGCGCGAACACCCTGTACGATCTGCCGTGGTATCTCATCATTGGGCCGCCGGGCGCCGGCAAGACGACGGCGCTGATCAATTCCGGCCTGAAATTTCCGCTCGCCAACGATAGCGCGGCGCGCGCCGTGCAGGGCGTCGGCGGCACGCGCTATTGCGACTGGTGGTTTACCGACGAAGCCGTGCTGATCGATACGGCCGGCCGCTACACCACGCAGGATTCGGACGCCAAGGTCGATCGCAAGAGCTGGCTCGCCTTCCTCGACATGCTCAGATCCAACCGCCCGCGCCAGCCGATCAACGGCGTGCTCGTGGCGATCAGCATCGAAGACGTGCTGAAATTGCCGCTTGCCGAAGTCAACGCCCATGCCGACGCGATCCGCAAGCGCCTCGCCGAATTGAACGATGAGTTGAAGGTCGACTTTCCCGTCTATGCGATCTTCACCAAGATGGATCTCATCGTCGGCTTCACCCAATATTTCGCCGACCTCGACGAGGTAAAACGCCAGGCCGTTTGGGGCGCGACATTCCAGACCGCCGATAAGAAAGCCAACAACGTCGTCAACGTCCCGGCCGAGGTCGATCTTCTCGTGCAGCGCCTGTCCGAGCGCATGCCCGAGCGGATGCAGGAGGAGCCCGACCTGCGCGCGCGCGCCATCATGTTCGGCTTGCCGGCGCAGATCGGCGCGATCAGAAAGCGGGTCTCGGATTTCCTCAATCGCATCTTCGAGCCGACGCGCTACCAGACCAGCGCGACGTTGCGCGGGTTTTACTTTACCTCGGGCACGCAGGAGGGAACGCCATTCGATCAGGTGATCGGCGCGCTGCAAAAAAGCTATGGCGTCGAGAGTTTTGGCGCGGCGGCATTCTCCGGCGCGGGCAAGAGCTTCTTCCTGCATGATCTGCTCGCCAAGGTCGTTTTCGGCGAAGCGGGCTGGGTTTCCACCAACATGGCCGCGGTGCGCCGCGCCTTCGTTCTGCGCACGGCGGCGTTCTCGCTGATCGGGATCGCGACAGCGGCGATGCTTGGCGCGTGGTGGATCAGCTACAACAACAACACAGCCTTGATCGAAAGCGACAATCGCGCAATCGATTCCTACAATTCCGCCGCTGGACCGCTGATCAAGCAGAGCAGCGTCGGCGATCCCGATTTGCGTCCCGTGTACGAACAGGTCGGCGCGCTGCTGAACCTGCCGACAGGCTATGCGACGCGCAACGAGGGCGCGCCGCTGTCGCAACGCTTTGGCCTGAGCCAGCGCCCGCGTCTACTCGAAGCCTCGGAGGCGACCTACCAGCAGGCGCTGGAGCGGCTGATGCGCCCGCGTCTTGTGCTGCGGCTCGAACAGCAGATCCAGAAAAACATCGCCGATCCCTCCTTCGTCTATGAGGCGTTGAAGGTCTATCTGATGCTCGGCGGCAAGGCCCCGACGATCGACAAGGATCTCGTCGTCGCGTGGTTCGCGCGCGACTGGGAGGACATGTATCCGGGCGCGCCCTACAAGCAGGGGCGCGATCTGCTGCGCGATCACCTCGTGGCGATGCTCGACCTCGATCAGGGCACGGGCGCCAAAGTCTCGCTCAACGGACCGCTGGTCGAACAGGCGCAGGCGACCCTCGCGCGCATGCGCGTCTCCGAGCGCGCCTATACGCTACTAAAGTCCGAAGCGCGCGGCGCCGCCTCCGAGGATTGGGTCGCGGCGCGGCGCGGCGGCCCGGATATGGCGCTGGTATTCGAGGCGGCCAACGGCGCCAGCCTCGAGACGATTCGCGTGCCGTCTTTTTTCACCTACAACGGGTTCTATCAGGCGCTGCTGGCGCATATGCCCGACATCGCCAGCAAGATGCAGAAGGAACAATGGGTGCTCGGCCAGCCGGGCGATCAGTCGGCCATCAAGCAGCAATATGCCAGCATGACGCCCGACATTATCGATCTCTACGGCAAGGAATTTCTCGCGGCGTGGAACGTCGCGCTGAGCAATCTGCAGATGCGCTCGCTGATTGCCGATGCGCCGAAATATCTCGCGCTGAGCGCCGCCTCGGCGCCGACATCGCCGATCCGCCAGATCTTCGAATCGGTGCGCGATGAAACTTCGCTGACACGCGAGAAAAAGGGCGGGAGCGGCGCCAACGCCGAGGTCAAGGCTGAAGCGAAAAAAGACGCGGCCCAGGTGCTCAAGAGCCGCCTTGGCACAGTCACTGGCGAAGCGCTGGACCTGATGATGAAATCGCAACGCCGGGCCGGCGATCCGCCCGCCGAAGTGCCCGGCGCCTCGATCGAGGCCAACTTCAAACCGTACCAATTGCTCGTCGATGGCGAACCGGGTACGCGGCCGATGGATGCTTTGCTCGCCAATCTCAACGAACTCTATCGTAATCTGACGCTCGCGGCGTCCAATCCGGGGGCGTCGAAACAAGCGCTCGAACAAGTCGATGTGCAGAACGCTAGCTTACGCTCCAATGTCACGCGTCTCCCGCAACCGTTGGCGGGAATGATGGACAAGGTCGCGCACGACATCGCGGGCTACGAGTCGAACGTCTCGATCGCCCAGTTGACGCGCGATCTCGCCGAGCAAGTCACCACCCCGTGCCAGAAGGTCACGACGAATTTCTACCCGTTCGCCAAGAGCGACCGCGATGTCCCGATGGCGGATTTCGCGCGGACATTTGCGCCCGGCGGAATCATCGACAAGTTCTTCTCCTCAAGTCTCGCGCCGATGGTCAACACCGCCGGCAAGACCTGGGTCTGGCGCCCCAATCCGCAGCTCACGCGCAAACTTTCCGATACCACCCTGCGGCAGTTCCAGCAGGCGGCGGAAATCCGCGACGCATTTTTTCCCAGCGGCGCCAATCAGCCTGCCATCAGCTTTGAAGTGAGGCCACAGACGCTGAGCGGCGAGGCGACCGGGGCGACCCTGCTGATCAACGGCGCCAGCGTCGCCTCGGTGCAAGGAACCAACCCGGCGGTGAACGTGCAATGGCCTGGCGCTGGCGCCGGCGCCGCCTCGATTGCGATCCAGCCCGATCTGCCCGACCGCAAGTCGACGCTTGAGCGCACTGGCGCCTGGGCGCTGTTCCGGCTTCTCGATGCGGGATCGGTGCTGCCGCACGGCAATACCGTGGGCGCGAGTTTTGTGATCGGCGGCCGCGAAGTATCGTATCAATTCACCGCTGCATCGCTGAACAATCCGTTGAGTCTGCCGTCTCTGCGTCAATTCAAATGCCCCAACGGATTGTGAGGCGCGATGGCGGCCGGTCTCTACGGTAAGTTGCCGGCCAAGCGCGACTTCGTCGCCGCCAATGCGCCGCGCCGTTTTCTCGAGACATGGGAACCATGGCTGCAGGCGAGCGTCGCCACCTCGCGCCAGACAATGGGAGAGGGCTGGCTCGCCGCTTACAACAGCGCGCCGATCTGGCGCTTTTGGCTCGGCGCGGCGATTTGCGGCGAGGCGATGCTTGGCGCGTTCATGGCGTCGATCGATGGCGTCGGCCGCAGCTTTCCGTTGACGGTGTTTACCGGCGAAGGCGCGCAATCCTTGCCCCCGCCTGAACTCGAGCCTAATCAGGCCTGGTGCGAAGCGGCGGAGCACGTTCTGCTTGAGGCGCTCAATCCCGACAGCGATTATGAGTCGATCGCATCGCGCGTCGCGGCGCTGGCGCCGCCGCTGACGCAGCCGCACGCCGAAAGCGTTTCCGGGATCGGGCATCTCGCCGACGGGTCGGTGCTGGTGCGCGATTTTGGCGAGGATTTGCCCATGGCGCTGCGCGCCGCGCGGCGCTTTGGACATCGGCAATTCTTCGCCGGCCAGACATTCTGGTGGACGATCGGCGGCGAGAACTATCCGCCCGCCGCGCTTGTCGCGCAAGGCTTGCCCCCGCCAACGCGTTTTGCCCAGATGCTGACCGGATCGTTCGACGCTTCGCCCGAGTTGGCAGAGAGCGGGGAATAGCTATGTCCAGCGCTTTCACCTTTCTGACCGGCGCCGCGACGCATGTCGGGATGGTGCGCAAGTTCAACGAGGACAGCCTGTTGGCGCGGCCCGAGATGGGCATGTGGGTCGTCGCCGACGGGATGGGCGGCCATGGCGGCGGCGACGTCGCAAGCCAGGCGGCGATCAGCGCGCTGGCGACGATCGAGGCGACGGATTCCGCGCTGCAACTGCTCAACCAGTTCGAGGAGCGGATTTTGCGCGTCAACGCCGAACTGCGCGCCCTCGCCCGCTCACGCGGCCAAGCGGTTATCGGCACAACGCTGGCGGCGATTCTCATCCACGGAGCGCATTATGCGTGCGTGTGGTGCGGCGACAGTCGCGCCTATCTCCTGCGCAACGGAGCGCTGGCGCAGATAACGCGCGATCACTCGGAAGTTCAGGACTTGATCGATCGCGGCATTCTCGAGGCGGCCGAGGCGAGGACGTGGCCGCGCCGCAATGTCATCACGCGGGCCCTGGGCGTCAGCGATCACGCCGATCTCGAAATTACCGATGGCCCGGCGCTCGCGGGAGACAAGTTCGTGCTGTGCAGCGACGGATTGACGAACCATTTGAGCGACGCGGAGATCGCCGCGATCCTCGTGGCCGGACCGCCGCAACAAGCCTGTGACGCGCTGATCGCGCTCACCCTGCAACGCGGCGCGAGCGACAATGTTTCGATCATCATCGTTGCCTGCGAAAGCGATGTGCGCACGATTCGGTCCGAAGGCGCGTCGCGCAACGACGCCATCAACGCCGGCGTTGCCGATCGCGGCATTGGCTGATCGCCGTCTTCCTGCGCGGATCAGTGGCTGACCGCGCCCAGCGCCGCGTCGACGATCTGCTTGTTCGCCTCGAAGGCGGCAATCTGCTGCGGGTTGGGACCCAGCGAAATCGTGGTTGCGGTCCCGCCCGCGCCAGCGCTCGCGGGACCAGCGACTTCCGATCCGAAATGCGGCATCGGATCCACGGCGACGCCGTTCAGATAGAATTCGAAATGCAGATGCGGCCCCGTCGACAATCCCGTATTGCCCGACAGCGCAATGATCTGTCCCTGCGTGACGCTCACCCCAGGCTTGATGGTCTCGGGGATTTCCGACAGATGGTTGACCGATGTCGCGAAGCCATTGTGCTGGATTTTCACCTGATTGCCGAAACCAGCTTTTGGCCCGGTGAATTCGACCTTGCCATCGGCAACCGCGCGAACGGGAGAGCCGACTGGGGCGCCAAAATCGATGCCCAGGTGCGCGCGCACGATATGCAGAATGGGATGGAAGCGCGCCAGACTGAACGGCGAGGTGACCGACGCGCCCTTGATCGGCGTCAGGATGCCGCCAAGGCTGGTCGCGCTGGTGTTGCCGCCTGATCCGGGCAGCGTCACGATCGCGCCGCCCTTGGGATCGAAACATGAAAACGGGCCGCCTTCGCTCAACTCAAACGCGTAGCAGTCGGCAGGCGGAGAGCCGCCGGTGGAGAGCCCGACATAGATGACCTTTCCCGACGTCTTCAGCTTGCCGCGAAAGTCGCGCGCGAAAATGATGCGCAACGCCTGATCCGCCTGCAGCGGCGCCTTGGAGTCGGCCAGTCTGCCGAGCAGCGCTATGGCCTCGCGAATGACAGGTTCGGGAATGTTGTTGCGCAGCCCGGCGCTGTAAGCGCCGTCGGCGACCGTGTAGCGCGCGCCAGCGTTGGCGGCCTTCTGGCTGTCATCGATCAGATCCTGCGGAATAGCGGGCCGGGCGGCTTCGCCATAGGCGCCCGATTCAGCCAGCGCGACCGTTCCGACATATTCGCGGTCCTCGTAGACAGTGAGCTGCGTGACGCGATAGGTCCCTGACAGGTCGAGCGCGCCCATTGCGACAGCGGCGCTGCCGGGCGGAAGAGTCTGGACATTGAAAGCGGCTTTCGCGGCGGACTCGACCTCGCCAGCGCTTTCCGCGCTGTAACCGTTGCGTGACAGAAGATCGCTAATTTTTTCCGCGACGATCGTCTTTATCAGCGTCTGCTTGATTTGCGGTTGCCCGTTGGCGCCGCCGACGACAACGTCGAGCTGATTGCTGTTGGCGCTGGTGAAAATCAGATCCTGGGCATTCGCGGGCGTCTCGGAGCCGCCGTCGTCGTCAAAACCCGCAACCATTTCTTCCGGCGTGAGCGGCGCGTCCTGCCCTTGGCTATCCCCAGCGATCCGCGCCGCGAACGCTTCGGCATCCTGACCCGACTCGAGAAATTTTCCCATGAAGCCGCCGTCGGTCGAAACCAGCGGCGAGGAAACAAAAAACGCCGGTATGTCGGCCTTGGGCGCGGCCGCGGCCAGCACCGCGGGCACGGCGAGTTGCAAGGGGCGAGGGGCGAGCGTCGCGCCGCGTCGCACGAGCACCGGGTCGCCGGGCAGATCGATGATGGTCGATGGCTTTGCCGCGACCGACTTTGTTTCCGGCGTCGGCGTCTGAACCGGCGCGCTCTCCGGCATCGCGACTTTCTTGAGAGGCGCTGGCAGCAGCCGCCACGCGATCAGCGCCGCGCTGAGCACAAAGATGAGAACCGCGAATCCGAGAAAGATGAAACCGGTCTTGCGCGTCATACCTTTGGTCTCGCCGCCGGTCGGTTCATCCCGCGCGGCGCGATGCAGCCGCGTCAACGCAAATAGCAGAGCCCAGCGGTTCAACACAATCGCCAAACTCTTGAGCAAAGCAAAGGCGCCAAGGGTCGCCGCGCAATTCAGCAAGCGAAGCGCTTTGCGTCCAATCCCTATTCGCCTGCACGCTTTCAGACCGTAAGCATGGAGGAATCGTCCGACGGATTCGGCGGTTTTTTTCGGCTCAAGGGATCAGCCGAGAACCTTGAACCAGACAAGAGGCCATTGGAATGGGCACGTTCTACTCGAAGCTATCGACACGGCTTGCGGTCCTGGCGATCATGTCCGCGACAGCGGCGACGCCGGCTCCCGCCCAATTCCGACCGCCGCCGGCCCCGGCCCCGGCGCCGTCTCCAGCCCCTCCCCCGTCGCAACGAACGCCGCCGTCGGTCTCCAATCAGCCAAACGATCCAACGTCCGGCCATTCGGCCTCGCTCGGCGGCGCGAATCCGGCCTTCGTCGCGCAAGGGCTCGTCAGCTGCTCGACGCGCCGCCCGCAACTCCCCGACCCATTGACCTACGGAGGGGATACCGGCTCGGCGATCAAGGCGATCTCGCGGGCGACCGAACACTTCATCGATCAATGCGAGTGTGCGACGCAGGAATGCTTGGCTAACGCGCTTGACAACTACGCCGCCGCATTGGCGCAGGTCGCGCCGCAATTGCCGCCCGAATTGCGCAACCTGCCAAATATCGTCTCCACCGCCGCGCATCGGGTGCGCGCCGCGCATACGCCGCGACAAGCGGTGCAGGCGCTCAACGTCGCGATCACAGCGGTTCGCAAGACGATCGCCCTGCTCCAGGCCGATGATCCCGTAACGCTGAAAGCTGGAACGCGCGCTGGCGGGTTTGTCGCCGAAACCCTGCAGGTCGCGAGCCTGAAGCTCGAAAGAACCGCGGGGCTGTGACCTCGCGCCACGATCGTCGCGCGTGAAGAACGATCCTGTCGCGGCGAAGTTTGGCCTGTGCCGATTTTCGCGCTATTGAGGGGCCATCCGACACCAGTCGCAGCGCAGGTCCGTGAGCTTCTCGAGGCCCCTCAACCTTTTCGCCGTCATCATGCTTGCGATCGGCGCGAGCATTTTCTGCGCGGCCGGCGCGTTGGCGGAAACCCGCGTCGCGCTGGTCATCGGCAACGGCGGCTACCGCGCGATCACCGCGCTCGCCAATCCGCCCAACGACGCCAAGGATGTCGCCGCACAACTCACCGCGCTCGGGTTCAACGTGTCCTTCGGCGTCGATCTCGATCAGGCGACGATGGCGAGCAAGATCGCGGCTTTTGGCAAGAGCGCGGCCACGGCGGATGTTTCGCTGTTTTATTACGGCGGACACGGCGTGCAGCTCGCCGCGCATAATTATCTCATTCCGATCGATGCCGAATTGCACAGCGAAGAGGACATCTATCAGCATACGATCCACCTCGACGAAGTCATCAAGTTGCAGGAGCAGGGCAAGGGCATACACCTTGTGTTTCTCGACGCTTGCCGCAACAGCCCGATCAAGGACGCCGCGGGACAGACCCGCAGCGACGGCTTGGCGCGCGTTGGCAATGCGGCGGGGTTTCTGTTCGCTTTCGCGACGCAACCCGACAATGTCGCGTTCGATGGCGCCGGCCGCAACTCGCCTTTCGCGCAAGCCTTGCTCGGCCATATCGCCACGTCTGGCCAGGATATTTCAAGCATGATGATCGAAGTCCGCAAGGACGTCATCGCCACAACCGGCGGCTCGCAAATCCCGTGGGAGAATTCGTCGCTGACGCGGCAATTCTATTTTGCCCCCGCATCTGAATCGGCCGGATCTCCCGAGACGATGCTGTGGCAGTTGGCGGGCGGCCAGCGCGACACCAATCTGTTGAATATCTATCTTGAACGCTATCCGGATGGCTCACACGCCGCCGACGTTCGTACGCTCCTCGCGGAAGTCGGCAAATCTGGCAAAGCGCCGCTGGCGGGCGGGCCGGCGAAAGAAAATGTCGAGGAATTGCTGTGGACGCTGGCGCGCAGCGGGCGACGAAAGCCTCTGCTGGAACTCTACCTCGCGCGCTATCCCACGGGTGCGCATGTGCAGGACGCGAACAACCTGCTTGAGAGCCTTGTCGAAACCCAGGCTGGCGAGGCGTCGTCGGGCGTCGTCTGCGCGCGGCTCGCCACCAATCCGAATGACGCCACGGTGAACAACCCCGGCGCCGATCTCGAAACGCTGGCGCACAACGCCGCGCAAACCATCGCTGCGTGCGCGAAGGCCGCCGCCGAGCATCCTGAAAACGCCCACTACGTCGCGTTGCTGGCGCGGGCGAAGGCGGCCGAAGGCAATCTCGACGAAGCTGTCGCGCTCTACAAGAAGGCGGCCGACGCCGGGGACGCGCGCGCGATGCACAGCCTCGCCCTGCTGCTCGAAACGGGGGATCACATTCCCAAGGACATTCAGGCGGCCTACGCGCTTTACGAGAAGGCGGCGGCGCGCGGACTCGCGGATAGCGCGATCAATCTCGCCGTCGCGTTGCTTGAAGGCAAGGGCATAGAAAAGGATACGCAGCGCGCCGAAAAGCTGTTGCGCACCGCTTCGCAAGGCGGCTCGTCGGTCGCCACCTACGATCTCGGCGTCTTGGCTCAGCAAGGCGTGACAGGCAAACCCGCCGATGCGCTCGATCTTTTCAAGCAGACCGCGAGCCTTGGCAATTCGAAGGGATATCTAGCCGCCGCGATCCTGCTCGACGAGGGCCGTGGGGTGCCCAAGGACGCCGCCGCCGCCGCCGATCAACTGTTGCGCGGCGTCGCGGCGGACGCCGGCGAAGCGTTCAACCAATTGACCGCCAAGGCGCAGACCTGGAGTCCCGACACGGTCAAGGCGACGCAGTCGCGCCTGAAAGCCGCAGGCTATTATTCCGGCGCGATCGACGGCAAGGCTGGACCGGGTCTCGCCCCGGCGCTCAAGCAATGGCGGCTGCTGGGGCCGCCGCAGAAGTCCTGATCGCGTTATTGCTCGAGCAGATGCGTTTCGACGCGCCGGTTCTCGGCGCTGAACGGGTCGGCGACGCGCGGTCTGCTCTTGCCAAAACCCTTGGCCTTCAGCTCGTTGGGGTCGAGCCCCTTGTAGGCGAGATAGGCGACGACCGCGGCGGCGCGGCGTTCCGACAGGCCGAGATTGTATTGCTCGGCCCCGGTCGCATCGGTGTGGCCGTCGATCTCGAACTTCTGGCCTTTCAGCCGGGGATCGGCCAGAGCCTGCGCAAATTGATCGAGGTTTTCCCGGGCCGCCTGGGTCAATTTTTCGGAGTTGAATTCAAAATTCACCAGCAGATCGAACTTGGCTTGGGCCGCCGAGGGTGGCGCGGGGCAGTCGGCCGCCGTGCCAAAGCAAATCGAACGGGTCTTGCTCCCCGTCGCCGCCTTGGCGAAAAAATCGGCGACCGTGTTGGCCTTGTAGGCCGGATCGGCGAAGGCTGGCGCGCTGACCAGCGCCGGAGAAAGAATAAGGCCGACGGAGAGGCCTAACGCGACTAAAGAGGACGTGCGCATTTGAACCCACCTGTGCATGTGCCGGCGCGTCCGCGCCGTGGTGAAATTGTTATGATCGCCGCGGGATTGCCCGTCAACGACGGAGTGGTTTGAACCTGACATGACATCGTCTCCCCGACTTCAGCCTGGCGCCTTCAACGGTGTCTGTCGCGGGCTGTTCAACAGTCTGGCATGGTCTTACGGTCTGGACGGGTCAGGCCGGTAATCGCGGGTCGACGATGCGGCTTCCCTCACTTTTCCACGAGATGCGTTTCGACCCTGCGGTTTTGCGCGTTGAACGGATCTTCGGGAAGCAGCAATCTGGATTTGCCAAAGCCCCTGGCGGTCAGGCGCGGTGCTTCGATCCCCCGCGCGGCAAGGTAGGCGACGACAGCGGCGGCGCGGCGCTCGGACAGGCCGAGATTGTAGAGCTCGGCGCCGGTCGCGTCGGTGTGGCCGTCGATCGCGAACCTTTGTCCCTTGAGCCGGGGATCGGCGAGCGCCTTGGCGAACTGGTCGAGATTTTCGCGCGCCGCCTGGGTGAGCAATTCGGAATTGAATTCGAAATTAACCAGCAGATCGAATTTCATTTCAGCGCCGGTCGGTTCGACCCGGCAATCGGCATTGGTGCCGAAGCAGATCTTGCGCTGAACGCCATTCATCGCATCGACGAACTTGTCGGCGACGGCCTGCGCTTTGTAGGCGGGGTCCGCTAACACCGGGCGAGCGCCCAGCGCGGTTGAGACAAACAGGGCCAGCGAAATGCCCGAGGCGGCGAACGAGGACGTGCGCATTGAACTCTCCGAACGCAATGCCGGCGCCGGTCATCTCGCGCGGCGATTCGACAGGGCGGCGCTCTGGTTTGCCCAGCGCTTACGGTCTGCCCGGGCATCCGCAGACCGTATCTTGCATACGAGTGCGCTTTATCGATGGCGAGGGCAGAAAGACCATTCCGCTTTCCAGCGTTTGGCATTAGCGTCGAGGCGCGACAGCGCGGGGCGGAGCAGCAAGTCCGTGGAAGACCGAACGATCATTCAGCCGTCTCCAAAGGGTTCGGTTCGCCGCGGCGTTCGGCTCAATGGCATCTATGAGATCGAGACGCTGATCGCGCAGGGCGGGATGGGCGAGGTCTACAAGGGCTTCAACATCCAGACCAACGATCCCGTCGCGATCAAGATGATCCTGCCGGAGTTGGCGAGCAATCCCGAGGCTCTCGCCTTGTTCCGGCGCGAGGCCTCGACGCTGCACAATCTTCAGCACGAAGCCATCGTTCGTTATTTCGTGTTTTCGCTCGATCCGGATTTGCAGCGCGCTTATCTGGCGATGGAATTCGTCGACGGCCCGTCGCTGACGAAACGCCTGACCCAGGGTCCCATGCCGCTGGCGCAGGTAAAAATCCTGCAAAAGCGCATCGGCGGCGCGCTTGAGGCGGCGCATCGTTTTGGCGTCATCCATCGGGACATCTCCTCCGACAATGTCATTCTGCCGGACGGCGATCCGAACCGCGCCAAGATCATCGATTTTGGCATCGCCCGGTCGCAGCGGCCTGGCGAGGGCACGATCATCGGCGACGGATTTGCCGGCAAATACAATTACGTGTCTCCGGAGCAACTCGGCCTTGCCGGCGGCGCGGTCACGGCCAAATCGGACATCTACAGCTTCGGCCTCGTTCTCGCCGAAGCGTTGCGCGGGCGCCCGCTCGATATGAACGGCACGCAGGTCGAGATCATCGAAAAGCGGCGCAAGGTTCCCGACCTGGCGGACATCCATCCAGCAATGCGCCCGCTGATTCAGGCGATGTTGCAACCGCTCCCCGCCGATCGCCCGCCGTCGATGGCGGCGGTCGCCGCGTATGACAGCGCCGCCAGCGCCGCGGCGCCGCAAAATCCGCGTAAGCCGCCGCCGCCCGCCGCTGAACGACAGGGCGGTTTATCGGGCGGCAAGATCGCTACGGCGTTGGCGCTGCTGATCATCATCGGCAGTCTCGCCGGCGTCGGCTATGTGTTCCGGGACTCGCTAACGTGGCCAAGAATTTCGACCCTTCCCACGCCGACTCCAACAACGACGCTGCCGCCCTTTCCGCCGCCGCCTACTGCGTCCGCGACGCCCTCGCCGACAATCGAACCGACGCCGATCCAACCGCCGCCGACGCCAACGACGACGCCGACTGTTCCGTCCTCGACCGACATCATCAATTCCGCCGCGCCGCATGCGCCGCAACCAGGTCTGGCATTGCCGCCCGCCGTCGCCGGCAAGGAATATTCGTTCGACTTGCCAGCCTTCACCAATGCGATGAAAGGCGAGGGATTACTGCTGCGGGTCGATCCGGCGCCGCCAGAGGGCCTTGTCTTCTCCGACTTGACCTCTGGCCACGGCCGCATCTCCGGCGTTCCCGCCAAGGCGGGGCAGTATGCGTTCGACGTGATCGGCGCCAACAAGATTGGCGTTTCCGTCCGCATGACGACAACGCTCGCGGTCGAGCCGCCGGTCGGGGCGGGAAGACCAACGCCCAGTCCGACGCCGATAGTTACGGCCACGCCGACACCTGCGCCAACACCCACGCCGACGCCAACGATAACAGCGCCCGCGACGCAGCCGAAACCGGCGCAGACTTCGGTGCCGCTCGGGAATGCGGTGGTCGGTCAGGACTATTTGGCCGATTTGCCGCCGTTCAGCGACCCTGCCGGCAACAATGGCATCGCGCTGCATGCCGAACCCAATCCGCCCGATGGGCTGAGCTTTGTCGATCTCGGCTCGGGCTTTGGTCAGATCTCGGGTAAGCCCACGACCGCGGGCAGCTTTGTCTTCGACGTGATCGCCATCAATCAGGCCGGTGCGTCGGCGCGCATGACGGCGCGACTGACGATCGCGAACCCGGCAACGCCGGTCGAGACGCCGACGCCAACCCCAATGAAAACCGCGCCGCCGACCATTGCGGAAAAAGCGCGTCTGTTCGTCAAAAGCTTTGACGGCGGCGCGTGTTTCCTGGCGCGCCCTGCCGGCGCCGCGGGCGACATGCTCACGCTCGAGCTTATTGGTTCTGACCGGGCGACAATGCAGAAATTCAATGACTCGTTTGTCCGCGAAGTCGGCGTCGATCCGGCTCTTACCGCCCGTCCGATCGCTCCCGCCGCTTGTCCGGCAATCGATCTCATTCGCGCCAGCGCCGGCAGCGGCGATGCGCCGAAGGTCGATCTCTCGGCGTTTGACATTGGCAAGAACAAGCCGCTGTCGGGCTCGGTATCAAATCTTGCTGGCCGCCATCTCGACCTGCTTGTCGTCACCAACGACGGTCTGGTCCACAGGCTCGATACAAAGCCGCAGGCCGGCGGCGGCAGCGTGACGTTCGTGCAACCGATGTCCGCTACGGACGCTGGTTCGCTCGCGGCATTGCAGATTGTCATCGCAATTTCAGCGACCAGGCAGCCGCCCAGCCTCGACGGCTTCAAGAACGGCGCGGCAAGCGACATTCTGCCGCGATTGCGCGCCGAACTCGGCGACGCCGCTGGCGCGACGGATTTCGAGTTCTTCCGCCTCGTCAATTGAGGCCGCGCCGTCAATTGACGCCTTCGCGGCGATCAATGCTGTTGCCTTTGCCGCCGCGAACTGTACGCTTGGGCGAGCGCTCAATGCGCCGTGAATTTTGGGAGGAAGCGATGGATTTTGTCTACAAAATGGGCAGACTCAAACGCCGGGATGTGCTCAAGGGCGGCCTCATCCTCGGCGCCTCGCAAATCGCCAGCCCGTTCGTCATCGCGGCGCGCGCCGATGACACGATCAAGATTGGCCTCGATAATCCGCTGACCGGCACCTACGCCGGCCCCGGCAAGAACGAATTGACCGGCTGCCAGCTCGCGGTCGAACAGATCAACGCAAAAGGCGGAATCCTCGGTCGCCAGGTTGAACTCGTCGTCGAAGATTCGACCAGCGGCGACGCCGGAACCGCGGTACAGAAAGCGCATAAGCTGATCGAACGCGACAAGGTTTCGTTTCTGCTCGGCAACCTCAATTCGGCGCTGGCGGCGGCCATGGCGCAAGTCAGCTTCGATAGCGGCATCCTGCATATCGTGCCGGGCGGACACGCCGACGCGATCACCGGCAAGAACTGCCACTGGAACGTGTTTCGCGTCTGCAACACGACGCAGATGGAAGCCAACGCCGTCGCCAAGACGCTGGTCGATGCCTATGGCAAGAAATGGTATTACATCACGCCCGATTACGCGTTTGGCCACTCGCTTCAGGCCGCCATGGAGAAGGCCGGCGCGGCGCTCGGCGCCAGCAATGTCGGCGCCGACCTGACCCCGTTGGGGACGACGGATTTTTCGTCAAATCTGATCAAGGCGCAGGCAGCCAATCCCGACGTGCTTGTCTTCCTCGTGCAGGGCGAGGACATGGTCAACGGGATGAAGCAGGCGGTGCAGTTCGGCCTCGACAAGAAGCTGCATCTCGCCGGCGCGCAGCAGGAGATGGAAGCGCTCGAGGGGCTTCCTCCCGAAGCGCGCATCGGCAACTGGGTTCTCGAATGGTACTGGAACCAGCCCGGCGTGCCGCATGTCGCGGAATTCGTCGATGCGGTGAAGAAGAAGACCGGCCGCGTGCCGACCTCGCGCACCTGGTTCGGCTATGTCGCGACATGGACCTGCGCGCTCGCCGCCAACGGTTCGAATTCGCTTGAGGCGGTGAAGATGGCGAAGTTCCTGCAGGGCTTCAAGCTGCCGCCGGAAATCGCGCTGATGCCGGACGGCGCCTTCTATCGCGAGGGACAGAACCAGCTCATCGGCAACCTGTATGTCGGCGCCGCGCAAGCGTCGGGCAGCGCCCCGGACGATCTCTTCAAAGTCACCAATGTCGTCAAGGGCGACGCTGTCGCCGGAACGCTCGAGGAGAGCGGTTGCAAACTCGCCTGGCCAGCTTGAGGCTGAGCGATTCTCGCACGATGTTCCGCGCAATTCGCAAACCGTCATTGCGAGCGCAGCGAAGCAACTCACGGTCGTGCAAGCCGCACGATGGATTGCTTCGTCGCTACGCTCCTCGCAATGACGTTCGCCAGGTCAAGCGGCGATGACGCAGCTGCTCCTTTTCAACGTTTTCAACGGGCTGATCGTCGGCGCCTTCTACGCTCTGATGGCGCTCGGTCTGTCGCTCATCCTCAATCTCAGCGGCGTCATCAACTTCGCCCACGGCGGATTTCTGGCGCTGGGCGGCTACATCGCCTACGCGCTGATTCCAGTGCTCGGTTTCTGGGGCGCGCTGCTTGTCGCGCCGGTTCTCACCGCGATCATCGGTCTTATCGTCGAACGCTTCCTGATCCGCCCGCTGTACGGGCGCGATCCGCTCTACAGCCTGCTCCTGACCTTCGGCCTGTCCTACATCCTGCAGGACGCGACGCGTTACATCTGGGGCGCGCAAAGCGTGCCGTTTCAGGTTCCCGCGATCCTAACGACGCCGCTGAGCAATCAGTTCTTCTTTCTCACCGGCTATCGCGTTTTCATGGTCGCGCTCGTGGGAATCGCGGTGGGCGGTTTGTTCTTCATCCTCAACCACACGCGTCTCGGCGTGCGCATCCGCGCTGGCACGCAAGACCTCGAAACGGTTTCGGCGCTCGGCGTCAACACGCGCATCCTGCGCAATCTGAATTTCGGGCTTGGCATTTATCTCGCCGGCCTCGCGGGCGTTCTCGCCGCCGGCCTGCTCGGGCTGTCGCCGACCATCGGCGACAATCTCATCATGCCGAGTTTCGTCGCCATCATCGTTGGCGGTCTCGGCAGTCTGCTCGGCACGCTGTTCGGCGGGCTGCTGATCGGCGTCGTGTCCGGCCTGACGACAGTGTTCTTTCCCTCGGCGAGCGAGGCGGTCATCTACATCATGATGGTGCTCGTTCTACTCGTGCGACCGCGCGGGCTGCTAGGCGAGGAAGGGAGAGTGCATTGAACGGCCTCGCCAAACGCAAGCTCGACATCGCGATCTGGCTCGTGCTGCTCACCATGCCGTTCTGGATGAACTGGGTCGGCGGTTACACAGCGCTCGCCTCGCGCATCGTGGTCATGGGCCTCGCCGCGATGTCGCTGAATTTCCTGCTCGGCTACACCGGCGTGCTGTCGTTCGGCCATGCCGCCTATTTCGGTCTCGGCGCTTATGGCGCCGGATTGACCATCCGCTATCTCGCGCCCGACACGTTCCTCGGCATCCTTGCCGGCGTCATTGTCGGCACGATCGCCGCCGCCATCATCGGCGCGCTCATTCGCAAACGGCGCGGCGTGTATTTCGCAATGTGCACGATTGCCTTCGGTCAGATTTTCTACTTCATCGCGTTCCGCTGGAACACTGTCACCGGCGGCGACGATGGCCTCAACGGATGGCACCGCATGCCAATCGGGATTGGCAGCTGGTCGGTCGACATCTTCAAACGCGACGTCGCCTTCTATTATTTCGCGCTCTTTTTCTTTGCGCTCGCCGCGGCGATTCTCGCGGCGTTGCTGCGCTCGCCGTTCGGGCGCACATTGATCGCCATCCGCGAGAACGAGCGGCGCGCGCGCTTTCTTGGCATCCCCGTCGAACAGCACATCTGGCTGTCGTTCGTCATTTCAGGGTTCTTCATGAGCCTGGCGGGAGCGCTGTACGCGCTGCTCAACAATTTCGTCGATCCGCGCGCGCTGCGCTTCGATCAATCGGGCGAGTTCGTCATCATGGCGGTGCTGGGCGGCATGCGCTCGTTCTGGGGGCCGCTGATCGGCGCGGCGATCTTCGTTGCGTTGCAGGATTTTGTCTCAAGCGAGACGCAGAACTGGATGTCCGTCATCGGCCTCTTCTTCATTCTCGTCGTGCTGTTCTTCCCGCGCGGCGTGCTAGGGACGCTTCGCCGACGGATCGCCGCATGAGCCTGCTCGAAGTCGACAACGTCGCCAAGCAATTCGGCAGCCTGACCGCGGTCGATGGCGTTTCGCTCAAGGTGGAGACGGGCGAACTGCGCGCCATCATCGGCCCGAATGGCGCGGGCAAGACGACCTTCTTCAATCTCGTCAGCGGTTTTTTTCCGCCGACATCCGGGAGCATCCGCTTCAACGATCAGGACATCACGCTGCTTGAGCCAGAAGAACGCGTTCGCCTCGGCATGTCCCGCACGTTTCAGATCACCGAAATTTTTCCCGAACTCAGCGTCGGCGAGAATTTGCGCATCGCGGTCGACGTCGCGGCGGGTCATCGCCTGCGCGTGCGTCTGTCTGCTGGCGAGGAGCAACAAATGCGCGCGCGGCTGAGCGAGCTGCTCGACCTCAGCGGCCTTGGTGACAAGCGGGATCGGCTCGTCGGCGAACTCTCGCATGGCGATCAGCGCGCCACCGAGATCATGATGGCGCTGGCATTGCGGCCGCGCATCCTCATGCTCGACGAACCCACGGCGGGCATGGGCGATCAGGAGACCTACGACACCGCGCGGCTGATCCGCCGGCTGCATCGCGACAAGGGGCTGACGATCGTGCTGATCGAGCACGACATGCGCGTCGTCTTCAATCTCGCCCAGCGCATCATGGTGCTGGCCGAAGGCGCCGTGCTCGCCGAGGGAACGCCGGGGGAAATCGCGACAAGCGAAATCGTTCAGGCCGCCTATCTCGGTAAAGCCGCATGAACGCGATCGAAGCCGAAAATATCGAGACTTTTTACGGCAAGAGCCACATCCTGCACGGCGTCTCGCTCAATGTGCGCGAAGGCGAAATCGTCACACTGTTAGGCCGCAACGGCGCGGGCAAGACGACGACGCTGCGCTCCCTCATGGGCCTGACGCCAGCGCGCGGCGGCGTCGTGCGCGCCTTCGGCCAGGAGACGACGCGCCTGCCGCCGTATCGGCTGGCGGCGATGGGCGTCGGCTATGTCCCCGAGGGGCGGCGCATCTTCACCAATCTGACGGTCGATGAAAATCTCCGCGTTCCCCTGGAGCGGCCGGGACCGTGGACGATTCCCCGCGTCTACACATTGTTTCCGCGCCTCGCCCAGCGCAAGACCAACAAGGGGCGTCAGCTCTCGGGCGGCGAGCAGGAGATGCTGTCGATCGCCCGCGCGCTGCTGCTCAATCCCAAATTGCTGATGCTCGACGAACCCTCGCAGGGCCTCGCGCCGCTGATCGTCGAGGAAGTCTTCAAGGTCGTCGCGTCAGCGCGCAAGGAGGGCATGTCGGTGCTGCTGGTCGAACAGAATGTGCGCGCGGCGGTGGAGATCGCGGATCGAGCTTATGTGCTGGACGACGGCAAGATCGTCTACGAAGGCGACGCGCGCGAGTTCGCCAAGGACGAAGAGAGGGTGAGGAAGCTGGCGGGAGCGAGCGCGGAGAAATGGGAGCTGGCGGATTGAAGGGGTTCGCCGACGGCAAGGCTTCGGGCGACAATCCAGGACAGGTTTCCAAGGAATTCATCGGGATAGGCGCCATTTTTCCGCTCATCCGCACGTCTCGCGGCATCGCGAGCATCCACTGGCGACAAGCCCCGGAGATTCGCGCCAACGTCGCGGCTTCGATGCCGCGCCAGCGATTTCAAACAGCCTGTTCGCCATTGTCAGGCGACTTGGCCGATTTGTCCACAATATGTTGCGAAACGGCAGCGCTGTGAGACAGTTATACCAATGATTTCAGATAGATAATCGATACAATGCAGGAATTCGCCGAGCGCCGCGGGCCTGTTCAGAACGCGATGAAATTTCCATACGGCGCCAGTTGTTGAATCAGGTCGAACTCGTCGCGATTGGCAGTCAGGACGGGGAGGCCGGCTTTGGCGGCGGTGAGAAAGATCAAAGCGTCGTTGAGACACTCCTTGCGCTGATGTTTTTGATAGTTTTGGGTCCTGCCGAGCGTCCCCGCGATCGTTCCCGCGTCGAGCCAGATTTTCTCGTCGGGGCTGATGACTCGGCTCTCCGGTATGCGCGCCATCAGATCTGAATAATGGTCGCGCATGTCGGCCCAGTTCGGTCGCGTCGGATCGGCATTGGCCACGCCGAGGGCGAGTTCGGCCAGACATACCGTGCAGTGATAGAGCAGCCCTCGGTCAATCAGGGTTTGCGCCGCGTCCGGCAGATTGTTTCCCGCGTCCAGAATATAGACATTGGTGTCGAGAACGAACGCCGGCTGACCTCGCGCGGCCACCGCGGTCGCGAATGTCAATTCGCCGCGAGGCCTCGGCCTGAGTTGACTTGTCCGCTTGTCGGGTTTGATCAGACGAAGCGAAGCGGCGAGATCAGGTCTCAAGCGTGTGGTCTTTGCCGAGCGCGCCGCGATGTCGGGTCATGTATTGCGCCACGGGATCGGGCTGCGCCAGCGTCGCGAGGGCAAGCAGGCCGAGCTCCGTCGTCGAAGTCACCCCGCTCGCCTTGCGCGCCGCCTCGACCAGCGCGCGCGGCGCGCGAAAGCTGACATGCTCGCTGCGCTCGCCGTCCAGCAGGCCGGCGCTGCGGGCATCTTCGAGCGCGACGCGCGCGGGGTTTGGCGGCGGCTTGCGCTTGGTAGCCCGCTGCTTAACGAGGGGTGGGGGCGATTTGAATTGAGCGGTCGCATTGCGGGCCATTCGAGCCTCAGGCATTTGTGTGCAGAATAGGCCGCATTGTCACACAAAGCAAGAAACAACTTTGCGATGGTTCCAAACGATTGCTTGCCTTGGAAATCATCTCAATCGTGTTGCCGCGATACGTTTGAGCATTCAATCTCCTATTCAACGGCGCCAAACCCAGCCGTAACGCGCTTTTTAATTTCATTGAGTTCGTTTAACTTTGCCCCAATATCCGACGACGGGTTCTTGAGACACCGAGTGAGCACGATTGCAATTGCCAAGCCGTAATCCATACACGCGACAAGCGAGGATTTGGTATTCGGAGATTCGGAGTCGTAGAGCCCCGCTAAGTTTACACGCTGAAGCCCGTCTTCTTCGTCCGGTCCGAACGAAACATGCATGAACACAGAGCGCGCATTGGGATGCGCGCCAAAGTCAATTGCCGACTCATACGCCTCTACTATCCAATCCCCGCTGTCAGCTTGAACCTCATTAAGTTTGTTCGCTGTATCGCGAACCGCCGATAGAAACCTTTGCTTGCACAACCTCCGACCGCGTTCATCCTTATGCCGATCGGTCCATATCTGCTCCGTAGAAGAGTCCTGGACCATGACGAACGCGTAACACGCGGACTCCAGCGCAGTCCTAAGGTTGGGAAATATTGCAGACGCATGACCGGTCATGGCCATCCGAATGCCGCTCAAAAAGAGCATGAACGCGTTGGTCGATAAAAGAGCCGGTATCGGACTCAAGTCATTCGTGTCAGCCCAAAGTGTGTTGGCAAAAAAGTCATGGCACTTCTTTAGCGCTTGGATCAGCGGACCGTCCGCCTTCAAGAGCTTTCGCGTCGTCTCGTCGCCGCAATTGATATAGTCATCGAGTGATGACCCCAATTGGAGCTTCATGCTGAATTCATTTCGGCAAGCGCCCTCAAGCCGCCTTCTTCCTCGCCCGCACCGGCCTCGCCGTCTTCGCCGGCGCGGCCTTCTCGTCGAACAACTCCGCCAGCTTCTCCGTCATCGCGCCGCCAAGTTCTTCCGCGTCGACGATCGTCACGGCGCGGCGATAGTAGCGGGTCACGTCGTGGCCGATGCCGATGGCGATGAGTTCGATCGGCGAGCGCGTCTCGATTTCCTCGATGACATAGCGCAGATGGCGTTCGAGATAATTGCCGGAGTTGACCGACAGCGTTGAATCATCGACCGGCGCGCCGTCGGAAATCATCATCAGGATGCGGCGCTGTTCGGGGCGGCCCAACAGGCGTTGATGCGCCCAGTCAAGCGCCTCGCCGTCGATGTTTTCCTTCAGGAGGCCCTCGCGCATCATCAGGCCAAGGTTCTTGCGCGCGCGCCGCCACGGCGCGTCGGCGCTCTTATAGATGAGGTGGCGCAAATCGTTGAGGCGGCCGGGCGCGGCGGGTTTGCCTGCTTGCAGCCACGCTTCACGCGCTTGCCCGCCCTTCCACGCCCGCGTGGTGAAGCCGAGAATCTCGACCTTGACGCCGCAGCGCTCCAGCGTGCGCGCCAGAATATCGGCGCAGGTGGCGGCGACGGTGATCGGGCGACCGCGCATCGAGCCGGAATTGTCGATCAGCAGCGTCACCACCGTGTCGCGAAAATCCATGTCCTTTTCGCGCTTGAACGAAAGCGGCTGCTGCGGATCGATGACGACGCGCGACAGGCGCGCCGGATCGAGCATCCCCTCTTCGAGATCGAACTCCCACGAGCGATTTTGCTGCGCCATCAGGCGCCGTTGCAAGCGATTGGCGAGGCGCGAGACGACGCTCGAAAGGTTCTGCAACTGCTTGTCGAGATAATCGCGCAACCGTTGCAATTCCTCCGGTTCGCACAAATCCTCGGCTTTGATCTCTTCGTCGAACTTCGTCGTGAACGCCTTGTAATCCGGGCCGCGGCGGTCGGCCCCGGACGACGGCGCGGGCGGGCTCTCGGCCGCCTCATCGGCGTCGCCAGCTTCCGATTCATCGGAGAATTCGCCCGATGGCGCGTCCGCCGCCTCCATCGCGCCTTCCTCAAGCTCGTCGGAGGACTCGTCGGACGACTCCATCTCCATCGACTCGCTCGACTGCTGGTCCTCGCCCTCCGCGTCGCCTTCGTCGGCATTGTCGGGCGACGAATCGTCGTCCGTCTCGCCGTCCTCGTCCTCGGAATCGGCATCCGAATCGCTGGCCATGTCGAGCGAAGCCAGTAATTTGTGCACCGAGCGGGCGAACGTGCGCTGGTCGAGCAGCGCGCCGTCGAGCTTGTCGAGGGCCGCGCCGGCCTTGCTCTCGATGACCGGGCGCCAGAGATCGACGATGCGCTTGGCGCCGGGCGGCGGCGCAAGGCCGGTCAGGCGCTCGCGCACCATCATCGCGACAGCGTCTTCAAGCGGCGCCTCGCTACGGTCCGTCGCTTCCGCGTGCGGGCTGCGGTGAAAGCGGTCGTCGAGCATCGCCGTCAGGTTGGAGGCGACGCCTTCCATCCGCCGGGCGCCGATCGCCTCGACGCGCGCTTGCTCGACAGCGTCGAACAAGGAACGCGCCGCCTGATTTTGCGGCGCGAATTTGCGGTGAACGCCTTCGTCGTGACAGGCGAGGCGCAGCGACATCGAATCGGCGAGACCGCGCAGGATCGCGGCCTCGCGCGGATTGGGTTTGCGCGGCGGCTCGGGCAGGCGCGCCTTGGAGCCTTCCGGGCCGGTGACCAGCGACGGCTTGTCGGCGGCAAAGGCGATTTCGAGCTCGGGGTGGCGCGACATGGCGCGCGCGCACGAGGCGATGGCGCGCTTGAACGGCTCGTTCGCCGCTTCGGCCTTGCCGGCGGGCTTGCGGTTGGTGGGTTTGACGTCGATTGGGGGCATTGAAGTCGATTGTTCCGTTAAGAGGGGTTGCCTTGCGCAACGATCTCGCATCTCGCTCGCGTCTTGGCCGGGCTTGTCCCGGCCATCCACGCCTTTCCGTCAGCACCTAGACGGCGCCGTGTCGCCAAACCTGACCGCGTGGATGGCCGGGACAAGCCCGGCCAAGACGGCTGAGCTTGTGACGCACCTCAGCTTAGCGCCACGTTCAGCGCGCTCTCGGGCAATTCCTGACCAAAGCAACGCTGGTAGAATTCGGCGACCAGCGTGCGCTCCAGCTCATCGCACTTGTTGAGGAAGGTCAGACGGAAGGCGAAGCCGACGTCCTTGAAGATGTCGGCGTTCTCCGCCCAGGTGATGACCGTGCGCGGCGACATGACCGTCGACAGATCGCCGTTGATGAAGGCGTTGCGGGTGAGGTCCGCGACGCGCACCATCTTGTTGACGATGTCGCGCCCTTCCTTCTTGCCGCGATGCGCGGGGGATTTCGCCAGCACGATGTCGACTTCCTTGTCATGCGGCAGGAAGTTGAGCGTGGCGACGATCGACCAGCGGTCCATCTGGCCCTGATTGATCTGCTGCGTGCCGTGATAAAGCCCGGAGGTATCGCCGAGGCCGACCGTGTTGGCGGTGGCGAACAGGCGGAATGCCGGGTGCGGCCGTATGACGCGGCGCTGATCGAGCAAAGTCAGCCGCCCGGAGACTTCGAGCACGCGCTGGATGACGAACATCACATCCGGCCGGCCCGCGTCGTATTCGTCGAAACACAGCGCGATGTTGTTTTGCAGCGCCCACGGCAGGATGCCATCGCGGAACTCGGTGACCTGCTTGCCGTCTTTCAGGACGATCGCGTCCTTGCCGACGAGATCGATGCGCGAGACATGGCTATCGAGGTTGATGCGCACCAGCGGCCAGTTGAGCCGCGCCGCGACCTGCTCGATATGCGTCGACTTGCCCGTGCCGTGATAGCCGGTGATCATCACGCGGCGATTGAAGGCGAAACCGGCGAGAATCGCCAAAGTGGTGTCGCGATCGAAGAGATAGTCGGGGTCGAAATCGGGCACATGCTCGTCGGGCGCGGAAAACCCCGGAGCCATCATATCCGAGTCGATTCCGAACACTTTGCGCACGGAAATCTTGACGTCAGGCAGGCCCGGAACGGCGCTTTTCAGATCGGCTTGCGGCAATGCGATTGTCATCATTCCTCCAAGCCCGCCCGGGGCTGCGGGGAGGCTGACAGAGCTTTATACAAACATTCAGGCGGCGGGCAAAAGGGCGGCGGCGACAATAAACCGTCGCATGCGCCGCATTTTCGGGCGCGCCGAACGCGCTTAAACCAGTTTGTTCGATTTCAGGAAATTATAGGCCTGAATAATCTCGCGCAACTTGTCTTCGGACGAGCGGTCGCCGCCATTCGCGTCGGGATGGTGGCGTTTCACCAATTCCTTGTAGCGGGCCTTGATTCCCGCTTCTTCCGCGGTGGCGTCGAGTTCGAGTACGGCCAGCGCCTTGAGAGCGAGAGCATTGTAGCGCGGCTGATGCTTATAGGTGCTGCTGCGGCCGGAGCCGCGACGCCGGGCGGTGCGCGCTTCGGCGAAGACAGATTCGTCGCGGTGCGGCGCGTGGCCGGGGGCGCCGCCCCTGGGGCCCATCTTCCAGGTCGGGCGGTGACCGACAATGTCGTCCTGTCGGAATTTCGCCAGCGCTTCGTCGTTCATGCCTTTGAAATAATCGTAGGTCGCGTTGTACTCGCGCACGTGGTCCTTGCAGAAGGTGAAATACTCGCCCTCATGGTCGCGGCCCTTGGGCGCACGAAAGACGCCCGGCGCCGTGCACCCCGGGTGGGAACACGGCGTGCCCAAGCGCTCCGGCTCCTTGGGCGCGGAGGATTTGACGCGGATTCGGTCGAAGAGGCGTGAATTCAGATCCATCGAATTGACCATAAGATCGCGTGGGCCGAGCGGCAAGCCCTGATTGTTTGACACACGTGGTTTGACGCTCGCGCATTGCACGCGAAACAGATAAAGTTCGCGTGAATAATGCCGCTGAAACCGCAGCGGCGCATCAAATCCAGGAATAAGCGCGCCCATGACAATGCAGCAACGCATCGCGGCCGAACTTACGCGTGCGCTCGATCCGACCAGCCTCGAAGTCACAGACGAATCGCATTTGCATGCCGGGCATGCAGGA
Organism: Methylocapsa sp.; assembly: GCA_043739325.1. Lineage (GTDB taxonomy): Bacteria > Pseudomonadota > Alphaproteobacteria > Rhizobiales > Beijerinckiaceae > Roseiarcus. The sequence goes on along the minus strand of JAYUFK010000364.1, from coordinate 16,475 downwards.
GCGCGCGCCGGCGGCGAATCGCATTTCCGTATTGATGTGGTCGCGGCGGCGTTTGCCGGCAAGGGGCGGGTCGAACGCCATCGCATGATTTACGCCGCGCTGGCGCAGGAAATCGCCGATGGCGTTCATGCTCTCGCGGTGAATGCTAAGGCGCCGGGCGAAGCATGAACGAGGCGGCGCCAGACCGCTTCGCTGAGCCGCTGGCGTTCGAACTGTCCGATGAAGAGGCGCGCATCGCCGCCGCGCGCGCCGGTTTTCGCAACGCCTTGCGCCGACGCTTTTCGCTTCGCCATGTCGCGCCGTTGGCGGCGTTCGTGTTGCTGATGGCGTTTGTCGCAATTCTCGCGCTGACGGGCTTGCTTCCGCGCCGTCTGGCCGAGGGCCTGCTCATCGTTGCGGCAATAATTTTTATGATAAGCCGCATGGCGGCGCACTGGCGCCTGCGCCGCGCTCAATCAGGCGGCAATGCGGACCTTGTCGCTCGGTTCACTGGCCTAACGAAAGTCACGCCGGATGCTTCGGGCCTAAGCCTGGAGAAGGCATCAGGCGCGCGGCGATTTGATTACTGCGCCTGCAGCGAAGCCGAGATGACTGGAGCGCTGATTTACCTCTGGTGCGACGATGCGCCGGCAGTCATCCCCGCCCGCGCGTTTGCCAGCGAGCGGGACGCCGAACAATACGTCGTTATGCTGCGCGCCGGGATCAGACGCAACGGCGCGGAACGGCCATAATCCGCGCTATTGCTGCGCCGGCGCGCCAGCCGCATCGAGAGCGTCGGGAACAAGCTTGGCGTTTCCCGCGGCGGGCTTGAGGGCGGCGAATTTTTGTGGTTTCGCCAAAGCCTGCGGAGCAAGTGACGGAGCGCCCGCCGACGCGCGCTGCGGCGGCACGGGAACGTCGGACGGGATCGGCTGCTCCGGCTCGAACACCTTGACGGCGCTCGCATCGTCAGGACTCAGCCTAAGCCAGCTCTTTACCAGAGACTTACCCGAGCCGGCGGCATTGGCGGCGAAATTGAGCGGTGCGATTAGCGTATCGACTGGCGAAGACGCAGCAGTTGGCGTCGGCGCGAGCGCAACGAGGTTGGCGCTCCTGGCTGGCGCCGGCGTCTGGGCCGCCGAGGCGACGACGATGGCCGGTGTGGCCGCCGCCGCCGCGGCCGCGGCCTTCCAGGTCTCGGACATCGGCCTGCCGGTCGCGGGATCGAGTTCCATTTCGCGCGGTCCCGAGGCGATCGCTTCGGGGCGGCTTGAATCAGGACGGCCCGCAAAGGCAACGTTCTGGCCGCCGTCGTCATACACGAGTTGGATCGGCTTGACGCCCTTGGTGACCAGCGCCGCGACGCTCGCTTCGTCTTCGGCTTCCTTGGCGGCGACCGCCGACTCGATCTGGTCGTCCTTGTGCAGCGCCGGACACGGCGCAATCGCATCGACGTCGCCATCGGCATGCGCGCCAAACACATAGCGCTTGCCGCAGACGGCGACGGCCGGTTCCGTCTTGGTCACCTCGAAATGATCGGAGCCGTTCTTCAACTGGCGCCAGAAATCGATGTTGGGATCGAGCCGGTGCTTGGCGAGATTCTCGGCGGTCATATGGAAAGGGTACGACTGCATCTGGATTTCGCGCTGGCCGCCGTTGAAGGCCTCGCGCGCGACCGCGTAGATCTCGGCGATCTGTTGATCCGTCATCGAGAAGCAGCCAGCCGACGAGCAGGCGCCATGCACCATGATCGTGCCGCCGGAGCGGCCGAACGCCCGGTCATAAGCGTTGGGATAGCCGACGTTGTAGGAGAGATAATAGTTCGAATTCGGGTTCATCTGGCCGGGCGTGATCGGATAGTACCCTTCCGGCACTTGCCGGTCGCCTTCCCTCGTCTTGGGGCCGAGCTGACCGGACCAGCGGCACATCGGATAGGTCTTGAGCAGGGCGTAGCGCCCGTCGCTCTTCAGCTTCCAGATTTCGAATTCCGCTTCTTTCTTATAGGTGCGGATCAGCACCGGCGCCGAAGGCGTCGTGTCCTTCTGCTGCATCAGGGCGATGGTTTCGCTGGAAATCGGGCGCAGTGATCGGCCGGGTCCGCCGGCAAGATCCTCGTCGCAACCCGCTGCCAATGCGCCAAGCGAAACCGCGAGGCCTAGGGCGATCAGTCGCGACGTCAAATTGTTTCTAGCCATTATTCGCCACTCTCTAGCGCTCGCGGCGCGAGCGGGGGCTGACCCACGAAATCGATTTAAGGCTTTTATACTTTCCAGCTTATTACCGCAAACAATGCCTTCGTGCATATATGGTAAAGGCGGTATTAACGCTAAGCCTATGGCAATTCTGGATTTTGTCTAGATTTTGCGCCCAATGCCGAGGAACTTCGCGGCGCGGGCTTCGCGCACCTGATCGCGCGACATATTGCCCATCTGTTCGAGCGCCGCGCTAATCGCCCGGCCGGTCGAAGCGATCGCGGCGGTCGGATCGCGGTGCGCGCCGCCGGTCGGCTCCGAGACAATGCCGTCGATGATGCCGAATTTCAGCAAATCCTGCGCCGTGATTTTCATGCTCGTGGCGGCATCCTGGGCCCGGGCCGAATCGCGCCACAGAATCGACGCCGAGGCCTCAGGCGAGGCGACGGAATAAATCGCGTGCTCAAGCATTAGCACTTTGTTGCAAGTAGCGATGGCCACCGCGCCGCCGGACCCGCCTTCGCCAACGATCACCGCGACATTGGGCACGCCGAGCGATAGGCACATGTCGGTCGAGCGGGCGATCGCCTCGGCCTGGCCGCGCTCTTCCGCGTCGATGCCGGGGAAGGCGCCGGGCGTGTCGACAAGCGAGATCACCGGCATGTCGAACCGGTCGGCCAACTCCATCAGCCGGACCGCCTTGCGATAGCCTTCGGGGCGGGCCATGCCGAAATTGTGGCGGATGCGGCTGGTCGTGTCGTCGCCCTTTTCCTGGCCCATGATGCAGATCGAGCGGCCCATGAAGCGGCCCAGACCGCCGACGATCGCCTCGTCCTCGGCGAATTTGCGGTCGCCCGCAAGCGGCGTGAAATCCTCAATCAAGCCCTTGATATAATCGGCGAAATGCGGGCGCTCCTGATGGCGCGCCACCTTGGTCTTCTGCCACGGCGTCAAATTCGCATAAAGATCGGCCAGCGCCCTGGCGGAGCGCGCCTCGAGCTTCCTGATCTCGTCGTTTATGGCCGGAGAATCGCCCTTGGCGGCGAGCGCGCGCAATTCGTCGATGCGCGCGTCGATATCGGCCACAGGCGTTTCAAATTCCAGATATTCGCGCATTAAACCCTGGGGACAGCTCGGCCTGCAAAAGCCGCGCGAAACTGGCGATAAGCACCGGGGAAGTCAAGGCGGCCGGGGCCGCGGTATTTCCCGCGCCTGCTCAGATAATCGTCTTGACCGAAATCAATACGAGGATCGCGATCCAGATCGTTTCGGCGACCATCAGACCGACCGGACGCCATCCGGCGGCGAATAGGTCCTTGAACGAAGTCTTCATGCCAAGCGCCGCGATCGCCGCCACCAGCGCCCAGCGCGAGACATCGTTGGCGAAATCGATCAGGGCCTGCGGCAACAGGCCAAAGCTGTTGGCGAGGACCAGCGCGGCAAACCCGATCAGGAACATCGGCAATGCGGGCCGCGCGCCCACGCCGCCGCCGTTGCGCGCAACGAGGAACGAGATCGCCAGCACGGCGGGAAGCAGCATCGCGACGCGCAGCAATTTGACATAGGTGGCGATGTCGCCGGTCTCGGGCGAGATGATGTAGCCGGCGCCGACGACCTGCGCGACATCGTGAATGGTGCCGCCGATAAACACGCCGGCATGCTTGTGATCGAGCCCGATGGACGTTGCGAATATTGGATACAGGATCATCGCCAGCGTCGACAGCGCGGTGACGCTGACGACGGTCAGAATGGTGTCGCGCTCGCTGTTCTCGTCGCGCGGCAAGACCGAAGCAATCGCCAGCGCCGCCGAAGCCCCGCAGATCGCGACCGCGCCGCCGGAGAGCACGCCGAACAAGGAGGTCAGGCCGAGGCGGCGCGCCAGCAACATGCCGAACACGATCGTTGTGGCGACGCCAACGATGACAGTCGCCACGGGCCAAAGTCCGAGCGAGGCGATCTGCACCAAAGTGATACGCACGCCGAGCAAGGCGACGCCGACGCGCAGCACCGTGCGCGAGGAAAACTCGATTCCCGCGACACAGCGCCCTTCCTCATGCAGGAAGTGGAACGCCATGCCGAACAGCAGCGCGAACAGCATCACCGGCGCCGTGTAGTGCTGCCCAAGCCAGGTCGAGGCGAGCGCGATCGTTCCCGCCACGAGCACGCCGGGATAAATCGCATGGACGAGTTTTGCCTGCGGCCACGCGGCGTAGCGCGGCGGCGGCGCGCTCGGCTCGATCGCGATGATGCCTTCCATACTGTCGTAAGAGGCGAAGTCGACGGTCGATTGTTTCGCGGCGCTCAAATCAAAGGTCTCCGGCGAAGTCGCTCATGGCTCAAGCGGCGGCACGGGCCGCGGCCGCCCTTCATCGTCCACCGCTACAAAAGTGAAGACCGCGTCGGTGACCTTCTCGCGCACATGCGAGGAAAAGCGCCGCGCCCACGCCTCGATATGAATCTTCATCGAGGTGCGGCCGACGTACACAACTTCCGTGTAGACGCAAAGCACGTCGCCGACCTTGACCGGGCGAATGAACGTCATCGCCTCGACCGCGATAGTGACGACGCGCCCCCGCGCGCGCTCGACCCCGGCGATGCCGCCGGCCTGATCCATCTGCGAGAGAACCCAGCCGCCAAAGATGTCGCCATTGGCGTTGGTGTCAGCCGGCATGGCGATAAGCCGGACGGTCAGATCGCCGTTGGGTTGTTCGGATTGCGGATCGGCGGAGGTCAACAGCGGCGCGCTCGGAAGGACTAAGGTCGGCGCGACCAGTTTTGCGGCAGCCGACGGTATCGCGCAAGGCAATAAATCGATCTTTGCTGGGCGATGAGGGCGACGCGGACGTCGCCCTTAACACCATCGGCCCCTCAGCGCGTTTTCATTTCGTCAGGGCTCGCCGCATCGCGCCCGGCAAGCTGCTCGTCATATTGCGGGTTGGACGGCCGGCTATCGATGACGAGGCGGTCGCCATCGCGTTTGATCTCGATAATATCGGCTGTTTGACCCGGATTGGCGGGCGCTGAAATTCTGGCGATCTGGCCTCGACCCAGCGTCGTCACAAAGCGGACCGGGCGGCCCTGCGGGCCGTCAGCGAGGGTAACGACGACTTCGAAGCCCGCATAGCTCGGGCGGTAGTAAGCGATGCCGTGCATCGCGCCGAGCGCAACGCTATGCCCGGCGAATGGCGCAAGCTCTTCCGACTGTGCGCCGACGCCGCCGACCAGCGAAGCGGCGGCAAAAATGAGGGCTGTCAGGGCGACCTTCATAATACAACTCCTTGGTTTGGGGCGAAAAACGTTGGCAGCGCATTCGCCTTCAAAGTGAATCGCCGTCGCATTGGAGGGGATTTTCTAGTTGAACGCACAGCGGATGGCTGTGACGGGCGTCACAGCAATGAAATGGCGACTATGCGTATCTCAGGTGGCCAGTTCCGCGGGGCTCGCGAGGACGCTGTTGTTGGAGAAACACTGCCTTAGCGCGACTGGGCGCCGGCGATCACCCGTGCGCAGCCCGCCAGGTCGGTTATCGTTCGCAAATCCTTCAGCCCAGCAGCCGCGAGTATTTCCCTCACGCTCGCCGCCTGCCCGGCGCCGATCTCCACAAAGAACCGCCCGATCGCCGCCCTGAGCAGCCTCGCCAGTTCGGGCGCAATCGCGCGATACGCGTCGAGACCGTCGCGGCCGCCATCGAGCGCGAGAAGCGGGTCGTTATCGCGCACCTCCGGATCGAGGGTCGGGATTTCGCTTGAGGCGATATAGGGCGGGTTGGAGACGACGAGGTCGAAGTCGCCGCTGACGCGATCGCCCCATGAGCCGACGATGACCGTCGCGCGGGCGGAGACCCCGCATGCCGCCAGATTGGCGCGCGCGATTTCGGCGGCTTCGGCCGAAATGTCGACGCCAATGCCGATCGCACCCGGCAATTCCTTCAGCAACGCGCAAAGGATCGCGCCCGAGCCAATGCCAAGATCGAGAATGCGCAGTGGTTCATTACGGCGCGACGCGAACGCTTCGAGCGCGGCGGCGACCAGCGTTTCGGTGTCGTCGCGCGGATCGAGCACCGCCGGGCTGACGGCGAGCGAAAGGCTCCAGAATTCGCGTTTGCCGAGAATGCGCGACAACGGTTCGCGCGCCGCCCGGCGCGAGGCAAACGCACGCAATCGGTCGACGCTGGCCGCATCGAGCGCCGCTTCAGGCGCGCGGATGAGATCGACGGCGGTCAGATGCGCGGCGGCGCAAACCAGCAAGCGCGCATCGAGCGCGGCGCCGTCGACGCCGTTTTGATCGAGCAGGCCGCGCACGGCGGCGAGCGCTTCATCGCGCCGAACGCCGGCATGCAGCCCGCCAAGCTCGGTCAGGCCAGCGCCCCATGGCAATGCTTGAACTTCTTGCCCGAGCCGCACGGGCATGGCTCGTTGCGCCCGACCTTGCCCCAGGTTTCCGGGTCGCTCGGGTTGCGCTCGCTTGCTTCAGCGACGGCGGCGCCCGCCGAGGCCTCGACGCCGGTTGCGGCAAAATTGCCGACGCCAAACGGTTCGCCGAGTTCGGGAAACGGCTCTTCATTCTGGCCCGTCACAGGATCGAGATGTTGAAACTGCATTGGCGGGGGCGCGGGTTCGGGCGGCTGGAAGCGCACTTCGATGCGCATCATCTGCGCGATGACCGCCTCATGCCACTTCTCGATCAAGGTCTTGAACAGATCGAACGCTTCGGACTTGTATTCGTTGAGCGGATCGCGCTGCGCGAGGCCGCGCCAGCCGATGACCTGACGCAGGTGATCGAGCGTCACCAGATGCTCGCGCCAGAGATGATCGAGCGCTTGCAGGATGACCTGCTTTTCGACATAGCGCATCGCGTCGGGGGTGTTGCGGCTGACGCGTTCGGAATAGGCGGCGTCGGCGGCCTTATGCAGGCGCTCGGCCATTTCCTCTTCGGCGATGCCTTCTTCCTTGGCCCAGTCGGCGACCGGCGGCGCGATATTGAGCAGCGCCTGCACGGAGGAATCGAGGCCCGCTATGTCCCAGGCTTCCGGATAGGCGTCGACGGGAATATGCTTGGTGACAAGATCGTCGACGACGTTGGAGCGGAAATCGGCGATCGTCGGCTCGAGCGATTCCTGCCCCATCATCTTGCGCCGGTCCTCGAAGATGACCTTGCGCTGGTCGTTCATCACGTTGTCGAACTTCAGGATGTTCTTGCGCATGTCGAAGTTGCGCGCCTCGACCTTTTGCTGCGCCTTCTCCAGCGCCTTGTTGATCCACGGATGGACGATCGCTTCGTCGTCCTTCAGGCCAAGCCGCTTCAGCATCGCATCCATACGCTCGGAGCCGAAAATGCGCATCAGATCGTCTTGCAGCGACAAGTAGAATTTCGAACGGCCCGGATCGCCCTGACGGCCGGCGCGGCCGCGAAGCTGGTTGTCGATGCGGCGGCTTTCATGGCGCTCGGTGCCGACGATGTAGAGACCGCCCGCCGCGATGGCCTTCTGCTTGAACGATTCAACCTCGGCGCGGATCTCGACTTCCCTGGCGACGCGCTCTTCTTCCGGCACGCCAGCGCATTCCTGCACAACGCGCATCTCGACATTGCCTCCGAGCTGAATGTCGGTGCCACGCCCCGCCATGTTGGTGGCGATGGTGATCGCGCCGGGCACGCCGGCTTCGGCGACGATGAACGCTTCCTGCTCATGGAAGCGCGCGTTCAGCACCGCGAAGTTTTTCGAGGGCTTGCCAGCGCGCGCGGCGGCATAAAGCGCATGCAGCGCGTCAGGCTGCGAAAAGTCTATCTTGGTGTAGCCGTTCTTCTCCATGAACTCGGCGAGTTGTTCGGATTTTTCGATCGACGTCGTGCCAACAAGCATCGGCTGCATCTTGGCGTTAGCCGTTTCGATCTCACGCACCACGGACTTCAATTTTTCGGCGCTGGTGCGATAGACCTCGTCGTCTTCGTCGAGCCGATTGATCGGCCGGTTGGTGGGGATTTCGACGACAGACAGCTTGTAGATTTCGGCGAATTCGTCGGCCTCGGTGGCGGCCGTGCCGGTCATGCCGGCGAGCTTGCTGTAGAGGCGGAAATAGTTCTGGAAGGTGATCGAGGCGAGCGTGACGTTCTCGGGCTGGACCTGCACATGCTCCTTGGCCTCTAACGCCTGATGCAGCCCTTCGGAATAGCGCCGGCCCGGCATCATGCGGCCGGTGAATTCATCGACGATGACGACTTCGTCGTCCCTGACGATATAATCCTTATCGAGCTGGAACAGCTTGTGGGCGCGAAGGGCCTGATTGACGTGATGCACCAGCGTGACGCTTGAGGCTTCGTACAGAGAGCCTTCCTTCATCAGGCCGGCGGCGCGCAGCAATTCCTCGACATGCTCGTTGCCGGCTTCCGTCAGGTTGACCGTGCGTTGCTTCTCGTCGAGTTCGTAATCCTCGCGCTTGAGATTCGGGATCAGTACATTGACGCTCTTATAAAGGTCGGAGCGGTCCTCGGAGGGGCCGGAGATGATCAGCGGCGTGCGCGCTTCGTCGACAAGGATCGAATCCACTTCGTCGACGATCGCGTAATAATGGCCGCGCTGGACCATCTCCTCCATCGAATATTTCATATTGTCGCGGAGGTAGTCGAAGCCATATTCGTTGTTGGTGCCGTAGGTGATGTCGGCGGCGTAAGCTTCGCGGCGCTGCTGATCGTCGATGCCGTGAACGATGACGCCGACGCTCATCCCGAGGAAGTTATAGATCTGCCCCATCCACTGCGAGTCGCGACGGGCGAGATAATCGTTGACGGTGACGACATGTACGCCTTTGCCGGCGAGCGCGTTGAGATAGGTTGCCAATGTCGCAACCAGCGTCTTGCCCTCGCCAGTGCGCATTTCGGCGATCGCGCCTTCGTGCAGCACAATGCCGCCGATGAGCTGCATATCGAAATGACGCTGCTTGAGAGTGCGTTTGGCCGCTTCGCGAACAGCGGCGAAAGCGGCGGCGGCAATATCGTCGAGCGTCTTGCCGGCGGCGAGTTCGGCGCGGAACTCCGCGGTCTTGGCGCGCAGCTGCTCGTCGCTCAGCGCGGCAAACTGCGGCTCGAGCGCATTGACTGCGGCGACCTTGGGCCAGTAGCCCTTCAGACGACGCTCGTTGGACGAGCCAAAAACCTTTTTCAGGACCGTGGTAAGCATTGACGACCTTTCCGGCCGGAACCGGCGCGTGGGGCGCCTTTGTCTCCGGTCGTATTTATCTGACGCGCGAGCCGGGCGTTGCGGGCGACCCTGCGTCGCGACAAATACCTGAAAACACCAAAAACGCGGAAAAAGCGGTTCCAACCGCCTGTTCCGCGCCAGCCTGAACGCCGGGGCTGAGATAGGAGCCGACGCCGGGGTTGTCAATGCAAAGGGCGGGGCTGGCGCGGGACCCGAGGAGGCCTGCTCGACTCGTGCAGGAGAGCTCGGGGGATCGCCAAGCGAAGCACGCGAAAAACGGCGGCGACGTGACCGGAAACAGCATGACCCGTTCTATCTGCCATCACAATATGGTGATTTGCCGCTTTCTGACATACTCGACAGGCTATTTACGAAATGAAATCATAGCGATAATTTGCTCATCGCAACGCCAGCAACGAAGCCCGCATTCGTGCGTTGATGCAGGCGGCGATATTGTTTGCTCACGAAAAGCGCCGCGTTATTGTGATCGCTCAATTTGAATCCATGCAGTTTTATCATATTATTATCACGAAAGATGGGCCTTACGCAGTCGGAGCACTCAAATGCGGACGATTTTTGCGTCTTTCCTCTCGAGCCTCATACGATCCGGTCATCTTGAAATCGAAACCGCCGACAAGGTCGTGCGGGTGTTTGGCGACCGGACCGGGCCCCGGATTGGCGTCCGGATCAAGGATTCCGCCGCCGAGCTTGAATTGATGTTTAACCCCGCCCTGGCGGTTGGCGAACTCTATATGGAGGGGCGCCTCGAAGTAACGCGAGGCGACCTCTATGACTTTCTGGCGCTTGGCGCGCGCAACGCCGGGGATACAGGCGGCCCACGCTGGATCAAGATGGTGGATGACGCCAGAACGGCGTTGCGGCGGCTGCATCGGCGCAACAACCGCAAGCGCGCCAAGCTGAACATCGCGCATCATTACGATCTCGACGCGCGGCTCTACGATCTTTTTCTCGATTCAGACCGCCAGTATTCCTGCGCTTACTTCGAGCAATCAGGCGCAACGCTGGAGGAAGCGCAGCTCGCCAAGAAGCGCCATATCGCCGCCAAACTCTTGATCGAGCCGGGTCACAGCGTCCTCGACATCGGCTGCGGTTTTGGCGGCATGGCGCTGTATCTCGCCGAGCGGGCCAGCGCTCGCCCGACCGGCGTCACCTTGTCGGAAGAGCAGTTCGCCGCCGCGACAAAGCGCGCGCAGGATGCGGGCCTTGGCGACACGATCGATTTTCGCCTGCAGGATTATCGCGACACGCCCGAGAGCTACGATCGTATCGTATCGGTCGGCATGTTCGAGCACGTCGGCGTCACGGATTTCGACGAATTTTTCGCTCACGCCAGCCGCTTGCTCAAGGACGACGGCGTCATGGTGCTCCATGCGATCGGCCGCAGCGGCACTCCGGGCGCGACAAACCCGTGGATCGAAAAATACATCTTCCCTGGCGGCTATATCCCGGCGCTTTCCGAAGTGTTCGCTTCAATCGAGCGCGCCGGCTTGTTCGTCACCGATACGGAAATTCTGCGCTTGCATTACGCCGAAACGCTAAAACTGTGGCGCCAGCGCTTCAACGCGCGGCGCGACGAGGCGCGCGTGCTTTACGACGAGCGCTTCTGCCGTATGTGGGAATTCTATCTCGCGGGATCGGAGACATCTTTCCGCGTCGACGGTCACATGGTGTTCCAGATCCAGTTGGCGAAACGTCAGGACATCGTGCCGTTGACCCGCGACTATGTCGCGAAAGCCGAGGCGCGCTTGCGCCAGCGAGAAAACGCCGCGCCCGTGTGGCGCGAAGCCGGCGAGTAGGCCAAACAGGGATTTGCGATGGCAAGCGAGCCTGGCGCCGACGATTCCATCGCCAACCAATCGCCGCCGTTTGTCGATCGCAATCTGTTGAGCGACGATCGCGCCCTGCGCGAGGCTTTGGCGCGCGCGGGCGTGGACGCCGGGAATAGCGATCTCGCGGCTTTTGGGGCGCAGTGCGGGGAGGCCGAGGCCTTCGAGCAAGGCCGGCTCGCCAACGAGTTTCCGCCGAGATTGCGAACATACGATGCGCGCGGCGCGCGGCGCGACGAGGTCGAATTCCATCCCGCCTATCACGCGCTGATGGCGCGCAGTATGAAGGCGGGCCTGCACTGTTCGATCTGGGATGGCGCGAATGCTTCCAGCCCGGAGGCGTCGGGACACGTCGCGCGCGCCGCGCGCCTGTTCATGGCGACGCAAAGCGAGAGCGGCCACATTTGTCCGTTGACGATGACCAGCGCCAGCGTCGCCGTCTTGCGTCTGGAGCCGGAACTGGCCCGCGCCTGGCTGCCTAAAATATGCGGGCGCGCTTACGATCCATCGTTTCGGCCGTGGTTTGCAAAAACCGCCGTAACGCTCGGCATGGGCATGACGGAATTGCAGGGCGGCACCGATGTGCGCGCCAATACTTCCTGGGCCGTGCGCGTCGATGGCGGCTATGAAATCACCGGCTCGAAATGGTTCATGTCGGCGCCGATGTGCGACGCGTTCCTGGTTCTGGCGCAAGCGCCAGGGGGACTTACGACGTTCCTGCTGCCGCGGTTCCGGCCCGACGGCGCGGTCCACGGCCTGAGATTGCAGCGGCTGAAAGACAAGCTGGGCAATCGCTCCAACGCCTCGTCGGAAGTCGTCTTCGACGCCGCCTTCGCGCAGCGCGTCGGACCGGAGGGCGAGGGCGTGCGCGCCATCATCGAAATGGTGCAATTGACCCGGCTCGATTGTGTCATCGCCTCCGCCGGACTGATGCGTTTCGCGCTGGCGCAAGCGACGTGGCACGCGCGTCACCGCAGTGTATTTCAACGCCGGCTGATCGATCAGCCGCTGATGCGCTCGGTGCTGAGCGATCTGGCGCTCGAGGTTGAGGGCGCGACCGCGCTGGCGTTTGCGCTGGCGCAGGCGTTTGAGCGCGCGAGTTTCGATCCCGCCGCCGCAGCCTACGCCCGGCTCATAACGCCAGCGGCGAAATTCCTTGTCTGCAAGGCCGCGCCGCACTTTGTCTATGAAGCGATGGAATGCCTTGGCGGCAACGGTTATGTTGAGGAATGGCCGCTGGCGCGCGCCTATCGCGAAGCGCCGGTCAACGCGATCTGGGAGGGCTCCGGCAATGTCATGGCGCTCGATGTTCTGCGCGCCGCGCGCCGCGCGCCCAATGTCGCTGAGGCGCTGATCGCGGATTTGACCAAAACGTGCGGCCTGGCGCCGGAGGCTCTGGGCATCGAAGCGGATTTGCGCGGCGAGGAACGCCTTGCCCGGCGCGCGTGCGAGCGGCTGGCGCGGCTGGCCGCAGCAGCGGCGATGATGCAAGGGCAGCCGGCCCTGGCGTCGGCCTATGCCGCGAGCCGGCTGGGAAATGCCCCGGCGGCGCAGTTCGGTGCGCGCGACCTTGGGAACACGGAAGACTTGCTGACTACCCGCATTTTTACCGAACCGGCGTGACGCGCCCTGCGACGGCTGCGTATGGTCGCGCCTTCCCGTCGCTGCCGCGGCGCCCAAAGGTGGCGCCGGGTCGAAGGCGGTCGCGCCAGCAATGGCGACAAGCCACGCAATATCCTATATTGGCGTGCAGGCTTCAAAGATCGGTTTTGACTGCGGCGTAAATCGGCGCGCCAAAGAATAGGTCCAATGTCTGGTTTGCGCTCCTTGATCGCGTGGATATCGCGCTGGCTTGACGATGTCGCGCTTGCGTTGACGCGGTTTGGCGGGTTTTTCCGCCCGGCGCGCAAGGTGCGGCTCGTCGAGCAAGCGGACGGCGGCTTTCTGGTCGTCCCGGTTCGCAGTCGTTCGACCGGCCGGCCGTTCGGCGCTCCATTGCGCATCGAGAATGGAGCGATTGTCGGCGCCATCCCGGCCAGGACGCAGAAGCTTTTTTCCGGCGGTCAGATCGAAATCGTGCTGCGGCCCTCGCATTTCGTCTTCCGCCCGCTCGAGCTGCCGCGCCGCGCTGGCGAATTTCTTGAGGGCGTGGTGCGGGCCCAGATCGACCGGCTGACGCCTTGGAGCGCCGCCGACGCTGCGTTCGGGTGGAGCGCGCCGGCGCCGCTTGGGGCCGACAGGATTGTCGTGACTGTCGCCGCGACGGCGCGGGCGATGATCGCGCCGATCGCGCAAGCGCTCAGCGGTAAGCGCGCCGATTCGATCGCCATTTCTACCTTGGGAGAAAGTCCCGGCGATCAATCCGCGCCAATTATTGTCCTCACGCAACAATCGGGGGCCGAGCAGCGTGTGCGTAAGCTGCGATTCAGGCTGATCGCGGTGCTGGCGCTCGCTAGCGCCGCCGCGGCGGGCAGCATCGCCGCTGCTATGATCACCGGCGCCGATCTTGACGCGCAGCTGCTCGATCTTTCGCGGCGTATCGCCGAACGCCGAGCCGCGCTGCTCAGCGGGCGCGGTTCGGTCGCGGATGAAGCGCTGGCGGCTCTGGAAGCGCGAAAACGCTCGTCTCCGGCGGGCGTCATCGTGTTGGAGGCGCTTTCGCAGACCTTGCCCGATGACACCTATCTCAACGAATTGCGGATTGAGTCGAGCAAAGTTCAGATCGCCGGACTGACGCGCGATGCGCCGGCCTTGATCCGCTTGATCGAAAAGTCCCAGCATTTCACCCGTGCGACGTTTTTCGCGCCGACGACCCGAACGCCGACCGACAACGGCGACAGGTTTCACATCGAGGCTCACATCGAGCCGGTATTCCCGGCGCCGCCATGACGATGATCTCCGCCACGGCAACAGTTTCGGGCCGCCGTAGAAGCTTCGCCGTTCTGATCTATTTTGCCCTCGTCGCCGTGCTGCTCGCGCTCGCCTTGTGGCTGATCGCCGACTTGATAACGCGTTCCGATGCCGTGAGCGCCGCTAAAGCGCGTCTCGCCCAGATCGAGAGCCGCGCCAAGCAAGGCGGGGCGCCCGGAGGCGAGGCCGATCCAAAAGCCGTCGGCTCGCCCTTTCTCGAAGGCGAGACGATCACGGTAGCGGGGGCTTCGTTGCAGCAGCGCATCGATGCCGCGGTCGCCAAGACGGGCGGCGCGGTGCGTTCGTCGCAAATTGAGCTGGACGGACCGCAAGCCAAGGACGGTTTCGTCAGCCTGACGGCGAATATAGAAATTGCGCAACCTGCGTTGCAGCCGTTGCTGTATGATCTTGAGGCCGGCATGCCTTATCTCTTCGTCGACAATCTCGCGGTACAGTCGCCGCAGGCGTTCGGCGAAGCCGAAACGGCCCGTATGCGCGTCGTCATTGGCGTATCCGGACAATGGCAGGCCAAGCAATGAGCAATTTTCGGCTCGCACTCGTCGCTTTCGCGCTATTGGCCACAGCGGCCGCGCTCGGCGCCGACGCCGATCGGCCTCCCCTAACGGCGGCACTGGGGAATGCGCCGACCCCTGCCGCCGCCGATGCGGCACTGGCCGCCGCGCCTCTCGAGACAAGCCCGCAAAAGCCGGCGCCGCGCGGCAATCCGCTGTGGGGCATACCGCTGCGCACGCTTTCCGCAACGCGCGATCGGCCGTTGTTTTCGGCCTCGCGCCGCCCACCCGCGCCGGTGATCGCCGCGGCGCCCGCTCCGGCGCCAGCCCCGACGCCCGTCGTCGTTAAAGTGGGCGCGCCCGAACGTCCGCCGGCGACACTGGTCGGGACAATCGTGAGCCCCGAAGAGCGGATTGCGATCTTCGTCGATGACGCGACAAAAGCGGTGTCGCGCTTGCATGAAGGCGACGAGTTTTCGGGATGGCGGGTGCGCATCGTGCTGCCGCGCTCGACCGTCGTTGAGAAGGGAGACCAATCGATAACGCTTGGCCTGCCTAAGCCCGGGGACGATCAACCGCCAGGGGAAATGCCAGCGGAAATGCCCCTGCCGGTCGTTAACGACGGCGCTTTGTGACGCTTTCGGCTTCCGCGGCGCACGGCCATTAAGCGCGCACAACCGCATCTCGACAACGGCGGTTTCGATGTCGCAAGGACGCGTCAGCCTGGCTGCTCCCCCAAAGTTCGCGCCTTGACATCGGCGGTACCGGAAGGCAACGTCGCACAGTCATAATAAAGTTTGTTTAGTTATACTGGCAGGTTCCCGCGCGGAAGGCGCTTTATTTGGCGCCAATGCGTCGACGGGGCAGTCGCGGCGAAGGTCTTGGGACCGTGACATTTCGCGAGCTCAAAACCCGACGACCCTGGAGACATTATGGGTGTGTTTCGTATTAATCGCAGTCTGTTGCGTCAGCAAGAAGCGGCGACAGTTCGATTTTGCGTTAAGCGTGTCCCCGCTTGGTGTACCCCCGATCAACTCACTGGACTTTCGGTTGCTGGCTCGTTCATCGCGGCCGCTTCGCTATTTTGCTGTTGGCTCTCGGCTTGGTTCGTCGTTCCCGTTGTCGCTGGCCTCTTTCTCAACTGGTTTGGCGATTCGCTTGACGGGGCAGTCGCCCGATACCGCAGCATCGAGCGCCCACGCATAGGTTTCCTGCTCGATCGCGGCGCTGACGTCGTTTCGTTCACCGTCATCATCATCGGCCTTGGCCTGTCGCCGTATCTCAGCCTTTTCTCAGCGCTGATGCTGCTGTTGGTCTACTTCGCCCACACGATCTACGTCCTGTTGCGCAATGTGATCGATGGAATTCACGTAATTGGCTTGGGCGGAATCGGAGCAACCGAAGGGCGAATTCTGATCGGCGGCTGGGCCGTATTCGCGCATCTCGTTGGCCCCGACATCGCCTTGGCGCGCATAGATAACATTCTTCTGCTCGACGTGTTTTACAGTTTGCTGTTCGTTAGCGCGATCGTAACATTCGCCCTAAGGCTTTCCGCCGACGTGCGTCGTATCGAGGGATACGACGCGAGACGCAGAAGCGCCGCTGTTGCGATCAAGGGAAACGTCGTTTCAATTGCTCGCGCCGATGCGCCGAAAACGAATTCCGGGGGACGGGGTTTCCTCGACGAATCGGTGAGGCGCGGATTCATCCCCGCCACGACGAGGAATTCGTCTGTTCCGCACTAGTCGGTAGAGTCGCTGAATTTGGGGGGATCACCGATTCAGCCCTTCCAATGCCAGGGACGCTTGAACCGTTTGCAACACCCCAAATTCGGCGACGC
>JAYUFK010000363.1:0-8339 GCA_043739325.1 Methylocapsa sp. | reverse complement strand
CGAAGATACTCGCCAAAATCAAGCGCGCCCGCGCGGCGCTCGACAGGGAAGCGGCGGCATGAGTTATTGGGCGGCAATTGAGAGTCAGGACACTAGCGCGGCCCGTAGCGTCGGTCGAGGCGTGGCTAGAACGACAGCGTCGCGATCCATGACGGCATCGTCATCGGCGATATGGCGCGCCCGTTCAACGTCCTTTGTTCGATTGCCAACTTGCCGAACAAGGTGCGTGCGCGACGCACTTAGCGCGGCGCGCGTTTGGCCAGAATTCGCTGCAAAGTTCGACGATGCATGTTGAGCTGGCGCGCCGTTTCGGAGACATTGCGCTCGCAGCTTTCGTAGATTCGCTGGATGTGCTCCCAGCGAACGCGGTCCGCCGACATCGGCTGCTCGATGATCGCCGGCCGGTCGGCGCGCTGCGCCATCAACGCAGCGGTAACGTCATCGGCGTCCACCGGCTTGGCGAGATAGTCGAAAGCGCCGAGCTTGACCGCCGTGACCGCCGTGGTGATCGCGCCATAACCAGTCAGGATGATCGCTCGCGCCTCGGGCCGCCGTTCTTTGAGGGCGCGGATGACATCGAGTCCGCTGCCATCGCCAAGCCGCAAATCGATCACCGCGTAGGCCGGAGGGCGCGACTCAATCGTCGCCATTCCCTCGCCGGCGCTATTGACGACTTCCGCGATAAATCCACGCGACGCCATCGCCCGAGCCAAGCGATCGCTGAAGGGTTTGTCATCATCGACGATGAGCAAAGTCCGGTCTTCTGCCGGCGCGGTTGCAAATTTGTCCGATGGCATTTGGTTGGGAGCATCCATCTAGGCACTCTACACTTTTGGCGGGCGCGCGTCACTTGTCCGGTAAGGCCACACTTCCTTGGATTTCCGCCAGGACTTCGCCCGACCTGCTTCAAAGGCCGCAATCGGCCAGGCGATTGACGCCCGCGCGCCAGTTTCGGGCAGCGCCGCGTTGACCAGCGCCAGCGATCCGCCCGAGCGTTCGAGCAGGGTCTTGGCGATGAACAGCCCCAGACCGAGGCCGATAGCGCTGTCGCCGTCCGATTTCCGGCCGCGCGTGGTGACATAGGGTTCGCCCACGCGGGCGAGGACATTGGCGGCAAGCCCCGGCCCGTCATCGGCGATGCCTATGGTCACCTCGGAAGCGGTCCAGATCGCCGTGATGGCGACGCGCAGATGGGCGAAGTCCAGCGCGTTATCAATGAGATTGCCAAGGCCGTAGATCATGCCGGGATTGCGCCGGCAGACGGGCTCAGGCGCCTCGCCACTCAGCTCGACATCGATCTGGACGCCAAAGTTGCGATGCGGCGCGACGATTTCCTCGATCAGATGGCTCAGGCTCAGCTCGCCCATCGGCCCGAGGCCCGGCTCATTGAGCGAGGTCAGTTTGCCCAGAATGACGCGGCAGCGGTCGACTTCCTCGCTCAGCAGGCTCAGGTCGTCGGCAAAAGCGCCCCGCGGCGGGCCCAGCCGGGTCATTTCCGTGACGGCCGTCGCAATGGTGGCCAAGGGCGTTCCGAGTTCGTGGGCGGCGGCGGCGGCCAAGCCATCGAGCTGAGTCAGATGCTGTTCGCGCGCCAGCACGAGTTCGGTGGCGGTCAGCGCGCGGGCCAGTTGGCGCGCCTCCTCGGCGACCCGATAGGCGTAGATCGTGACAAACACCGCCCCGGTCGCGAGCGCCACCCAGGCGCCGACGCTGTAAAGCGGCGGCAGTTGCAACGTCTCGCCGCTCCGCCACGGCAGCGGCTGGTGGGCGAGCGCCAGCGCGGTGCCCAGAGCCAGCGCCAGGATGAGCAGGGGAAGAATGCGGGCCGGCGGCAGGGACGCCGCGGAAATCATGACAGGGGCCAGGATGAGGATCGAGAACGGGTTGGTCAGTCCGCCTGTCAGGTAGAGCAACGCCGCGAGCTGAACGATATCGAAGCCGAGCACGATCGTCGCCCAGCGATCATCAAGCCGGTGACTGACGGGAAACCGCCAGCGCAATCCAATGTTGACCAGCGCGGAGGATGCGATGCAGGCAAGGCACAAGGCCAACGGCAGCGCGAGGCCAAGAATGAAATGCGTCGCCAGCACCACCGCCGACTGGCCCAGGACGGCCATCCAGCGCAGGCCATTGAGCGTGCCGACGCGCAACTGGCGCGATTGGCGGCCGAAATCGTCGTGATTAATCCAGGGCATCGCAGAAACATTCTCGCCGTGCCGGGCGAACGATCCCGGCTTGCCTACTCAAGCTTCTCGTTGGGGTAGACGCCCCACAGGCCGACCTGCTCCATATAGCCTTTGAAGCCCTCGCCATAGATCAGGCACCACGCGCCATCGCAGGTCTTGACGCTGCCTATTACGCCGGACTGCAGCGTCGCGGCAAGGTCGGCGCTGGCGCTTGGCCGGGCGAACAGTTTGAACGATTCGCCTTTCTTGCCGGGAGCGACAAGAACTGTGCGCCGACCTGATAAAAGCGAATGCAGCACCCAGCCCTCGGCGCCCTCGGAATCGCGGATCTTGCGCCAGGTTTCGAACTCGGCGGTTATCTCGATTGGCAGACCGGCGCGCTCGAACACCCATTTTGTCGGATGATCCTTCGACGGTCCCTCGCGCAAATTGACGCGGTCTGTCTTCAGGCTGGCATAACGGGGAATCGGCAGGCCCGTCGCCGAGCCCACTTGCTGCGCCTTGGCCGCCGTCGCGCCCGCCAGCAGCAACGCCGCCAGACCTATCGCCGCGCCGACGAAGCTTCGCCGCTGCAAAACCCGATTCAATTCGAAAACTGGCATACTCGCTCCGTCGAAACACGCCTTGGTCCGGCGTCCTTGTCTTTGCCCCGCCATCTGGTAGAGAGGCCGCTGCGGGCTGACCGTCGCGGGGCGCGCTGCGTTTCGTCCATTTGCCGCCACTGGCGTTAAGAGGGCGTAAAGGTTAGCCCCCGCCGAAACGAAATCGAAATCGCCGGGCGCACTTCTTGCAAGCATCGCTTGCAAGGGGCCGAGGCGATGGAAGGGGGCGCGACGTTGTCCAAAAAGAAACCCCTGGTGATCGTGACGCGGCGGTTGCCGGAGCCTGTCGAGACGCGGATGCGCGAATTGTTCGACGCGCGCCTCAACGTCGAGGACAAGCCGATGTCGGAGAGCGAGATCGCCGAGGCGATGCGCGAGGCCGACGTTCTTGTGCCCACCATCACCGACCAGATCAGCGCGGGCATGATCGCCCAGGCCGGCGAACAGATGCGCCTCATCGCCAATTTCGGCAACGGCGTCGACAACATCGACGTGACCTCGGCGCTGCGCCGCGGCATCACCGTCACCAACACGCCGGGCGTGCTTACCGAAGACACCGCCGACATGACGATGGCGCTCATTCTCTCCACAGCGCGCCGCCTGGTTGAGGGCGCGCGCATCGTGCCGGAGGGCCACTGGAGCGGCTGGTCGCCGACCTGGATGCTTGGGCGGCGCATCACCGGCAAGCGGCTCGGCATCATCGGCATGGGCCGCATCGGTCAGGCGCTGGCGCGCCGCGCGCGGGCGTTTGGCCTGTCGATCCATTACCACAACCGCAAGCGCGTCGCGGCGCCGATCGAGGAAGCGCTCGAGGCGACGTATTGGGATTCGCTCGATCAGATGCTGGCGCGGATGGATTTCATCTCGGTCAATTGCCCGCATACGCCGGCGACGTTCCACCTTCTGTCGGCGCGCCGGCTCAAGCATCTGCGCCCTGACGCCATCGTCATCAACACCGCGCGCGGCGAGATCATCGACGAGGCCGCGCTGATCCGCATGCTGGAGGCGGACGAAATCGCCGGCGCCGGGCTCGACGTGTTCGAACACGAGCCCGCTGTCTCCGCCAAGCTGATCGCCCTCGCACAGGCCGGCAAAGTGACCCTGCTGCCGCACATGGCCTCGGCGACGCGCGAGGGCCGCAACGACATGGGCGAGAAGGTGATTATCAACATCAAGACCTTCGCGGATGGGCAGCGGCCGCCGGACGGGGTGTTGCCGAGCATGTTGTGAGGGGAAGGTTCCCGGCCCTCTATTTGACAGCCTCGGGCAAAACGATAGCGTCCGAGCGAAGCCGGCGGGCGGAGCGGACGCCAGAAGAGCTCGAAAATGGGGGGTGACCGTGAAGGGCAAAAACATTTTGATGCTGGCCGGGGAGTTCAGCGAGGAATACGAGATCTTCGTATTCGAGCAGGCGATGATGGCTGTCGGCCATGTCGTGCATGTTGTGTGTCCGGGAAAAAAGACCGGCGACAAGATCCAGACCTCGCTGCATGATTTCGAGGGCGGACAGACCTATACCGAAAAGCCGGGGCACCTACAGACGATCAGCGCCACCTTCGCCAAGGTGGATCCCGCCAGGTACGACGCGGTCTATGTCGCGGGGGGCCGGGGTCCGGAATACATCCGCATCGACAAGGGAGTGCAAAAAATAATCTCGCACTTTCACGAGTCGGGCAAACCCATCTTTACAATATGCCACGGCGCCCAGGTGCTGATGGCCGTCAAGGGCGTTCTGAAAGGCAAGCACGTCGCGGCGCTCGAATATTGCGAGCCGGAGATTACCGCAGTCGGCGGCATTTATGTCGATGTTCCGCCAACGGGCGCGCATGTCGATGGCAATCTGGTGTCCGCCAAGGGCTGGCCGGGCCTCGCTGCATTCATGCGCGAATGCCTTGCGGTGCTGGGAACCACAATTACCCACAGCGAACGGGTAGAAGTTTCGGCGATAGGGGGAGCCAGGCTCGCGAAACGCGCAAGTTGAGCTGGAAAGGCTTGCTTCTCCGTCGGAACGCCTGAGAAGCGTAGAGCTCGGTCAATCAACGCGCTCGTGCGGGCGAAGGCAGCTCTACAAATTTTCGGGCGCGCGCCGCGATCAGCGACGAGGCCGCGCGGATCCGCATGCTTGAGGCGGACGAAATCGCTGGCGCCCGGCTCGAGGCGTTCGAACATGAGCCCGCCGTCTCCGACAAGCTGATCGCCCTCGCCCAGGCCGGCAAGGTGACCCTGCCGCCGCACATGGGCTCGGCCACACGGGAAGGCCGCAACGACATGGGCGAGAAGGTCATCATCAACATCAAGACATTTGCAAACGGGCACAGGCCGCCGGATCGGGTGTTGCCGAGTATGCTCTAACAGCGCCCGGCGTCCCTGCGATGCGCGATCCCGCGCGTGATCAAGTAATATCAGCACGTTAAGTGCGCAATTCGGGGCAGCTCACGATAGACTCCCCTGTCGCCTCGGACCTGATATTTCACATAACGAAATAGTTTTAAATCGGCGCCTGGATCGCCTGGGCCCGCCAGATATTTCGCTTTCGTCACGTGTTTGGATGATGCGGACGAGGCGCGGCGATGGCAATTTGCCGGGGAAAGCCGAGGCGATCTTGAGGCGCGGCCAGCAAAAGCGCCCGGTCATCGCAACCCTTCGAAGTCGCCTCACACGTCACCGCCATTCGCGCTGGCGCCCCGATACAAGGAGCGGACCACGATGAGCCTCACCGGAACGCATCACATCTTTGGCGGCATCAGCGAGACGGGCATCGATCATTTCCTGAATGTATTCTTCACCGCGCGTCCTCATTTGCTGGCCTACGGAACACCCTTCTTCGCGGGCAACCCGCAACAGGTCACGCGCATCGACACGTCGAGCCTGCCGAGTTTTCTCTCAGGCCTTCAATGCCTGATCGCATTCGCGATCCCGCAGGTTGACATTACGCCGCCGAGCATCGCCGGGGAATTGCTGCCGCCGGGCGCCGACGAGTTCACGATTTTTACCGAGGTCTTGATCGATTTTCTCTGCGGCGCAAACCGCGATGGGCGCCCGGACAAGAACAGCCATCAGATTGTCCTCAAATTCAATATCGCAGCGCTGTGCAGCCCGCGCGTCATCGATCCGACGCCCGGGACGGGTTCGATCGGCATCACATTGGCGCAGCTCAAGATCGGGGGAATCGAGTCGACTGGCATCGAGCAGATTCTCGAATGCATCCTCACCGCGATCCTGACCTGGGCGCTCTCGCAAGTGACGATCCCGTTCCATGTCTTCACCATCGACGGCATAGCGCTGACGTTGCAGCAAGGCCCGATCGCGGCGGACGACCAGATCGAAGTTTTCGGCGACATCAGCTGAGGAGACGACAATGTCCGACATCACTTTGGCCGCCGACACGACCGCCGTCACCCGGCTGCTGCACGATGCTGAAACGCTGCTCGGCACACTGTCGAAAACGGGCTCTTCCAGTCTTGGTCCGTTCTTCGCGAACTATGGAGCCAGCGTCTCGTTCGCCGGCGGCGTGGTCAATCTCACGCCGCCCAATCGAATCGAGCTTGCCGGCGTCGGGCTCAACTACACGCTCAATCTTTCATTCGGAATCGACCTCAACGACTTCCTCCCGCATTTTTGCCTGCCGCAGGTGTGCGTCGATATCCCTTGCGTTGGAAGGGTCTGCACGCCGACGATCTGCATCAGTTGGCCGACAATCAGTTTTCCGTTCAGCTTTTCCGACTCGCTGAGCTTCACCGGCGATTTCGCGGTTGTGCCGCATTTGCAGGGCGGAACCTGGTTCATCGACGTCAAGATTCTGTCCGTTCCGGCGCTGAATCTCGGCGTCGCGTCGGCGGCGCTTCTGGCGGCGCTGGGGCTTGCGCTGGGTGCGGCGGTGTCGTGGGTGCCGTTTATCGGCCCCGTGCTCGATGTGTTGATCGCGGCAGTTCTCGCAGGGATCGGCATCGCCGGCGTCACAGGGCTGCTCGGGCCGCTGCTTTCGCTGTTCGTCTCCGGCTTGACCTTCACCGTCTACAAGGAGCCGGCGGTGCAGCAGGCTCTTGCGGCGGCAGGCCCCAACGATCCCGCCGTATCGATCAAAGTGATCACGCTCGACTGCGCGGTTCAGCAGACAGACAAAGCGGAACTTGTGATCACCGCGGACATCGCAGCCTAGAGGAAACCCAAATGAACAGTCTCGACAGCCGCATCTTGCGCCTCGGCGATACGTTCGCCCATAGGTTCACGAGCGCGGGAACTTACCGATACACGATTGGCGTTCATTGCGAGATCGCCACGCCGGACCACCACCGGTCGTTCGAGATCGTGGTCGCCGCCGAAAGGGGCAAGGCTTCCAAAACCCATTATGTCACGGTCTCCTCGGCACAGAACGGGCTGACCGCAGAGCCGGAAAGTCTTCACATCAGCAACAACGACGTGATCCTCTGGTCGCCGGCCTCCGCGGCGACCCCGGGTTTCGCCGTCCGCGGGGCGAGCAAGACGGCAACATTCGACAGCGCCGATCTCCCCGCCAACAGCATGTACTCTCATGCCTTCGGTTCCGAGGGAGTCTTCGAGTGGCGCGATGTGCGCGATCCGAAGCTGAACGGCTCTGTCACAGTTGTCGCTCATTCCCCTTGCCGCAGCGCCGACGAGCGCGACGCCTATCTGAGAAAACTCGGCGAAGCGACGCTGGTCATGATCGACGCGCCAAAGGCGCATCCCAAGAAGGTGTCTGTGGCTTTGGGACAGACGGTGTTCTTCGCGGTCCGCAACGGACACGGAATTTCTATCGTCGATCGGTTGCTCTTGGTCGGACTCAATCCGCAGCCGCTGCCGCCATGAGCGCGAAGGCCGCAGACGCTTACATGAATATCGAATTGCGGTGACGCGGGGACGGGGCCCCGAGGCGCGAGACGCATCCCGCGCTTCGACTTGCGCCAGTCGAGCGTTCTTGCTCATCGAAGCCGCCGCGAGGACGGCGCGCCGGGGCGTGGACGACTTTGGATCGCGTCCCGAATTTTGCTTGTCAGCTTGATCCCCCAGCCCCCAATGTGTTGCTGGCGCGGCCGCGTCGGGCAACCGAGAACGATCTTCGCGGCCCGGCATCGAGCGGCGATTTCGCCGGGTATCAAGACTTGAAGC
Source organism: Methylocapsa sp. (assembly GCA_043739325.1). Lineage (GTDB taxonomy): Bacteria > Pseudomonadota > Alphaproteobacteria > Rhizobiales > Beijerinckiaceae > Roseiarcus. The sequence continues at coordinate 424 of JAYUFK010000363.1, read as the reverse complement.
GCTTCCTCATCTTCGCGCTGCTCGGCCCCCCGCTCGGGCTCATCGCCGGTCTGTGGGGCATCCTGCCGGTCCTGAACCAGTCGCTCACCGACCCGCCCGTCTTTGACTATCACCAGATCGTCCTCCTGCCGCTCGCCTACATAATCGGCATCCTGCCGGCGTTGCTGGTTGCGGTGTTCGACAATGCCCTGGCGCGGCGCGGAATCGGGCGGTGGGTCTTGTGGTGCGCGATGCTCGGGTTCTGCGCGAGCTTTCTGCCGCTCTCCAGCGCCTTCGCGATGGGGTTTCTGCATGGCCCGGCGGTGCTGATCTTCGGCCTGATCGGGGCCGCGCCCGGCGCGGCCTGCTCCTGGCTGGCAGGCCGGGGGGAGCCGCCGACGCCCGCCGCTGTAGCCGCGCGCGGCGAGCGCGGCGCTTGAACCCG
>JAYUFK010000362.1:0-8360 GCA_043739325.1 Methylocapsa sp. | reverse complement strand
ATTCGTCAGAAGGGACGGCAAAAGCCTCATCCACATCCTGAATCACTTTTTCGCTGATTTGGGAATCCGAAAAATTTGCTAGTTTTAGAATTGCTGGTCTTTCCTGTTCTCGCTTGCGAACAAATCGAGAATCCTCTCTTCTCCCTCCATGACCGCCGCCCTGATTCGCGCGCCCGTCGCCGCGCCGCTCGCCGATCTCAACGACGCCCAGCGCGGCGCCGTCGAGCATAGCGGCGGGCCGTTGCTGGTGATCGCCGGCGCAGGCTCGGGCAAGACCAACACGTTGGCGCATCGCGTCGCGCATCTCATTCTGACAGGCGCCGATCCCAAGCGCATCATGCTGGCGACGTTCTCGCGCCGCGCCGCCGGCGAGCTCAATCGCCGCGTGCAGCGCTTGCTGGCGCGCAAGTTGGCGCCCGAAGCCGCGGCGGCGGCGACGCCATCGTACGCCGGCACTTTTCATGCGATCGGCGCGCGCTTGCTGCGCGATTACGCGCTGCGGCTTGGGCTTGATCCGCAATTCACCATTCACGATCGCGAAGACTCCGCCGATCTGATGAACCTGCTGCGGCATGAAGCGGGCCTGTCGGGCGCGAAGGAGCGGTTTCCGACGAAGGGCACCTGCCTCGCGATCTATTCGCGCGCCGTCAACGCGCGGGCGACGCTGAGCGAAACGCTGGCGCAAAGTTTCCCGTGGTGCGCGGCGTTTGAAGAGCCGCTGCGCAAACTTTTTGCCGCCTATGTCGAGGCCAAGCAGCGCCAGAACGTGCTCGATTACGACGATCTGTTGCTCTACTTCGCGCAAATGCTTCAGGAGAAAGAGCTGGCGAGCGAAGTCGCGGCGCGGTTCGATCATCTGCTGGTCGACGAGTATCAGGATACCAATCGTTTGCAGGCCGAGATCGTGCTGGCCTTGCGCCCGAACGGCGCGGGGCTCACCGTCGTTGGCGATGACGCGCAGTCGATCTATTCGTTCCGCGCCGCGACGGTGCGCAACATCCTGGAATTTCCTGGTTCGTTCGACCCGCCGGCCCGCGTGGTGACGCTTGAGCAGAACTATCGTTCGACCAAGCCGATCCTCGCTGCCTCCAACGCGGTGATCGATCTTGCCGCCGAGCGCTACGCCAAGAACCTCTGGACCGATCGCGCGAGCGGCGGGAAGCCAGTGCTGGCGACGGTCAGCGAGGAGGCGGATCAGGCGCGCTATGTCGCGACGCGCGTGCTGGAAAATCGCGAAGCGGGCGCGACGCTGAAATCGCAGGCGGTGCTGTTTCGCGCCGCCCACCACAGCGCGGCGCTCGAACTGGAATTGACGCGCCGCAATATTCCGTTCGTCAAATTCGGCGGCCTCAAGTTCCTCGACGCGGCGCATGTCAAGGACGCGCTGGCGCTGCTGCGCTTCGCGCAAAATCCGCGCGATCGCATCGCCGGGTTTCGCGTCGCGCAGATCCTGCCGGGCATCGGTCCGGCAAGCGCGTCGAAAATCGTCGAGGCGGCGGCGAGCGATGAAAGCTTTGCGACGCTGGCGGAAATGGCGCCGCCGGCCAAAGCGCGCGACGACTTCGCAGGGTTTGTCGCATTGCTGCAAAATCTCGCGAGCGGCGCGGCGCGCTGGCCGGCGGAACTGGCGCAAGTCATCGACTGGTGCCGTCCGCATCTTGAGCGGCGTTACGACGATGCGGCGACGCGGATCGCCGATCTCGACGCGCTCGATCGCATCGCGGCGACTTTTTCTTCGCGCGAAAGATTTCTCGCCGAGTTGACGCTCGATCCGCCGGACGCTACGAGCGATGAGGCGGGGCCGCCGCATCTTGATGAAGACTATCTCATCCTCTCGACGATTCATTCCGCCAAGGGGCAGGAATGGCGGTCGGTGTTTATTCTGAACTGCGTCGATGGCTGCATCCCCTCCGATCTCGCCACCGGCTCCAGCGCCGAGATCGAGGAAGAGCGGCGGCTCTTGTATGTCGCGATGACCCGCGCGCGCGACGATCTCACGCTCGTCGCGCCGCAACGCTTCTTCGTCCACGGCCAGCCGCGCAACGGCGATCGGCATGTGCTGGCGAGCCGCACGCGGTTTATCCCGGCCCCGCTATTGCGCCATTTCGAACGTGTCGGCTGGCCAATTGCGGCGCCCGAGGAAAAGCGCGTCTCGGAAGGCCCGCGCGTCGATCTGGCGGCCCGTATGCGCGCGATGTGGAAGTGAGATTCGCGCGCGAAGATCCAAAGCGCGAATGACAACGCGCGCTTTCTCTGCGAATTAATTGTCCGCATGCCCGGTTCCCCCCACATAAATCGAGGCGCCATCAACGGGCGCGCCGCTTTCGCGGGCGCCGCGTTCCTTGTTGGCGTCGGCCTGACATTTGTCGCCGAGCGCGTCGGAGCGCCGGAGGCTCTGGTGCGCGCGTTGGGGGGACTATTCGCGCTGCCGGGATTGGCGCTGATCGGCTTGCTCGCGCGCTCGTCCCGCGTCGGCAATTTCTTCGTCGCCGATCGCGCCGCGCCTTCGACATACAGCGGGATGGCGTTTGCCGGCATCGCCAGCGGGCTCGCGCTTTGCCTCGTTGGACCGCGCGGCGCGCAATCGCCGTTGCCATTGTCGGGCGTGGCGCTGGGTCTCGCTCTTGGCGCGCTGGTGTTCGGCCCGGCTGTTCGCAAGGCCAATGCTACCGCCGCCGCCGATTTCTTTGCTCGCCGCTTTGGCGGCGGGCCGCTGCGCTGGTTGTTGGCGCTCGTCCTCCTCGGCGTCGGCGCGCTGCTGGGAATCGCGGGCTTTGAGGCGGCGCTGGAGGCGCTCGCGACGCAGGCAATCGTCAGCCGCGCGACGGCCATTGCGATCGTGGCGACGACTCTTGCGCTGATCGTCGCGCCGGGCGGGCTGGCGGGCGTCCTGTGGGCGGCGGCGACGTGCGCCGGGGGCATAGTCCTTACGCTTGCGCTGCCCATCCTCGTACAGGCGCTGGCCGCTCCCGGCGATCCTCTGGCGTGGATCGGCGCTGGCGTCGGAAGCGCGGGGGCGCTCGGCGGCATCGCTCCGCCTGTCTTGATTCTGGCGAGCGCGCTCGGCGTCGGCGCCCTCGCGCCCTGGGCCGGCGTCGGCGCGGCGACGCCAAACGCGACGCAGGCGCTACGAGCCGGGGCGTCGGGAATTCTTCTCGTCGCGGTCATTGCGGGCGGCGCCGCGCTCGATATGGGTTTGCTCGCGGGCGCGCTTGGCCCCGCCGCGAGCGCCACGCGAGCTTGCGCGCTCGCTCTGGCAGGATTGGCGCTCGCCGCCGCCGGACTTTTCAGCGCCACGCAATGTCTTGCCGTCAGCGGCACGCTGCGAATCGACGTCCCGCGCGCGCCGGCGAGCCAGCGATTGGCGCGGGCGCGAGGGGCGGCGCTGATCCTTGTCGCGCTTTGCGGCGCGGCGTTGCATGCGCGGGCTGTCGATCCGGCCGCCGCGATTCTCGGTGCGGCCGTTCTGTCGCTGGCGTTCGTCGCGCCGATCTTCGGCCTGACATTTTCGCCGCGCGCGACGGCGATTCATGCGCTCGCCAGTCTGCTTGTCAGCCTTGGCGCCCTGATCGTCCTGACCGCCCCAGACCCCTTGAGCTTGCCGGCGGCAAACTGGCTCGCCGACGGGCTGGTCGCATCGATCCTCGGTTTTGCGGCGGGGTGGGGGGCAAGCCTATTTGCGCGCCCGCGCCCGGTCCCGGCGACCAACCGCTCGCGCGATCCCTTTTTCGAGCCGCCCGCCGGCCCGCTCGTCTAGCTCGTCAAGAAGCGCAGCGCCTCCGCATGGATGCGTTTATCGCCGGCGGCGACGATTCGCCCGCCCTTCGCCGCGTCGCCGCCATCCCAGGTGGTGACGATTCCGCCGGCGCCTTCGATAATCGGGATCAGCGCGACAATATCGTGCGGTTTCAGGCCGGCTTCGACGACGACGTCGATGAATCCGGACGCCAACATGCAATAGGCGTAGCAATCGCCGCCGTAGCGCACGAGGCGCGCCGCCTTTTCGACGCGATAATAGGCGTCGCGGTCGGCTCCTTCGGCGATCAGCAGCGGGCTGGTGGTCATCAAAGTCGCCTGGGCGAGCCCGGGGCATTCGCGCACCCGCAGCGTGCGCAGCGCCCATTCGGCGGGCGCATCATCGCGGCGCGTCATCGCCAGACTGCGCAGGCGCGCCCGATTGCCGTCGCCAAAATAGCGTTCCCGGGTGAATGGCTGGCTCATCATGCCGTAAGCGGGACGGCCGCGATGCATCAGGCCGATCAAGGTGCCCCACATCGGCACACCGGAAATGAAGCCCTTGGTGCCGTCGATCGGGTCGAGCACCCAGACATATTCGGCGTCCGGACGGTCTTCGCCATATTCCTCGCCGATGATGCCATGCGAGGGGAAGGTCTGGCCGATCAGCCGGCGCATCGCCGCTTCGGCGCCGCGGTCGGCCTCGGTCACCGGGTCGAATATTCCGCCGCGCGATTTGTCCTCGGCGCCAATGGCTGTCCGAAAAAACGGCAGAATGACATCGCCCGAAACTTGGGCAAGACGGTCGACGAAGGCTGCAAAGTCGACCGCTGTCATCTAGAGCCTCGCGAATCGAAGCAAAAGTCCTGCGTAATTTGCATAGCTGACATTCCCGTTTCGCGGAGGCCGGGAATTTCCCGGCGCAGAGGTTCTTATATAAACTATTGTTTGCAATGATTTTATTGCGATGGCGCCATTCCGCAGCGGCTCCATGACGAGGCGTCAGAGTGATATATTTGCCGCAGTCGTAACCAATCCTGACCGGATGGTTCAAAAATTTCTTGCATTTGGCGGGCCGCCGGACGATATTGTTGCGGTGCGGCATGATCTGCCGCATATGCCCTCCTTGGGCGTTTCCTCCCTAGACTTGGGCCGCCGTGGCAACACTGGCGGCCTCCTTTTTTCTAAGTCGCCTTCGCGCGCCTATTCCGCCGCGATCGAGGGCCGCGCCAGTCTAGACGCGATTCGCCGCTCCAGCGCTTGAGCCATCGCAACCAGATCGGCGCTTGTCGTTCGCCAGTTCTCGTGTTTGGCGATGCGCCGCTCGTCCATATAGAGCTTCCGGTTGATTTCGATCTGCACGCTATGGCGCCCGGCGCCGGGCGCGCCATAACGCTCGGTGATGAAGCCGCCGGCATACGGTTTGTTGTGCCGCACAGTATAGCCGGCATTGGCCAGGGCCGCCTCGATCGTCTCGACCAGCCATCCGGCGGCGCTCGCGCCATAGCGATCGCCAATCACAAAGTCGGGCGCATTGGCGTCGGCGCTCGACGGCATCGAATGACAGTCGATCAACACCGAAATCCCGAACCGGGCGACGGCGCGCTCGACCAGCGCGTGCAGGGTCTCGTGGTAGGGCCGGTAAAGCTGTTCGATCCGCATCAACGCCTGGGCGGCGGGAAATCGCGCCTTGTAGATCGCCTGCGATTCGCCAACGACGCGAGGAATGGTGCCAAGGCCGCCCGCCACCCGCAGCGAGCGCGTATTGGCGAAGCCGGGCAAAGGGCCATCGAACATCAACGGGTCGAGTTCATACGGCTCCCGGTTAAGGTCGAGATAGGCGCGCGGAAAGTTGGCCCGCATCAGCGGCGCCCCAATGGCGACGCAGGGGGCAAACAATTCGTCGACGAACGCGTCTTCCGAGCGGCGCAGCGTCAGCGCGTCGAGGCGAGAGGCGGCAAGGAAAGAGGCGGGATAGACCCGGCCGGAATGCGGCGAATTGAAAATCAGCGGCGTCGCCAGCCGGGCTGGCTCAAGCACTTCGAATGGCGGGTCAAAATCCGCATTGCGGCCGCCATTCTCTCCGCTCATTTGGCTGCGCTCCCGTGTCGCCTTGATCGTCCTAGCATCTCTGGATCAAAACACCTGCGTGAACAAGTCGTCAGCGACTTTTTGCGCATCGCGATCTTCATTATAATTCGGATTGAGCGTAAGACACGGGATCGAATCTGATAAATGTTTTTCCGCCTTCACTCGATTTTTACCTACGTCGGGTGAAGGTGCACGGCGAATCGAGGAAACTGCATGAACGCGTCGGTAGATATTTCCACAAAAATCCTGCTGGCGGAAGACGATAACGACATGCGCCGATTCCTCGTCAAGGCGCTGGAGAATGCCGGATACAGCGTCGCCTCGTTTGACAACGGCCTTTCCGCGTACAATCGCCTGCGCGAGGAGCCCTTCGAACTGCTGCTGACCGATATCGTCATGCCGGAAATGGACGGCATCGAATTGGCGCGCCGCGCCACCGAACTCGACCCGGAAATCAAGGTGATGTTCATCACCGGCTTTGCCGCCGTCGCGCTCAACCCCGACAACAACGCGCCGAAGGATGCCCGCATCCTGTCGAAGCCGTTCCACCTGAAGGATCTGGTCAATGAGGTGCAGCGGTTGCTGAAGGCGGCGTAGGGGCGAGCGCCTTGGGCGGAGTTCCGGGGCATCGCCTTTGAGGCGGTCACCGCAATTCAGTCGTTTCAAAAACTTGCCTTGCCACCTTTATGGTGGCATACTGTCGCAGTGGAAAAATTCCGACCGACCTACGACCTGAAAGCAATTCAGCAGGCGATCGGTTCGACGCAAACGCTTGTCATAACGACTTCGGCGCTTCGCGATGCAGCCGCGCTGGGCTTCGAACGCAGCGGGATCGTTGAGGTTATCGAGCGAGCCGAGCGGCGGATGTTTTTCAAGTCCATGACGACCTTCGCCGACCATCGCGTTTGGCAGGATGTGTATCATGTTCCGGCGCGCGACTTGATCCTGTATGTGAAATTCCAGGCGGATGTCGTCACGGAATTCCGGGTGATGGCGTTCAAGGAGAAATGACCATGGCGATTGAGAAGAAGTCCCGTCCGGTCACAATGACGGCTCCGGAGACAGGCGAAAAATTGACGCGCGAAATCCGCCCTTTCGAAGTCAGTTACAAGGGCCACAGCGTCACCGTCGATTTGCCCGGTTACTATCCCGAAGGGGCAGGCGATGGCGTGCACGTCGGCGACGACATGAGCGTCGTCGACGCCGCGCTTCGGTCTCTCAAGGAGAAATTGGAAGGCGTGCCGTCGCCGGCCACCATCCGCAGGGTGCGAACCAAATTGAATCTGTCGCAGCGCGAGGCGGGAATGCTTCTCAAAGTCGGGGAAAACGCTTTCGATAAATATGAACGCGGCCTTGTCGAACCGAGCGGGCCGACGAGCCAACTGCTCAGGGTGCTTGATCGGCATCCGGAGATTGTCGATGAGCTGAGGTAGGCGAAACGATGCAGGAGCGGAAGTGCGCCGATGACCCTTCGAATTCGCGATCCGCGCGCCGAAATTCTGGCGCGGCAATTGGCTGAGATGCGGCGCACGACGATGACCGGCGCTGTCATTCAACCCCTCGAAAACGAAATCAAACGCAGCGCCGCGCAAATGAGCCTCGAAGAGCGCAACTCCAAAGTCATGGCGATGGCGGACGCGCTTGGCGCGAGCGCCCCGGCCTTCGATATGAAGGCCAATACCTACGAAATGTGGGGCGACGACTTTGTCCGGACTGATTTGGCGTGAGCGAACGGACAGGCCGGCAAATGCATCCAGACGCCGCGAAGGATTGCCGACCGCCCGTCAACCATGTGATTCTTTTTTCGGCTGAATTGGCGAACCGCCGTCCGCCGCCCTTGACGCCACTTGCCCCACCCCCTATTTCAAGCGCGCTGTTAGCACTCGTCTGACAGGAGTGCCAACAGCAGACGCTGTCGCATCCAAGGCCCGCGCCGCTGGCTCGGGCGAACCCGAGATAGGAAGCTCAAGACATGAAATTCCGTCCCCTGCATGACCGTGTCGTCGTCCGTCGCCTTGAGGGCGAGGAGAAGACGAAGGGCGGCATCATTATCCCGGATACCGCCAAGGAGAAGCCGCAAGAAGGCGAAATCATCGCCGTCGGACCCGGTGGCCGCGACGAAGCCGGCAAGCTGACGCCCCTCGACGTCAAGAAGGGCGACAAGGTGCTGTTCGGCAAGTGGTCGGGCACCGAGGTCAAGATCGATGGTCAGGAACTCCTGATCATGAAGGAATCCGACATCATGGGCGTCGTCGCCTGAACGGCGAAAATGTTTCCACGAACCCCGTATTCAGACCCCGTTCGGGTCAGGAGTAATCTAAAATGGCAGCCAAAGACGTACGTTTTTCCTCTGACGCTCGCGACAAAATGCTGCGCGGCGTCGACATCCTCGCCAACGCCGTCAAGGTGACGCTCGGCCCCAAGGGCCGCAACGTCATTCTCGACAAGTCGTTCGGCGCTCCCCGCATCACCAAGGACGGCGTCACCGTCGCCAAGGAGATCGAGCTCGAGGACAAGTTCGAGAACATGGGCGC
>JAYUFK010000361.1:0-8383 GCA_043739325.1 Methylocapsa sp. | reverse complement strand
TCGGGCCGCGGCGAGGACGAGGCGGTCCGATGGCTTCCATCTCACCCGGCCGGGCGGGCGACAAAGCTTCGCTTCGCGCCAGGATCCTGGACGCACCGGACGCCGCCTGCTCTCGTGGCGCGCGCTGACCTCGGCGTCCCCAGGGCAATGGCGCACCCAGATCGAACGCGCCGCCGTAGCCCGGCTACGCCCTCTTCTTTTCGCGCTTGCGGGCGGAAATCAGCGCCATCAGCATTGGTCCGACGCTGAATTGCCCCTCCCCGGCTTTTCGCGTGAGTTCGCGCAGATAACCGCCCGCGCTGGTGACCGCCGTCCCCTTTTGCAGGATCCCCGCCACGACGATCGCGGCCGGGATTTCGCCAAGCGCCGATTGCGCCGAGGCCCAGGCGCTGGGGCTGATGCCGAGCATCGAGCGCACCATAATCGCGACGGCCAGGAAATCGCGCCAGTTTGCAATCCCGCCCTTGGCGTAGTCGATGATATCGGGGCAGGCGTCGAGCACCATTCCCAGCGGATAGGCCTGCGGCGGTCTCGCTTTCTCCGGATCAGGCTCAGGCTTCGCCCCCTGGCTTTCTTGGGAAGCAGGTTCAAGAACAAATAGGTCTTTTGGGTTTGAATTCTGTATGTGGCGCTCAATTTGAGACTCATTGGCGATCGATTGTTTGCCTTTTATGTGATTTTCCAACAGGCTGAGGATCTCGTCGGCTAGCAGCGTCAGTTCCTCGGCGATCGGCTCCAACTCCCTACGGCTGGCGGTGCGGGGAATGCGGCCCAAAATGCCGCGAAACAACCCGTGGATGTCCGACCAGTCCGACAGCCCCTGCCCCGCCGCAACGCTTGGGCTATTGGCTGGCTTGACCACCGGCACACCCTCCTCAATGCCGGTCGCGATCATCTTGGCGATGTCGCGACGGCATAAGGTGATGCGCTCGCGCACGAGGCGCAGGGCGCGCTCCTCCGCCCTGACCTCCTCGGCCCAGGCTTCAAACTCGTCGGCGCGCGCCACTAGCGGGCTCAGATCGAAACCAAACGCCATTTCAATCGCCCCGCCCTGCCCTTTGCGGGCGAACCGCTTGCCGTTCGGACTGTCGCGCCGGATCACCAGCCCCGCATCGACAAGAGCCGCCAGATGCCGCCGCAGCGTCGCCGGCGCCATGCCGTGAGCCCGCAGCGCGAGCTGCTGATTGGACGGGAAAACAACCAGGCCCTCCCCGCTCAACGTGGTCTCGGGGTGGAAGCTCAGCAATGCGTCAAGCACGGCAAGGGCGCGCTCGGAAACGCCGACATGCGTCTTGGCGGCGCAGATCGCGCGAAACACCTGCCATTTGTGCACGACCTTTTCGGGCGGTCGCGCCTTCGCGATCGCCAAGTTCGCCACATGGGCAAGCGTCAGCGATCGTCGCCCAAAGGGCGTCGTCGAACTATGGGGTTGCATTTCGAATGCCCTCAATTGGGCAATAGAAATCCGCTCACCGAAACGGCGTTCAATCTCTCACGAGACGCTTGACAGTGATTCGCGGAAGTGGGATTCTCAACCTGCGAGTGATGAGAAGGGCTTCCGGAACTCCGTTTCGGGGGCCTTTTTCTTTTGCCGGTTAATCTCCATTTTCGTTGGATGCCGAAATCCGTCGGAAAGCTTCATAGTATTGCGCGAGGTTTTCCGAGAGATATATACCGAACGCGTGTGCGTCCGGACCCTTGGCCTTGAGAGACAGAGTGAAGCGTTTTCCCCCTGACTCCATTTCGGCCGCCAGGGAGGCGTCCTCGGGCATCCAGACGAATTTCCTCGGCTCAGAACGTCCGCGCGGCGCTGACCTGGCCGCCTTGAGGCGCGAGACCAGGGTATCGAATCGTTCGTCGCTTGAGCGTGCGGCAAAGCCGCTTTCGGCGACCGCTTTGAGCGCCGCTTCCTGGCTGGAGGGTTTCTCAAGCACAAGCTTCAACTTGTACCATCGATCGCGTCCGACGCCTTTGGCCGGACCGATCGCGTGCAGGATCGGCTCTGGCAACCCAGCCACCGACAGCATTTTCGACAATGTTGTTCGGTCGACGCCAAGGGCGGCCAGGATCGTCGAGCTGTCCTCGTCATAGCGGAGCCGGGCGAGATTAGCCGCGAACAGCGCCTTCTCGATGAAAGATAGGTTTGCTCGCGCGGAATTCTCCTGGCCCTGCGCGATGACATGGTCCCGGTCCTTCAAATCCCTAATGACAGCCCGAACTTTGCGGCCGAGCCGCTTCGCCGCCTCCAGGCGTCGATGACCGTAAACGACCATGTAGCGTTCGGATTTGGACGGATGCGGCCTGACGAGAATTGGCGAATCCTGCCCGCGCTCGCGAATCGCTTCGAGCAACTCGTTGAATTCCTGATCGTCGGCTGTCAACCGATCCTTGATGAAAGATCCATCGACAGAATCTACGTCCAAATCGACAATGGTTTCGCCTTCGAGCAGCTTGTCGGCGCGGGCCGCCATCTCATCAATGGAGCTCAAAATGGACCGGGACGCACCTTTCATGGCGTAATCGAGCGACGGGGCCGACTCTCGGACGCCACTGTCGCTGCGCAGGTTCGCGAACGGATTTTTACGCGCCAAGCTTCGCCTCCCACTCCTTAAGCCCTTTGAAAAGGCTACAGAAATTCGGTGAATTTACCGCGGTCAACATCAGGAACGCCCCCAAGCCTGATGAATCAAGCCCTGAATCTCGAAATTGACCGCATCCATGCACTCGATCGCGCGGTCATATGTATCGCGATTAAAATTTGCACGTTCGACCTCATAGAGCGTCTGCTTGGTCAGGCCGGCGTCTGAAATCGCCGTCGACTTGACCATAGGGCTCTTCAGGATCTCCTCGGCCAACATCGAGTGCATGAAGCCAAGCATCTGAACCTGAGGGATATCCGTGGGCTCAAAGCGGGTGATGAGATAGCGCAGCCAATCCATCCGGACATCGGCGCCCGCCTTCTTGATCGTCTTTGTGATGTTGCCGAGCATGAGGAGAAACTGACTCATCGACATCAGATCGAGCATCTGCGGATGCACGGTGATCAGCACGCATGTCGCCGCCGTGAGGGCGGTCAAGGTGAGGTAGCCGAGCTGCGGTGGGCAATCGATGACTACAACGTCATAGCGGTCATCGACGTCGGCAAGCGCATTGCCAAGCCGCGTAAAAAACCGTCTTCCTTCCTGCGACGTCTGCATCGCAAGCGGCGTTTCATACTCGTATTCCTGCAATTCGAGATTGGCTGGAACAATGTCGAGCTGGGGAAAGTTTGTCTTCAGGATCACATCCTGAATGGGCTTGCGCTGCCCGTCGTAGCGCAGGGCGTCATAAAGCGAGGGATTTCGATCAATCTCGGGCTGAAAGCCGTGCAGGGCGGAAAGCGACGCCTGAGGATCAAGATCAACGATAAGCACGCGATGCCCAGTCAAGGCGAGATGCTGCCCCAAGTGCGCCGCCGTCGTGGTCTTGCCCGATCCGCCCTTGAAATTGACGACCGCAATGACCTGAAGCTTTTCTCCCGCTTTTCTGTACGGGACATATTTGCTCGTGTCGGATCGGCCATTCTTGTCCAGATAGTGCCGGAGCTCGATCATTTGCTCGGCGGTGTAAACCCGCCGGCCGCCGTTCGTGATCAGCGGTTTCGGCCCCTTGCCTTCCAGATGAAGGCGCTTCAAATTGTTGGGACTGACGCCGAAATAGTGAGCGACTTCCGCCATGGCGAAGCGCCGCAAAGTCTTCTGCGCATCGGGCGGGAACTTCTCTTGCCGCAACTGATCGAGCTTCCGCGAGATCTCCGCCCCTTGCATGAGGATTTTGTCGTCAAATTCAAACGGAGGAAGCGACACCATGATCTAGCTCGGGCCCGAAATAGCGCTAAGATCGCCAAAGAGGCCAATCTGGCGCCAGTATGTCCGATTCGCTGGCGGTTGCAAGGAGTATTGGGTTAACGCTTTCTTAACGGCGCCGACAGCTATTGCGCCGGCGAAGGGGGCGACTCAAAGCGCATGGCGCTGCCTGGTCAACGACCCAGATCGAATCCGATCAATCGGAACCAGAGAATCGGCGTGTGTCGGAAATTAGAGGGACTGGTATAAATCGATGAGTTGGCTTTGGCCACGAGCAACCGGGGCAAACTCGATGTCATCGCATTTTCCGCCAAAAATCTCCCGTTCTTTGCCGATGTGACGATGCCCTCACGGGCCCTTCCGCGCCGAGAAGAACGCCGCGATGGCTCGTTTCATTTCGGGCGTGCGCCCCGCCTCGCCCTGCAGGTCGCGCTCGAGGTCGAGCTGGGCGTCCAGCTGACGATCGGCCGCCGACGCGATGAGCCGCTTGGTGGCGGCGAGCGCGGCGGGAGCGCGCGACGCCAATGTCGCGGCAATCTCGTCCGTCCGCGCGGGCAGCTCGGAATCAGCGAACGCTCGCCAGATCAGGCCCCAACTCTCGGCTGTTTCCGCGCTGATGCGATCGCCCAGCATCATCATCGGCCCGGCGCGGGCGCGACCGATCAATTGTGTCAGGAACATCGTGTTGCCCGCGTCGGGCACGAGCGCGATGCCGACGAACGGCTCGTAGAAATATGCCGAGCGCGCGGCCACGACGATGTCGCCCGCGAGCGCGACTCCGACCGCGGCCCCGGCGCAGGGACCGTTGACCTGCGAGACGATCGGCAGGCGACAGGAGCGCATCCGCCGGATCAGCGGATTGAAATGCCGATCGAGCACGCGGTCGAGTTCGGGCGTCGCGTCGGGGACGATCGTCGAGAGATCATAGCCCGCCCCGAACGCGCGACCGGCGCCCTTGAGAACGATGACCCGAGCCTCGGGGTTTTCCTCGGCCTGACGGAACGCGTCGAGCAATTCGTCGGCGGTCTGGTCGCGATAGGCGTTGAGCCGCGCCGCGCGTTCGACCGTGATCCGCGTCACGCCGGCTTCGAGGCTGACCGAGATGTCTTCGTACTGGCCCATGAATAGTCCCCTAGAATCGAAACACGCCATAGCCGAGATCGCCCAACGGCGCGTTCAACGACGCGGAGATCGCGACGCCCAGCGCGTTGCGCGTATCGACGGGGTCGATGATGCCGTCGTCCCACAATTCCGAGGTCGAATAATAGGCCGAGAGTTGTTCCTGGTAGGCGGCGAGAGTCTGCTCGCGCACTTGCTCGATCAAGGCCCGGTCGATCGCCTCGCCGCTGCGCTTCATCTGGTTGACCTTGACCTCGGCTAGCACATTGGCGGCCTGTTCGCCGCCCATGACGCCGATCTGGTGGTTGGGCCAGGAGAACAGGAAGCGTCCGTCAAACGCCCGCCCGCACATTCCGTAGTTGCCGGCGCCGAACGAACCGTTGCACATGATTGTGAATTTGGGCACGCGGCTGCAACTCTGCGCCATGATCATCTTGGCCCCGTCCTTGGTGATGCCTTTGCGCTCGTATTCGCGCCCGACCATGTAGCCGGTGATGTTCTGCAGGAACAGCAGCGGCGTTTCATTCTGGTTGCAAAGCTCGATGAAATGCGCCCCTTTCAAAGAGGAATCGTTGAAGAGCACGCCGTTGTTCGCGAGGATGCCGACCTTGAAGCCCCATATGTTCGCAAATCCGCAGATCAGGGTGGCGCCATAGTTCGGTTGATATTCGTGGAACCGGCTGCCGTCGACGATTCGGGCGATGACCTCGCGCATGTCGAACTGTTTCTTGACGTCGTCGGGGAGTATTCCATAGAGCTCCTCGGGATCGTAGGCGGGATCTTCCGCGGGCTCCGGGCGCCAGGCGATCTTGGTCGGCTCGCGCCAGAGTCGAGCGATCTCGCGCCCGATCAATATGGCTTCTTCTTCGTTGGCGGCGGGATAGTCGCAGACGCCGGAAACGCTGGTGTGCATGTCGGCGCCGCCGAGATCCTCCACAGACACCTCCTCGCCGGTCGCGGCGCGCACCAGCGGCGGCCCGCCGAGAAAGACGGCGCCGGTTCCGCGCACGATCACGTTGTAGTCCGACAGCGCGGGGATATAGGCGCCGCCGGCGGTGCAATGTCCGAACACAAGCGAGAGCTGTTTGACTCCGAGCTTGGAGAGAATCGACTGGTTGCGGAAGACGCGACCGCCCATCTGCTTGTCGGGAAACAGTTGCGCCTGCAACGGCAGGAAGCCTCCGGCGGAATCGCAGAGGTGGATCACCGGCAGCCGATTCTCAATCGCGATGTCGAGCGCGCGGACTATCTTCTTGACCGTGAGCGGATACCACGCGCCCCCCTTCACGGTGCAATCGTCGGCGCGGATCATCGTCTCCTTGCCGGAGACGATTCCAATGCCGGCGATGCAGCTTGCCGACGGCGCCTCGCCGCCATAGGCCATGTTGGCGGCGAGCGAGGAAAGCTCCAGGAACGGGGTGCCGGGATCGAGCAGCTTTTCGATCCGCTCGCGCGGCCGCATCTTGCCCTGTTTGGCGATCCGTTCGAGATCGCGCGCCGGACGAACATGACGCGCGGCTTCCTGACGGGCGCGGAACTCGGCGGCAAGCCGGCGGTTGTGCGCCGCGTTGCGCCGGAATTCGGCGCTCGACGCGTTCAGGCTCGACTGGATCTTTCTCAACGTTTCAATCCTCCGACGTCAGCGCTTCGAGCCGCGCGACGGTTTCGTCCTTGTCGACGGAGTCGCCCTCGCCGCGCAGGATCGCGGCGAGGCGCCCGTCGCGCGGCGCCACCAGCGCCATTTGCAGCTTCATGCTCTCGATCGTCGCGACGGCTTCGCCGCGCAGCACGGCGTCGCCCGCCGACTTGTGGACCGAGACCACCCGTCCGGGCATCGGCGCCTTCACTTCGTCATTTCCGGCGCCGGTCTCGGCGATCTCCGAACGCGGATCGATCAACCCGATTTCATGAGTTCGCCCGCGCAGCCGCACGACCTGCCGCTCGCCGACCTGCGCCCGTGCGACGTGGAGGGCTTCGCCGGCGATTTCGAGCGTGTGGCGCCCGTCGCCGCCGTCGCCCGTCGCGGCGATCTCATGTTCGCGTCCGTCGATGCTGACGACCAGATGCGGACGGCGGCGGACGATTTCGAGGATGTGCACGCGCCCCGCGAAGGTCAGCTTCAACGCCATGCTCAGTTCCTCCAACGCCCGATCGTCGCGTGCGGCTCGGGAGCCCCGAACACGGATTCGCGAAACTCGCGAAAGCCCAGCGCCGCGGCGATGAGGACGTGATCGAGCGTCGAGGCGTCGAGCGGCGCCGCGTTCAGCGCTTCAGCATGTTCGGCGACAAAGCCCGTGTGCAGGTCTCCGGCGCGAAAGGCCGGATGCGCCAGAACGCGTTCGAGATATTCCGCGTTGGTCTTCACGCCGAGGATCGCCAATTCTTCGAGCGCGGCGATGGAGCGGGAGATCGCCTGGTCGCGCGTTTCGCCGTGGACGACGAGCTTGGCGAGCATCGGGTCGAAGTCCGCCGTGATCTTCTGCCCTTTGTCGAGCGCATTTTCAAACCTGAGATAGGGCGCCTCGGGCTTGCCGAGATATTGCACGATCCCGGTTTCCGGGAGAAAGTCGCGCTCGGGATCTTCCGCGCAAATGCGGCACTCGATCGCGACGCCTTTCCGAACAATGTCGGCCTGCTGAAATGGGAGCCCATGCCCGGCCGCGATCTCCATTTGCGCGCGCACGAGGTCGATGCCCGTGATCATCTCCGTCACGGGATGTTCGACCTGCAAGCGCGTGTTCATTTCGAGAAAGAAAAACCGACCGTCGGAGCCAAGGATGAATTCGATCGTGCCGGCGTTGAGGTATTTGGCCGCGCTCGTTAGTTGCAGGGCTGCGTCCAGCATGCGCTCACGAATATCGTCGGCGAGATTGGGGGCCGGGGCCTCCTCGATGATCTTCTGAAAGCGCCGTTGCACCGAGCACTCGCGTTCGAACAGGGTCACCGCGCCGCCTCGCCCGTCGCCGAGCAC
The DNA here is from genome assembly GCA_043739325.1 of Methylocapsa sp. Taxonomy (GTDB): domain Bacteria; phylum Pseudomonadota; class Alphaproteobacteria; order Rhizobiales; family Beijerinckiaceae; genus Roseiarcus. The sequence continues at coordinate 448 of JAYUFK010000361.1, read as the reverse complement.
CTGCACTTCGATATGGCGCGGCCGGTCGACATAGAGCTCGGCGTAGATGCGCCCATCGCCGAAGTAACGCAGCGCCTCGCTCGCCGCCGAACGCGTCGCCTCGGCCAACGCCTCGACCGAGCGGACGATCTTCATGCCCTTGCCGCCGCCGCCCGCCGCCGCTTTGATCAGCAGCGGAAACCCGATCCTCTCGGCGGCGGCCATGAACGATGCGGCGTCGCCGTCGGAGATGACCGAGGGGGCCACCGGCACGCCGTGCCGTTCGGCAAAGTCGCGCGCAGATATCTTGTCGCCCATCAAGGCGATCAGGTCGGCGCCGGGGCCGATGAAAGTGAGCCCCGCCGCGGCTGTCGCGCGCGCGAACGCGGCGTTTTCCGAGAGAAAGCCGTAGCCGGGATGAATGGCGTCGGCGCCTGCGGCGAGGGCGGCTTCGATGATCCGCCCGCCG
>JAYUFK010000360.1:0-3044 GCA_043739325.1 Methylocapsa sp. | reverse complement strand
TGCGCAGGCGGCTGACATAGACTTCCACAGTGTTGCTGTCGACCTCGGCGCCAAATTCATAGAGCGAGTCTTCGATGTCGGATTTGGCGATCATTGCGTTGGGCCGCCGCGCCAGGCGCTCGAACACCGCCCATTCGCGCGCGGTCAAATCCACGGTTTTGCCAGCGACGCTGATGTAGCGCTGCGCCAGATCGATATCGAGGTCGCCGAGCTTCAGCAGCGGATTGGGATTGCCGCCGTAGCGCCGCGCCACCGCGCCGACGCGCGCGGATAATTCACTGAGATCAAAGGGCTTGATGAGGTAATCGTCCGCCCCGGCATTCAGTCCGGCGATACGCGAGGCGATCTGGTCCTGCGCCGTCAGGATGATGACCGGCGTCGCGCTGGCCTGCCGGCGCATTTCCCGCAGGAAATCGAGCCCGCTTCCGTCAGGCAGATTGAGGTCGAGCAGCAACAGTTCGTAGGCGGTTGTCGCCATCGCTTCGCGCGCGTCGTCAAGCCGTTGCATCCAGTCGACGCCGTAGCCGAGCGAGGCCACATGCTCGCGCACCGCCTCGCCAAGCACGTGATCGTCTTCGATAAGCAGGATGCGCATGAACCGACTGTTCCCATAAAGGCCATAGCCTGGAAAGCTGCAGGGAACCTGAACAACAAAAAGAGTCTCGTTCAGGTCGCTGTCAGAAAAGACGCGTATATCGGGTCCGGGGTGGCGCGATTCAGCTCTTGCCGCAGGAAAATTATGAAGGTTTCTACCCTTTACCCAACGATTGTTCTGTTTCTGGCCGCTTCGGCTTTTGCCGCGTTCGGCGCGAACGCAGTTCAAGCGTTTGCAACCAGCCCGGCTCAGGGGCAGCCCGACCAGGCGAGCGCCGGCGACGCCGCTATCGTTCGAGTCGCCGCCGCTTGCCACTTTCATGACGGCCCGTTCACAGGGCAGGTGTTCGATGCCTATTATGGCGACGTGCAGATCCAGGCGAATGTGAGCGGCGGCTGCATCACCTCGATTCATGTGCTGCAATATCCGGCGGATCGGCGCACCAGCCGCAGGATCAATGACCAGGCGTTGCCCGTGCTGCAGTCCGAGGTGATCCAGGCGCAGAGCGGCAAGATCGATATTGTCACTGGGGCCACGCTGACGAGCCGCGCCTACATCCGTTCATTGAAAGACGCCTTGGCCCAGGCGGGCTCTTGACGGATGGCGCGCGAAACGAGGTTGCTGATGGGGATGCCGATCACCGTCGAGATTGTCGACGATGGGCCGCATGAGGTTCTGGAGAGTGTGTTCAACTATTTTGCCGCCATCGACGAACGCTTCAGCCTTTACAAGGAAACCAGCGAAATCAACGCGCTGAACAAACGGCGTATCTCCTATGGAGAGATCAGCCCCGAAATGCGCGAGGTGCTGGAACTCGCTGAGCAAACGAAGCGCGAAAGCCAAGGTTTTTTTGAAATTCGCCGGTCAAACGGAGAGCTTGATCCATCCGGAATCGTCAAGGGCTGGGCCATACGCAATGCCGCCAATCTCGTGCGGCGGTCCGGCGCGGAAAATTTCTATGTCGACGCTGGCGGCGACATCCAGAGCTGCGGCAGAAATAAGGAAGGCGACACTTGGACAATTGGGATTCGCAATCCGTTTAACGCGGACGAATTCATCAAGCGGGTGGCCCCGCAGGGGCGCGGCGTCGCAACGTCAGGGACCTCCGCGCGCGGTCAGCATATCTATAACCCGCAATGCCCGTCCAAGCCCATCGACGATATCGTCAGCCTTACGATTATTGGTCCCGACGTGCTGGAAGCGGACCGCTTCGCCACCGCGGGCTTCGCCATGGGCAAAGCGGGCATTCACTTCATCGAACAGCTCGATGGGTTCGAAGGCTACGTCGTCGAAACCAATGGCTGCGGGACCTGGACCAGCGGCTTTGGAGCGTATGTCCGCCAATGATCCAACTTATCGATTCCGCGCTCAACCGCATCACGATGTACCGGCTGGCGCTCTATTATGTCGCCGGCCTGCTGTTCGCAGCCGTCTGCTTCGGCTTTGTCGGTCTCGTCCCCAGTGATCCAACCGCGCTGACCTTTTCGGCGGTGGTGATTCTGGGGGTCTGCTGGATCGCAAACCGCCTGTTCGCGACGCTCTTGCGCGTCCCCGCCAACACCGAATCGGTCTACATCACGGCGTTCATCCTGGCGCTGGTTCTGCCGCCGGCGACAGCGGCGAATTTGCCGGGCGTCGCCGGCCTCGCGCTGGCGTCGTTCGTGGCGATCGCCTCGAAATTCGTGTTGGCGATACGCGGCCGGCATATTTTCAATCCGGTCGCGATCGGCATTGCCGTCAGCGCGCTCGCGCTGGATCAGCCCGCGACCTGGTGGGCGGGCGGCAATCTCCCGCTGGCGCCATTCGTTTTGATCGGCGGGCTCATTGTCGTGCGTAAGGTGCAGCGCTTCGACATGGTCGGCGTTTATCTCCTCGCCAATCTTGCGGTCACTCTCGCGACATCGCGGTTCGGTCAGTATGGCGAGGCGCTGACGCAATCGCTGCTGTATTCGCCGCTTTTGTTTGCCGGCTTTGTGATGCTGACCGAGCCATTGACATCGCCGCACGCCCGGGGTCCGCGCCTCGTCTATGGCGTCATTGTCGGCGCGCTGTCATCGCCCAACGTCCACATCATGGACTATTATCTTACGCCGGAGATCGCCTTTCTCATTGGCAATGTCTTCGCCTGGACCGTCAGCCCGAAAGGACGTTTCAGGCTTGCCTTGGTCAGCGTCGAGGAAATGGCCGCCAATTGCTACGATTTCGTCTTCGCCTCCAACCGCAAGGTGGGGTTTCGCCCGGGCCAGTATCTCGAATGGACGCTCGACGTCGCCGATCCCGACAATCGCGGCAACCGACGCGCCTTCACCATCGCCTCGGCCCCGACTGAGAACGAAATTCGGCTGGGAGTGAAGTTCTATCCGGGGGCCAGCGCGTTCAAGCGGGCGTTGGCGACAATGCGGCCGGGCGATGTCATTTATGGCTCCCACCTTGCCGGGGAGTTCACTCT
>JAYUFK010000359.1:0-3044 GCA_043739325.1 Methylocapsa sp. | reverse complement strand
TTGTCGAGGCGCCCGAGCGGGACGATATCGTGCTTGAGCCGCACGTCCGATTTGACGTTGCCCGCGGCGATCGCCACGTTCGCCGTGCCCGACCCGATGCCGAACGCGGCGCCCACAAGCTGCAAGACTTTCAAATATTCGGTTCCGTCCGCGTTGGCGGCGAACAGCAGATCGTGATCGCGCAACTGGAATTGCTGGGCGAGGAAATAGCCTTGCGCGACGCGCAGATCCAGCCTGTAGAGGGACGGGATTCTTGGACGCCGCGCCGGATCGCTCCAGCCTGGCCGCATCGAACGGACAATTTCCGGACGCTCGTAGCGGAAAACATAAACGCCTTCCGGAGTGGCGCGCGTATCCTCAAGCCCGCCGCCATTGCCGATGGCCTCGGACAGGGTCATGTTATCGTCGGCGAACGGCAACTGCGAATTCCTCGCCGCCGCCCCCAGAATTGTGATCGAGCGCTGCCGCCGCTCAATGAGGATCGTGTCGCCGGGCCGGATGAAGACGTTTTCCCTGGGATCGTCGAACACGGTTTTCAGCGAAGCCGTCGCGGTCCTGTTGCCACGCACGATGGTTACGGTTGCTTCGAAGGGACGCAGCAGCGGGCCGCCGGCCTCCGAGATGACATCGAGCAATCGTTCATTGGCGGTGAGGATCGGCAAACGGCCGGCGCTTTTCACTTCGCCCGAAACGGTGACGAGCGAACTGCGGTTGGTGGAGGGCGTGACGATCACTTGCGGCTCGATGGCGCGCCCTTTCAGCCGCTCCTCGATCGCCATCTCGATCTGGCGCGGCGTGCGACCCGCCGCCTGAACCTCGTCAGCGTAAGGCACCCGGATAAATCCGCGCGCATCGACCATGACCTGCGGCAAGGTGACGTTCTTGGCCCCCGCGCTGACGCCGCCGGCGGCAGTGGTCTCCACGGAAGACGAAAACAGGCCGCCGTTGGCCGCCTCGAAAATCGAAATGCTGAGCGAGTCGCCGCGCCCGACGATGACATCGGTCGCCGCGCCGCGTCCGCCGAAGCGGCCCGCGAACGTGTCGTCGGTGCGCACGCCAGCGATCCGCGCGACATCGGCGGTAACGTCGAAAAGCTCAAAATCGAACGGCGCTTTGGCCGGATCGCCCTGCGCCAGGAGTTCCGAATTGGTCGGCGCGCCCGTGGGCACGCTCGAGCAACCGGCCAACGCCAACAGAAGCGCCGCAACAGCGGCATATTTTCCCAATGCCCCACTCCAGTCGGATCGGACCTGCAGCCCGCGCGCACCCTATAGGAGATCGGCTTGGTGAACAAACCGTTGAAGGAGAGGCCGAATCTCACGGCATTGGCCGGCAGGTTCAGCCCAGTCATCGACGCCGCATGCCCAATACGGCGGAAAACCGCCGATTCCTGACGCTGCGGCGCCTGAGCGCGCGCGCGGGCCACCTGCGGGAACCAGGCGTCGAGGAATTTTTCCGGCTGACCGTAGCAAAAGCGCAACAGCCTGGCGCGGTTTGCCTACGCGGCGACAGACAGGGCCGCCACCGAATCAGCCGAACACCCGCGCGAAGATGAAATCCACCTGTTTCAAATGGTAGCCCAGATCGAACAGCGCTTCGAGTTCGTGGGGGTCGAGCGCGCGGCGAATGTCCTTGTCGGCCTTCAACAGCGCGAGGAAATCGCCCTCGCCGCGCCAGACCGGCATCGCGCAGCGTTGAACGATTCGATAGGCCTCGTCGCGCGAGACGCCTTTCTGGGTCAGCGCCAGCAGCACGCGCTGCGAATGGATGAGGCCGCCCAGACGGTCGAGATTGCGCCGCATATTGTCGGGATAGACGATGAGCTTGTCGATCAGGCCGGCCAGCCGCGCCAGGGCGAAGTCGAGCGTGATCGTCGCGTCAGGCGCGATCATCCGCTCGACGGAAGAATGCGAAATGTCGCGCTCGTGCCACAGCGCGACATTCTCCAGCGCCGGCGTGACGGCGGAACGCACCATGCGCGCCAGGCCGGTCAGATTCTCGCTGAGCACCGGATTGCGCTTGTGCGGCATCGCCGACGAACCCTTCTGACCTTCGGCGAAGAACTCCTCGGCTTCGAGCACTTCGCTGCGCTGGAGATGGCGGATTTCGGTGGCGAGCCGCTCGACGGACGAAGCGACGACGCCAAGCGCGGCGAAGAAGGCGGCATGCCGGTCGCGCGGGATCACCTGCGTCGAAATGGGTTCGACCTTGAGGCCAAGCTTGCGCGCGACATGTTCCTCGACGCGCGGATCGATGTTGGCGAACGTGCCCACCGCGCCGGAAATCGCGCAGGTCGAAATTTCCTCACGCGCCGCCAGCAGCCGCTCGCGCGCCCGCGCGAACTCGGCGTAAGCGAGCGCCAGCTTGAGGCCGAACGTGGTGGGCTCCGCATGGATGCCGTGCGAGCGTCCGATCGTCGGCGTCATCTTGTATTCGAAGGCGCGCCGTTTCAGCGCGGCGAGCAGAACATCCACGTCGGCGATGAGAAGATCGCTGGCGCGTTGCAATTGCACGGCGAGGCAGGTGTCGAGCACATCGGAGCTGGTCATGCCCTGATGGACGAAGCGCGCGTCGGGGCCGATGAACTCGGCCAGATGCGTCAGGAAGGCGATCACATCATGCTTGGTGACGCGCTCGATCTCGTCGATGCGGGCGACATCGAAAGTGACATGGCCGGCCTTCTCCCAGATCGCCCTGGCGCTGGCCTTGGGAATCGCGCCGATTTCGGCCAGCGCGTCGCAAGCATGGGCCTCGATCTCAAACCAGATGCGGAACCGGGACTGCGCATCCCAGAGGGCGGTCATTTCGGGGCGTGAATAGCGCGGCAGCATTGCGGGGGTCCGGGATGGGGCGGGACTGAGCGGTTACACGGGAGCGCTCGGAAAAGCCAAGGATATTGCAAGGCGGCGCGTTCAAATGCGATTGCCCTGTGGGAGCGGCGCCGGCGCGCTGACAGGCGCGTCATGGCTTGCTACAGACCGCGCGGGGGTCGGAAGAATGCAAAGCAAGTTCGATGTCATCGTGTTGGGCGCCGGGATCGTCGG
>JAYUFK010000358.1:0-8431 GCA_043739325.1 Methylocapsa sp. | reverse complement strand
AGTCGCAAAACTCTGGAAACCAGTAGAATCAATGTCGTGCGCCGCAGCAAGCAAAACACGTACCGGACAGTCGTGGGACAAGCCCGGCCATGACGGCGATGCTGGTCTTTCCACGTCGCTATTTCCGCCTCACCCCATAGCCTCAAGTTCGCCGATCATCCGCTCGATCAGCGACAATCCGATCTGCCAGAACGCCGGGTCGCTGGCGTCGAGGCCGAACGGCGCAAGCAGTTCGGAATGATGTTTGGTGCCGCCCGCCGCGAGCATCGCGAGATAGCGCTCGGCAAATCCTTCGCGGGCGTTTTCGTAGACGCCGTAGAGCGAATTCACCAGGCAATCGCCGAACGCATAGGCGTAGACGTAAAACGGCGAATGGATGAAATGGCCGATATAGGCCCAGTAGGTTTCGTAGCCCGGTCCAAGCTTGATCGCCGGCCCCAGGCTCTCGCCCTGCACGCTCATCCACAGCGCGCTGATGTCCTCGGCGGTGAGTTCGCCGCGCTTGCGCTCGGTGTGGAGCTTGCGCTCGAATGTGTAGAACGCGATCTGCCGCACGACGGTGTTGAGCATGTCCTCGACTTTTGCCGCGAGCATGGATTTACGCACCTGTGGATCGCTCGTCGCCGCCAGCAACGAGCGGAACGTCAGCATTTCGCCGAACACCGAAGCGGTCTCGGCCAGCGTCAGCGGCGTCGGCGCCATCAGCGCGCCGTTTGGCCCCGCCAGCACCTGATGCACGCCATGGCCCAGCTCATGCGCCAGCGTCATCACATCGCGCGGCTTGCCGAGATAATTGACCAGCACATACGGATGCGCTGAGGGCGTTGTGGGATGCGCGAACGCGCCCGGCGCCTTGCCCGGCCGCACCGGCGCATCGATCCAGCCTTCATCGAAGAAGCGCCGCGCAATGTCGGACATTTCAGGCGAAAAACCGCGATACGCCGTCAGCACAACGTCCCGTGCGTTGTCCCACGAATAGATGCGCTCGGGCGCGTTCGGCAGCGGCGCATTGCGATCCCAATGATTGAGCTGTTCCTTGCCGAACCAGCGCGCCTTCAGCTTGTAGTAGCGATGCGACAGGCGGGGATAGGAAGCGGTGACGGCGGAAACCATCGCGTCGACGACTTCGCGCTCAACGCGGTTGGCGAGATGTCGGCTGTCGGCGATGTCGTCGAACTTACGCCAGCGATCCGAGATTTCCTTGTCCTTGGCCAGCGTGTTGGAGATCAGCCCGAAGGTGCGCAGATTGGCGCCCAGAGTCGCGGCAAGCGCATTCGCCGCGGCCTCGCGCTTCTTTTCATCCGGGTCCTGCATTTTTGCCAGCAACGGCTCGAGCGTCAGTTCCTCGCCTTCGAACTTGAAGCGCAAGGCGCCGATCGTATCGTCGAACAAACGGTTCCAAGCGGCGACGCCGCTGACCGATTTTTCCAGAAACAATTGCTCGATTTCGTCGCCGAGTTGATGCGGGCGTTCCTTGCGCACATCGTCGAGCCACGGCTTGTAATGGCCGAGCGATGGCGTCTGCATCAGCGCGTTGAGTTTCGCCTCATCGAGACGATTGAGTTCGAGTTCGAAGAACAGCAGATCGCCCGCCAGCGTCGTCACTTTCTCTTGCGCGTCGCCATAAAATTTCGCCCGCGCCGGGTCACTGGTGTCGCCGGCGTAGCTTAGCGACGCGAACGACATGATGCGGCCAACGACGTCCTGAATCGATTCGTATCGGCGCACTGCGTTCGCAAATGCATCCGCGGCGCCGGGTCCGGTCGCCAGCGCTTCCAGTTTGCCGCGATAGTCATCGGCGAATTTCCTAGCCATTTCGATCGACGTCTGCATGTCGGACGCAAATTGTGGCGCGTCCATGCCGGAATAAAGGTCCGACAGCCGCCATTCCGGCAGAGCCCCGAGATCGGGCGCGCCAGCTGACGAATGAGCGATGGCGATGGAGAGAGCGGCAGTTGCGAAACAAACTGGGGCGCGATCAAGCATTTTTGTTCTCACGGAGGCGGTGCTCCCTATATCGGCCAAGCCTAACGTGCATTCAATGGGCATAAGCGCGCATAAAAGCTCCAAAATGGGACGCCATTAACAAGGTGTTTACTGCAATAGAAGACTGTGGGTCGTTGGGGGGCGTTTGCCGCCAACGTCCTAAAGGGTTTTCATGGCCGCCTTGATTCTCATAGTTGACGACGATCCGATTCAGCGCCGGCTGCTTGAGGCGATGGTTCGCCGGTTTGGCTATGAAGTGGAAACGGTCGACTCGGGCGAAGGCGCCCTGACCCGGCTCGATCAAGTCGAGCGGCCGCCCGTCGATCTGCTGATTCTCGATCTCGTCATGCCCGATCTGGACGGGATGGGCGTGCTTGGACGCATGCGCCAGAACGAAATGCGCGTGCCAGCGATCGTGCAGACCGCGCATGGTTCGATCGAGGCGGTCATTTCGGCGATGCGCGCCGGCGCGCTCGACTTCGTCGTCAAGCCGGTCGGGGCGGAACGGCTGCAGGTTTCCATCAAGAACGCCTTGCGCGTCGACGCGCTGGAAGACGAATTGCGCCGCGCCACGCGCCGCAGCGCGGGCGAACTGACATTCCGCGATATCGTCACCAAGGCCGAGAATATGGCCCGCGTCATTCGCCTCGCCGAACGCGCCGCCAAGTCCAGCATTCCCGTGCTGATCGAAGGCGAGTCGGGCGTTGGCAAGGAGCTGATGGCGCGCGCCATTCAGGGCGGCTCGGAACGGCGCGGCAAGCCGTTCATCACCGTCAATTGCGGCGCGCTGCCGGAAAACCTCATCGAGTCTATTCTTTTCGGCCACGAGAAAGGCTCGTTCACCGGCGCGACCGAAAAACATGTCGGCAAGTTCGCCGAGGCCAATGGCGGCACGCTGTTCCTCGATGAAATCGGTGAATTGCCGCTCGACGCGCAGGTCAAGCTGCTGCGCGCTTTGCAGGAGGGCGAGATCGATCCTGTCGGTGCGCGGCGCTCGGTGAAGGTCGATTTCCGTCTCGTGTCGGCGACCAATCAGAACCTCATCGAACTGGTGAAGCGCGGCCGCTTCCGCGAGGATCTGTTCTATCGTCTCAATGTGTTCCCGATCACCATCCCGCCGCTGCGCTCCCGCACGATGGACGTGCCGGATCTGGCGCGCCGCTTTACCGCGCGTTTCTGCGCCGAGGAAGGCAAACGCATCCGCGGCATTTCCAACGAAGCGCAAGCGCTGCTCTGCGCCTATGACTGGCCGGGTAACGTGCGCCAACTCGAAAACGCCGTGTTCCGCGCGGTTGTGCTGGCTGACGGCGATGAGCTGACGACGGCGGAGTTTCCGCAGATCGCCGCGCAGGTCGAAGGTTTTGACGTGCGTATTCCGGTGGCGCCGGCGCATGTCGCCGCCTCCGCACAGCCGGCAGTCTTCGCGCGAGAGGCGAGCGATTTCGAGCCGCGCGATCCCAATATTATGCGGCTGATCGACGATTCCGGCGACGTGCGTAAGCTTGAGGAAATCGAGGCGGAGGCCATCCGCTTTGCCTTGGCGCATTATCGCGGGCAAATGTCGCAAATGGCGCGGAAACTGGGCATCGGGCGTTCGACGCTATACCGTAAGATGAAGGAAATCGGCATCGACGGCGAACTCGTCGGCGAAGCCGCTGCGTGACGCCGTGAGCCCTTCGCGGGATGGGGCGACTCGCTCGCAATGGACGTTTCCCGGCCTATCGGTGCAAAATATCGCGGCGACGCGCAGGAAGAATTGATGCGTATTTTCGGCAAATCGAGTTGGCTGGCGGGAGTTTGCCTGGCTGCATTGTCGCTCTCAGCCCCAGCAACCGCGATCGGCGACGAGTTTTTGCCCCGCGCGCAGGTTGGGCCCGAAGATCAGTTTCGCCCGCAAAGCGTGTTGTCGCCGGACATTCTGCCGCGGGAAAAGCAGCATCCATTCGCTGCGGTCGTAGCCCCAGCCGAGCACATGCCGCTGCCCGACCGGACGGGCGACATCGCCGCTGCCGCGACCTTGGCTCGTCTGGCCGGTTCGATGGCCCATGTGGCCGACATTGACTTTACGCCGACCGGGACAATCGCTCCCGCGCAGCCCCTCGTGCAGCCGCCTTCGGCGGCGCAGGTCCGGGCGCCCACCATCGCGCTTGAGCCCGAATTACCTCCCGACGTCGGCAGTCCCCCGGTCATTGACGCGCCGGCCAAACCGGGCTCGCGCCCGCTGGCCAGCCTCGATGATCCACAGCGGGATGCGTCCACCAAGCCGGGCGCCGAGGCGACCTCGCCGCCGAACGCCACCGGCCCGGATGTTCTCGCAGCGCTCAGCGCCATGGACGGCCGGCCGATCTCCCCGCGCCCGCTCGGCGCCGGCGATTGGCGCGCGGCGCGCGATGCGGTTCGCGCCTTCTATGCCGGACGCTCCTATGCGCCGGCCTGGACAAGCGGCGGAGAAATGACCCCGACCGCCCGCGCCGCCTTACCGCAACTGGGCCGCGCTGGCGAGGATGGCCTCGACCTTTTTGCTTTAACGCTTCCCGCAGCCCCCAAATCCGGCGCGACGCCGACGCAACTGGCGCAGGCCGATGTCGCGCTGACGCAAGCAATCATCGCCTATGCGGTCGAAGCGAGCGGCGGCCGGGTCGATCCGGCGCGCGTTGCCGGAGATATCGACGAGCGACCGGCGGTCGCCAATCCGGTGCGCGCGGTTGAGCAGGTTCTGGCGGCGGGCGATCCCGCCAGCGCGCTGGCGAATTTCAATCCGCCGCAGAAGGGCTATCGCGACCTGCGCGAAAAGCTGGCGCAGATCCGAGCGGCGAATCCGGCGTTTGCCGCCAATACGTTTCCGACCGGCCCGACGCTGAAGATCGGCATGATCGACCCGCGCGTCGCGCTGATTCGCACTCGCTTTGGGCTGGATCAGGACCCGTCGCTGCAATCGGATAACGCGCTGGTCTATGACGCCCGCGTGGCGTCCGCCGTGGCGAGTTTCCAGCGCGCCAACGGCCTCAAGGGCACGGGAATACTTAACTCCGGCACCGCGATGGCGCTGGCCGGGGGCGATGCGGCGCGGCAGGAATCGATCATTCTGGCGAACATGGAGATGTGGCGCTGGGAGCCGCGCGAAATGGGCGACGAACATGTCGAGATCAACGTTCCCGACTTCACGCTCAAGGTGATGCGTGGCGAGGAAGTGCTGCATAGCGCCCGCGTAATCGTCGGCAAGCCTGAGACGCAGACGCCGATTTTCTCCAATGAAATCCGCTATATCCTCCTTAATCCGTCGTGGCACGTGCCGCAATCGATCATCAAGAAAGAGATGCTGCCCAAGCTCGCCAAGGACCCCGATTACCTCACCCGCATGGGTTTCGAAGTTACCCAGAAGGGCGATTCGCTGTTGGTCCGCCAGCCGCCAGGCGAGCGCAATGCGCTCGGGCGCATCCTGTTCATGTTCCCCAACGACCACTCTGTCTACTTGCACGACACGCCGTCGCGCGGGTTGTTCGGCACGCTGCGGCGGGCCTATAGCCATGGCTGCATCCGCGTCGATCAACCTCTCCAGCTGGGCGAGCTCGTCATGGGCGGGGCTGCGAACGGCTGGAGCCAGCAGCGGCTGAGTTCGCTGGTCGGCGGCGGCGAACGGACAGTTTTCCTACCGCGCCGCATTCCCATCCACATCGAATATTTCACTGCGTTTGTAGATGATTCCGGGGATTTGCAGTTGCGTGAAGATGTCTACGGCCATATGCGGCGGCTCCAAGGCGCCCTTGGCCTTGCGAGTCAAGGTTGAAACTTGGAGTTTGAGCATGTATAGCGCCTGCTTAACCCGACTCTGGGATATTTAGACGTTCTGTGCCTTTGCTGACACATATCAAAAGTCATGGCGCAGGGCGTGTATTCGAGGGGTGGGCGTTTTCGGCATTGGGCGCCGTCGACGTCATTTCAGGTTCGATTTCTCGGAAGGGGACATTTTGCCGGCTAAGCGAGCCATCGGCGCTCACGCATCGGGGAGAAAAACAGCGGCGCGCCTGTTGTCCGCGCCTCTGCTTGTCTATCTGGGCTTCGCCACGAGTTCGACGGAATCGGCGGTCGCCAATGGCGACACGCGAACGATCAACCTGTCCAATTCCCACACCAATGAATCCGGGGCGTTCACCTATATGGTCAACGGCTCCTATGACTCCGGCGTCATCGAGAAGTTGAGCTGGTTCCTGCGCGACTGGCGGCTCAACGAGCCGACAAAGATGGACCCCAAACTGTTCGACATCGTTTGGGAAGTTTATCGCGAGTCCGGTTCCAGCCAGCCGATCGACGTCCTCTCCGCCTATCGTTCGCCGCAGACCAACGCGATGCTGCGCATGCGCTCGCGCCAGGTCGCGGAGCATTCCCAGCATATGCTGGGCCGGGCGATGGACGCGCATTTCCTCGACGTTTCGACCTCGCGCATTCGCGATATCAGCATGCGCATGCAATCGGGCGGCGTCGGCTTTTATCCCACCGGCAACACGCCTTGGGTGCATCTCGACAGCGGTTCAGTGCGCTACTGGCCGCGCATCAGCCACGATCAGATGGTGCGGCTGTTTCCTGACGGCAAGACGGTGTTCGTGCCGGCCGACGGCGTGCCGCTCTCCGGCTATGAAACGGCGCGGGCCGAAATCGAGTCGCGCGGCGGCGCTGTCGTCGCCACTGCTTCGAGCGGGTCGAAGGCCAATTTTGGCATTCTGTCCTGGCTGTTTGGCGGCAACGCCGGCGGCGCGGACGACGCCGAGGAAGGCGCGGGAACGCAAGTCGCGGCGGCCAAGAAGACGCCAACCCAGGTCGTGGCGAGCAATGCCGACGCGATCGCCAAGGCCAAGCGCAACCTGCCAAAGGGCGAGACTTTCATGAAGCCGGCTGAGCCGGTGGTGGCGGCGGCGCCGGAGAAGCCGGAGCTTGTCGCCTCGCTGAATGTCAGCCAGCCAGAGGCTGCGGCGCCGGCTGATCTGCACAAGTCGTTCGTTGTGCCCTTGCCGCCGCGCAAACCCGCCGATCTCAACGGCTCGGCGCTGGCTTTGCTTGAAGCGCCGCTGCCGCCGACGCGGCCGACGGAATTCGCCGACGCCCAGCCGGTTCAGGTCGCCCTGGCGGCTCCAATGCCGGCCAGCGAAGCGGCGCGCAAGAATGACCTGATCGCCGCCCTGCTCGCCCGCGGCCGCTTGCCCGGCGTCATCACGCGCGGCGTGTGGAGCGGGCGCATCCCGCCCAACGCGCTGGCGCTCGCCGACGTCTCCAGCCCGCCCGAGCCTCCCGAGCGCCCGGCGCTGCTCGCCAAGGCGGCCGCGCTGAGCGCGCCGTTGTCGCTGATCGCGCCTGCCAAGGCGCCGGCGACGACTATTGCGGCGAAGGCGACGCGGACAGCCAAGGTCGATCAGGGCCTTGGCAGCGTGACCGGCAGCATCGCCGCTGCGAAGGCAGGCGCCGCCAAGCCGTTTGGCGACCTGCCGACTGGCGCGTTCAATACCGCCTCGAACGCCGCGCCCGACCGCTCGACGGAAGCGGCGCTGTACGAGCTGGGCCTGCGCGGCGCGGCCAACTAAGCCTCATGACCTGAAACGAAGGATGCTGCCCGAATTTTGCCGGAGCCGGCGCTTGTCCGCGCGGTCAATTCAATCAATTCAATGATTTGAGTGTTGTTTTTAGGACGCTTTGTCGGGCGGGCACGCTTGCTTTCGGGCGACGTCCGAACCTCCGTGGGGCATGGCGAGCCGACGAGAATTGGCTTGGCGCGGTTCTCATGTATCGCCTCATGACAAGTGTTCAAGTATGTCATTAGTAATGATGTTTGACGATATTACATATTTTATGAGTTAAACTATTTCGAAGGCCTTGCGGCGCCAAAACGGAAAACGCCAGCCACGAGTCCGACCCGGGCCGGCGCCGCCAAATATCGATCGAGGCGTCGCGCGCCTCGATCGGAAACGCTTACGCTTTATCGACAGCCCAGCTTCCTGGGCCGGCGGCGGAGAGAAAGAGAAATGCGAAGCAATACAGGGCCGCGAGTTCGCCGTGGTTGAGGACCGGGAAGAACCCGGCCGGCGCATGCGCCATGAAATAGGCGACGGCCATGAAGCCGGAGAGAACGAAGGCGACGGGTCGGGTAAACAAGCCGATCACGATCAACGCGCCACCGATCAGTTCGAGCAGGCCGGTCGCGTACAGCAATCCGGCGGGCATCTGGTCGATCCCCGGCAAGGCCGGGAAGTGCAGAAGCTTGCCGGTGCCATGTTCGAGCAGCAGCAAGCCAGTCATAATGCGGAACGCGCCTTGAAGCTTGGGCGCCCATGATGCCGGGATAATCGTAAGTTCCATGTTGTTAACTCCTTTTCGCAAACGCGCTCCGCCCTTCTTAGAGCGCAGCGCCCGCTCGATTGTGGCGCGCCAAAACTGCGGCGCGCGGTTCTCGCTTAGA